>DATAPW010000321.1:0-24349 GCA_036265005.1 Acetobacteraceae bacterium | reverse complement strand
TTGTCTTCCGCCGGAATGATGACGACGGGCACGCTGAATGAGCTGAGCGCCATCAGGAAGGTCGGCTGCGCCTGCTTCATGTGGATGACGAAGGTATCCTTGTCCGTCGCGTCCCAGCTCGCGACGTTGGCAAACATGCTGCGCTCCAGGCCTACCTTGTTATAGCGCTCGAACGAGGCCACCACGTCGGCCGAGGTCATCTCCTTGCCGTTATGGAAATGCACGCCATTGCGCAGCTTGAACGTGTAGGTCAGATGGTCGGGCGCCTCGGTGACGGACTCGGCCAGATCCAGTATAGGGCTGAAGTTTTCGTCGCGCGTCATGAGCGCTTCGAACATGTTCATGGCAATGTTGCGTGTAGAGATCGTCGCCGATGTCATCTGGTCCAGGCTGTTGATGTTGGCTTCCTGGCCGAACACGAAATTGCCGCCGACATGCGGGCATTTGAATGGCTCGGCCAATGCCGAGGATGCAGCCAGCGCCAGAGCGGCAAGCACACCGAGCGAAATGGAATTGGCGCGCCTCATGATGGTGACCCCTTTGCGTGACGCCTTCCCCGGCGGCAGACTGTGCGCTGCATTCGGACAAACCTGACGAGACGGACATGGGCCGTCAAGGGACCGGCGCGACCATTGCAGGGTTGGCTTGACAGCGTGCAGTTCCGATCGTCAGCCTTCCCGCATGTCCGACAATGAACTGCCGATCACGGGGTACCTCGATCGTTTCTCGCATCGCCCCGGCGAGAGTTTTTCCGCGTTCGTCAGCGTGCGTGACGGTGGACCGTATCGTACACGACTTGTGCGCGTGCTCAGCGGCGACCCGAATCCCAACGGGCCCGGAGTGCGCTTCGAGGACCTGTCGCACCGCTTCGACGAGGCGCGGCCCGGTCGACGGCAGACGATCCACCTGGGATCGTACGGCACCGTCAGATCCGGTCCGCTTCGCGATGCGAATGCTGCCTGCACCTGGACGGTCATGGTTCGCGCCGGGCTTGGCAAAGCCGGCGAGGTGTTGATGGCAGAAGCGAGCGCGGATGCCAGCACCGTGTTGATGATCGGAGCCAACGGCGCGACCGCGAGGATTTCCTCTGCCCGCGGGACCATCGAATTGGCGGCCGGCGAACCGATGCGGCCGGCGCGCTGGTATCGCGTCTGGCTTGCCGCGGATCCGGCAGGCGGCCGCATCCTTGTCGGGCAGCAGCCGCTGGATGGCGATCCTGCGGTCACGGCAGACACCCGCTCCTCCGGGTTCGCATTGCCATCGGCCGGTCGTATTCTGTTCGCTGCAGGAAATGCCCGCGACCCGCAGCAGCATTTCACTGGCAAGCTGGAAGATCCGGCGATCCTGCCAGGCTTCGTGACTTCCTGGAGCGATGTGGGAGCGACGCTGGAGGCGCTGGCACCCGAACTGCTTGCCGGTTGGGACTTTTCCCTGGGCATCGATACCCAGTCGATCTTCGACATCGGTCCCCAGGCCTGCCACGGCATTCTGGTGAACCTGCCGACGCGCGCCGTTGTCGGCACGCGATGGAGCGGCCGCACGCAATCCTGGCAACACGCACCACACGATTACGGCGCGATCCATTTCCACGCCGACGACCTGGGCGACTGCGGCTGGCAGGCGGATTTTTCGTGGTCCGTACCGGACGACCTGCCCAGTGGGGCTTACGCGCTGCATCTCACCTGCGACGCCGGCGAGGACTGGCTGCCGCTCTACGTGCTGCCACGCCGCGATGGCCCGTTCGCACCGATCGTGTTCCTGGCTTCGACCTTCACCTACCAGGCGTACGCCAACCACGCGCGTTCCAGCATCGACCAGGCGTATTACGACCGCGTCGCCGAATGGAAGGCGTATCCGTACAATCCGGACCAGTACCCGATCTACGGCCGCTCGACCTACAACAAGCATCGCGATGGCAGCGGCATTTCGTTTTCGTCCCGCCACCGGCCGATCCTGACGATGCGGCCGGGGTTTCTCACATTCAACGATCCGCGCGGCTCCGGAATGCGGCATTATCCGGCGGACCTGCACCTGCTTGCCTGGCTCGAGGCGAAGGGTATCGCGTTCGACATCGTCACGGACGAAGATCTCGATGAGGAAGGGGTCGAGCTTCTCGCGCCGTATCGTGCGCTGCTGACCGGTTCGCATCCGGAATACCATACGCTCGGCACGATCGACGCCCTGTCCGCGTATACGCAACAGGGCGGCAAGCTGGCGTATCTCGGCGGCAACGGCTTCTACTGGCGTGTCGCGCGCAACTGGAAAGTGCCTTACGCAATCGAATTGCGCCGCGCCGAGGGCGGCATTCGCACGTGGGCGGCGGAACCCGGCGAATACTATCACGCGCTCGATGGTCAGTACGGCGGATTGTGGCGACGCAACCGGCGACCGCCGCAGATGCTGGTGGGCGTCGGCTTCTCCTGCCAGGCGGCATTCGAGGGGACGCATTTCCGTCGCTTGCCGGCGTCACACGATCCGCGCTTCGCGTGGATGTTCGCCGGCATCGAGGGCGATGTCATCGGCGATTACGGCCTGTCCGGCGGCGGTGCGGCAGGCTTCGAACTGGATCGTGCCGATCCGATGCTCGGCACGCCGCATGGCACGGTGATTCTGGCGCAGTCGGAGAATCCATTGCCGTCGTTCCTCACCGTGCCGGAAGAGCTGCTGTCCAACACCATCAGCATCAACGGCGAGAAGGTAGAGGACCTGGCACGCGGCGAGATCGTCTACTTCGACACCCCGTCCGGAGGCGCGGTGTTCTCCGTCGGCTCGATCACCTTCTGCGGCAGCCTGTGGCGCAACGGCTTCGAAGGACCGGTGTCGCGGTTATTGGAGAACGTGGTCCGGCGGTTCGGCGAAGTCTGATGGGTTTCGCTGCGCTCTCCCATCAAACCTCCCCACCTAGAACAATGACATCTGCGCTTCGCCCACCCGCGGCTTGCCATCGTCCGGCACGGCGAACCTGCCGCAATCCAGCCCTTCGCGCGCCTGGTCCAGTCCCCATTGCCGCGTGACCCTGGCGAACCGCCGCAACAGCAGATCGGCGTACACGCCTTGGCCGGCGAAGCGATGATGGAATCGGGCGTCGCTCAATGCCCCCGACCGCGTCTCGCGAATCAGGTTCAACACATGCTTGGCGCGATCCGGGAAATGCGTCGCCAGCCAATCCTCGAACATCTGCTTCAGCTCGTGCGGCAGGCGCAGCAGCACGTAGCCGGCGTGGCGCGCACCGGCGCGGGCGGCGGCTTCGACGATTTTCTCCATCTCGGCGTCGTTCAGCCCCGGGATCATCGGCGCCACCATCACGCCAGCCGGCACCCCGGCCCGCGTGAGCTCGGCAATCGCATGCAGCCGCCGCGCAGGGGTCGCCGCGCGCGGCTCCATGCTGCGCGCCAGTCCGGCGTCCAATGTGGTGACCGATACGTACACCCGCGCCAGCTTCCGTTTCGCCATCGACGTCAGGATGTCGAGATCGCGCAGCACGCCGGCGGATTTGGTCACGATGCCGACCGGATGGTTGAACTTGTCGAGCACCTGCAGCACGGCACGGGTCAACTTCAGCGTGCGCTCCACCGGCTGATACGGATCGGTGTTGGAGCCCAGCGCCAGCGTGCGCGCCGTGTAGCCCGGCTTGCGAAACTCCTTCTCGAGCAGTTCCGCGACATCGGGCTTGAAGATCAGCTTGGTCTCGAAATCCAGGCCCGGCGAATACCCGAGATAAGCGTGGGTCGGCCGGGCATAGCAATAGATGCAGCCGTGCTCACAGCCGCGATACGGGTTCACCGCACGGTCGAAGCCGATGTCCGGCGAGGTATTCCAGCTGATCGCCGACCGGGTCGCATCGCGCGTCAGGCTCGTCGCCAGTTTCGGCAGTTCGGCGAACTCGCCTGTGAGCGTGTCCCAGCCGTCATCGAACGGACTGCCGGACTGGCTGTCGTAGCGCACCGCCGGGTTCGTCGTGGCCCCGCGGCCGCGCCTTGCCAGCGACGGCATCCGGGCAGCCGGCGGCGGCTCGGCCGCACCGGCCGCATCGAGGGCAGTCAAGGCCTCGGCATCCAGCTCCGGCTTGCCAGCGTCGGCATGATCGCGCATGGTCATGTTCTCCGTCCGTTCGCCCCCAAGATTGGCAAACCGACCCCGGACGGTCAAGAACAATAGTGGAACATGCTCTCGGTCGTGATCCCTGCGCTGAACGCGTCGGCCGCACTGGGCGCCACCCTCGCGTCGATCACGGCGGCGGACGAAGTGGTGGTGGTGGACGGCGGCAGCACCGACGGGACCGCCGCGTTGGCGGCTGCGCAGAATGCGCGCGTCGTGGCGGGGGCACGTGGCCGTGGCCAGCAGCTCGCAGATGGCGTGGCAGCCGCGACCGGGGACTGGCTGTTGCTGCTGCATGCCGACACCCGGCTGGCACCAGGCTGGCGTGCGGTCGTGGCGGCGCATATGGCCATAGCGCCGGATCGCGCGGGGTATTGCCGCTTCGCGCTCGACAGCGACGACCCGCGTGCGCGGCGGCTGGAGCGGCTGGTTGCGTGGCGCTGTCGGGTGCTGGCCCTGCCGTATGGCGACCAGGGCCTGCTGATCCACCGTGACCTGCTGACCGACATCGGAGGAATACGCGGATTGCCGCTGATGGAGGACGTCGATCTGGTTCGCCGCCTCGGCCGGCGGAGATTGGTCGCGCTCGACGTTGCCGCGGTCACCTCGGCCGAGAAGTGGCAGCGGCAGGGCTGGTCGCGACGTTCGCTGCGCAATCTGCTCTGCCTGGGTTTGTACTTTGTCGGCGTGCCGCCAAGGCTGATCGTCCGGCTGTACGCATGAGGGATGTCGTGGTGGTGTTCGCGCGCGCGCCTCGCCTGGGAGCGGTGAAACGGCGCCTGGCGCGGGAGATCGGCGCGCGGGCTGCCCTGCGATTCCATCTTGCAACCCTGACCAGGCTGGTTCGTGCGCTGAAGGCCGACCGGAGGTTCCATACTGTCCTGGCGATCACGCCGGATCACGCCCGACCGCGTCTGCCGGTGCAGCGCATCCCGCAAGGCCGCGGAGACCTGGGCATCCGGATGCATCGAGCCTTCTGGCGCTTCCCCCACAGCCGGGTGGCCATTGTCGGCTGCGACATACCTGATGCTGGGCCAGCCGATGCGCGGGCTGCGTTTCGTGCCTTGGGCAGTGCCGATGCCGCGTTCGGACCGGCCGCCGATGGAGGCTATTGGCTGGTGGCGCTGTCGCCCCGCCGGCCGGCGCGGCCATTTGCCGCTGTTCGCTGGTCCAGCGAGCACGCGTTGGCCGACACATTGGCGAATTTTTCCGGCCGGCGCATCGCCTTGCTGCGCACGCTGCATGATGTAGACACGGCCGCAGACCTGCATGGCACACCCAATTCGAAGGTGAACCAAGGATGACCACAACCCGCATCGGCCTCCTGTTGTTTCCTCGCCTGACGCAGCTCGATCTGACCGGGCCGTTCGAGGTTTTCGCCAAAATGCCGGGCGCGACGGTGCATCTGGTGTGGAAGTCACTGGAACCGGTCGCTGCGGAAACCGGCATGCGCATCCTTCCTGACACGACGCTCGCCGACTGTCCGCAGCTCGACGTACTCTGCGTGCCGGGGGGACCTGGCGTATCGGCGATCATGGAGGATGCGGAGGTCCTCGCGTTCCTGCGCGAACATGCCGGCCGGGTGCGGTTCCTCACCTCAGTCTGCACGGGAGCGCTGATCCTTGGCGCCGCCGGCCTGTTGCGCGGCAGGCGTGCAACGACGCACTGGGCATCGCATGACCTGCTTGCGGCGTTCGGTGCGATCCCAACCGCGGGGCGCGTGGTGCGCGACGGCAACGTGATCACCGGCGGCGGGGTGACTGCCGGCATCGACTTTGCGCTGACCGTGGTGGCGGAGATCGCCGGCCCAGCCGTGGCGCAAGGCATTCAGTTGCAGATCGAATACGCACCTGCGCCGCCGTTCGATGCGGGCACGCCGGAGACCGCGCCACCCGATGTGCTGGCCGCCTCACGGCAACGCGGCGCCAGGATGCGCGCCGACCGCGAGGCACAGGTGGCAAGGATTACCGGCAAGTCGGCGTGGTCGGCGTAGCGCGGAAAAGCGCAGCGCCTTTCCGCCCTACGGCCGTACCGCCCGCGTCAGCGTTGGTTCAAAGGAGCAGAGCGATGGGGCCAATACCATCGGGACCACCATGGCCTTGATGACTGCACCGCTCGCGTCGCTGCGCCGGCTCAGGCGGATGCCGCTGATATCGCCGCGGCTGTGGTTGCGACGACTGGTGTTCTGGATCGGCGCGGTCATGGTCGCCCTGGTGGCGATCGGCTTCGCCTGGGCGGCAAACGCGGCCACCGACGTGTTTTTGCGCGTGCAGGCGCCGCGGCCCTGGATCGCCTTCATCATCTGCCCGGCCGGCATCGTTGTGTGTTTCCTGCTGACGCGCCACGTGTTTCCGGGAGCGCAGGGCAGCGGCATTCCGCAGACGATCGCGGCGCTGCACATGAAGGACCAGGCAGCCGTCGCGCGCGTGCTGTCGTTGCGCGTTGCCATCGGCAAGGTGGCGCTGACCTTGCTGGGCCTGGCCTGCGGCGCCTCGATCGGCCGCGAAGGACCCACCGTGCAGATCGGCGCCGCCATCATGCATGGACTTGGGAGGCTGCTCCGCTTGCCGCGGCCGGAACTGCAACGCGCATTGGTGCTGGCCGGCGGCGCGGCGGGTGTGGCCGCCGCTTTCAACACGCCGTTGGCCGGCATCGTGTTCGCCATCGAGGAGCTGAGCCATTCCTTCGAGGCACGCACCTCCGGCACGGTGCTCACCGCGGTGATCGTCGCCGGCGCCACGGTGCTCGCATTGATGGGCAACTACACCTATTTCGGTCACACCGCGGTGGAGCTCCAGTTCGGCGTGGCGTGGATCGCCGTGCTGCTGTGCAGCGTGGCCGGTGGCATCGCCGGTGGTGTGTTCAGCCAGGCGTTGGTGGTTGCAGCCTACGGGGTGCCCGGGCCTGTGGGGCGCTTTGTCCTGCGCCATCCCGTGGTCTTTGCCGCGGCCTGCGGGCTGGGCCTCGCGGCCATCGGCGTCATCAGCGGCGGACAGACTTATGGCACCGGCTACGACCAGGCACGCGGCGTCGTGGAGGGCACTACGCACTTGCCGGCATACTACGCCGCATTGAAGCTTGCCGCGTCGGTGATCTCCTATGTCAGTGGGATCCCGGGCGGCATCTTCGCACCGTCGCTCTCGGTGGGCGCCGGTCTTGGTGCCTGGCTGGCGCAGTTCGTGCCGGAGGCTCCGGCCGGCACCGTGGTACTGCTCGGCATGGTGGCGTATTTCTCCGGCGCGGTGCAGGCGCCGATCACCGCCTCGGTCATCGTGATGGAGATGACAGACAATCAGCGTGTCACTGTTTCGCTGATGGCGACTGCGTTTCTGGCATACGGCGTATCCCGCCTGATCTGCCGACGGCCGCTGTACAGCGCGCTGGCGCGACGCTTCCTGGAGATACAGGAACGCGCGTCGGAAGGTTCCGGCTGACCGCTACTCGGCTGCCGGCTTCAGGTGCTCCTGCAGGCGCGGCATCAACTCCACCAGGTTGCAGGGCCGGAATCGGTTATCCAGTTGGAACACCAGGATGTCGTCCCAGGCGTCCTTGACCGCACCGGTGCTGCCAGGCAGCGCGAACAGGTAGGTGCCCCCGGCGACTCCGCCCAGCGCGCGCGACTGCATCGTGGAGGTGCCGATCTTCTGGTAGCTTAGCATCCGGAACAATTCGCCGAAGCCTTCGATGCGCTTCTCCAGCACGCGGTCGAAGGCTTCCGGCGTCACGTCGCGCCCGGTGATGCCGGTGCCACCGGTGGTGACCACCACGTCGATCTGCGGGTCGGCGATCCAGGCGCGCAGATGGCGTTCGATGGCGCCGGCATCGTCCTTCTCGATCGCCCGGGCGGCCACGCGGTGGTTCGCCTGCGTGATGCGGTCGGCAAGTGCGTCGCCGGACGTGTCATTGGCCAGCGTTCGCGTGTCCGACACGGTGAGGACGGCGATGTTCACCGGAATGAAGCGGCGGGTCTCGTCGATGCGTGCCATGAAGCTGCCTCCTGGGTGCGGCGTGGCAGTCCGCATCCTACAACTGAGGCGTGAGTGGCGTGAAGCGCGGGTCCAGAGCGCGACCCACCGCTTCGCGCAGTGCGGGCACCACCTCCTCGCCGAACCATGGATTGCGGCGTTCCCACGCCGTGGTGCGCCATGATGGATGCGGTAGTGGAAAGTAGCGCGGGAGATGGGTGCGGAAGTCGCGCACCTGTTCGGTCATCGCGCCGCGCCCCAGCACATGGGTCAGGGCATAGATGCCGACCAGCAGCGTCAGACGGATCTCCGGCATCAGTGCGAGCAGCCTGGCGTGCCACAATGGCGCGCATTCCCGACGCGGTGGCGCGTCGCCGCCGTTCGGCAGACGGCCGGGATAGCACAGGCCCATCGGCACGATCGCGACACGGCTCTCGTCGTAGAACACGTCGCGATCCATGTTCAGCCAGCCCCGCAGGCGGTCACCCGAGGGATCGTTAAACGACAGCCCGGTCTCGTGCACCTTGGTGCCCGGCGCCTGGCTGACGATCAGCAGGCGGGCCGTTGGGGAGGCACGGAACACCGGGCGTGGGCCGAGTGGGAGGAATTCGGCGCAGACCCGGCACGCGCGAATCTCGGCGGCGAGTTGGGCGAGTGGCGTGACCCCCGTCCCAGCCCTTCCACGCTTCGCGGGAGAGGGGGCCGCGGAACGAGCGTCGGCGTCCCCTCTCCCGCGGAGCGGGGGAGGGTTGCGGTGGGGGTCAGACCCGATCACCCAATAATGCCGCGGCGGCGCAACTCCACCACGACCTGTTCGGCAAGCGCCTCGGGGGGCGCGTTCAGCGTCGGCAGCCGGATCTCCGGATCGAGCGGCGCCTCGTACGGCGCATCGACACCGGTGAAGTTGCGGATCTGCCCGGCATCTGCACGCGCGTACAGCCCCTTCGGGTCGCGCCGGCGACACTCATCGACCGGCGTATCGACGAAGATCTCCAGGAACTCACCCTCGGCCACGCAGTCGCGCGCCAACATCCGCTCGGCGCGATACGGCGAGATGAACGACACCAGCACGATCAGCCCCGACTCGACGAACAGCTTCGATACCTCGGCCACGCGGCGGATGTTCTCCACCCGGTCGGCCTCGGAAAATCCCAGGTCGCGGTTCAGACCGTGCCGCACATTGTCGCCGTCCAGGCTCATCGTGTGGCGACCCTGCGCGTGCAGGTATTTCTCCACCAGGTTGGCAATCGTCGATTTGCCGGCGCCCGACAGGCCGGTGAACCACAGTACCGCCGGCTTCTGGTGCTTCATGCCGGACCGCGCGTCCTTGTCGACGTCCAGGTGATGCCAATGGATGTCGCTGGCCCCGGCGCGCAGATCGGTCACCATGCCGGCGCCGACCGTGTTGCGCGTCAGCCGGTCGATCAGGATAAATCCGCCAAGCTCGCGACTGACCGCGTAGCGCTCGCACGCCACGCGCTGCGCCAGGGAAATCGTCACGCGGCCGATCTCGTTCAGCGCGAGTTCGCGCACCGGCACTTCGGCCAGCGTATCGACGTCCAACCGGTTGGTGATCTCGGTGATCGTCCCAACGACCATGCGCGAGCCAAGCATGAACAGGTAGGCGCGGCCGCGGAACAGCGGCGTCTCGTCCATCCAGACCACCCACGCCGTCACCTGGTCGGCCAGCGCCGGCGCCGGTGCGGCAGCCAGCACGTCGCCGCGCGACACATCGATCTCGCGATCCAGTACCAGCGTCACTGCCTGGCCTGGCACGGCTTCGGAAAGGTCGCCGTCCATTGTCACGATGCGCGAAACCGCGGCTTCCACGCCGGACACCGCATTCACCACCAGGGCACCGGGCTGGATCGTGCCGGTGGCCACCGTTCCGGCATAGCCGCGGAACGTATGGTCGGGGCGCGCCACCAACTGCACCGGCATCCGGAATGCCCGCTCCGCAACGTGCGAGGTCGGTTCGGCGCCTTCCAGCGCAGTCAGCAGCGTAGTGCCGGAGTACCACGGCATCCGCGTGCTCGGTGCGGTGACGTTGTCGCCGTCGCGTGCGCAGACCGGAATGGCGGTCACCGCCAGAGGACCCAGCTTGCCGAGCAGCGCGTAGAAGTCGGTGACGATTTTACTGAACACCGCCTGGTCGAAGCCGACCAGGTCCATCTTGTTCACTGCCAGTACGACTTGCCGGATGCCCAGCAGCGAGGCGATCGCGGCGTGCCGCCGGGTCTGTACCAGCAGCCCCTTGCGGGCATCGACCAGCAGAATCGCCACGTCCGACGCCGAGGCGCCGGTGACCATGTTGCGGGTGTACTGCTCGTGGCCCGGCGCATCGGCCAGGATGAAGCGTCGGCGCGGCGTTTCGAAGAACCGGTAGGCAACATCGATCGTGATGCCCTGGTCGCGTTCGGCGGCCAGGCCGTCGACCAGCAGGGCGTAGTCGGTGCCGCCCTGGACCGTCCCGAAGCGCTTGCTGTCACGCTCCAGCGTCACCATCACGTCATCCGGGATCGTGCCGCACTCGAACAGCAACCGGCCGATCAGCGTTGACTTGCCATCGTCGACGGACCCGCAGGCCAACACGCGCAGGAGCGAATCCGGCATCAGAAATACCCCTCGCGCTTCTTCTTCTCCATCGAGGCATCCTGGTCCTGGTCGATCAGGCGTCCCGCACGCTCCGACACGCGCGTGGTGCGCATTTCCTCGACGATCTCCTGCAGGTTGGCAGCCGAGGACGTCACCGCCGCGGACAGCGGATAGCAGCCCAGCGAGCGGAACCGCACCAGGCGGTCCACCGGCCTCTCGCCCGGCCGGAACTGCATCCGATCATCATCCACCACGATGATCTGGCCGTCGCGATCTACGGTCGGGCGCTCGGCGGCGAAATACAGCGGCACCACATCGATGCCTTCGGCCAGGATGTAGGTCCACACATCCAGCTCGGTCCAGTTCGACAGCGGAAACACCCGAAGGGTCTCGCCGGGCGCCAGGTTGCCGTTGTAGAGGTGCCACAATTCCGGGCGCTGGCGCTTCGGATCCCAACTATGGCCCGGGCCACGCACCGAAAACACCCGCTCCTTGGCGCGCGAGCGTTCCTCGTCTCGCCGGGCCCCGCCGATCGCCACGTCGTAGCGGCCTTCGGTCAGCGCCTGCTTCAACGCGTCGGTCTTCATCACCTGGGTATAAATGTTACTGCCGTGGTCGAACGGATTGATGTTCTGGCGCAGCCCCTCGGGGTTGGTGTGGACACGCAGTTCGAAGCCAAGGCGCTTCACCGTGGCGTCCCGGAAGCTGATCATGTCCCGGAACTTCCAGGTCGTGTCGATGTGCAGCAGCGGGAACGGCGGCTTGGCAGGGAAGAACGCCTTGCGCGCCAGGTGCAGCAGCACCGACGAGTCCTTGCCGATCGAATAGAGCACGACCGGCAAAGCCGCCTGCGCTGCCACCTCGCGCAGGATGTGGATGCTCTCCGCCTCGAGCGCCTTCAGGTGCGGCGGATGCGCTATCGTCACCATCTCAGATTCGTTCCGTGCGGGCATGTCGGCACTGCTCATCGGTCATCAATTGGCCAGTATGGTTAGGGTCAGATTTGCCCCGTGCGCATGGTGGCGGCTGCATAAGCAGGGATGAGCATGCCTCGGGCATCGAGAAGGTTTCACCGGCCGGGCGCCGCAGGCACCAGGCCGTCCTGGCTCTAGTCCACGCGGTGGCTTGGTGTAAATGGCAATGAGTGGCAACGCGGGAATTGTCTCGGCGGGCTGCGCCTGGGACGCTAGGCTGGCGGTGGAATTCCGACCGGGCCAACCGGACGGGCAGGGAGACTTCCCGCTCTGCGTGAAGGGAGCGCTATGGCAAGCGCGTCGCGACGACGACCATGGAGGGTGGCGCCCCGCGGCCTGCTGCGGGGGGCCCCCGCCGATGCGGCCAGGGTCACTCCCTGGACCGAAGTGGATGTGGCGCTCGTGCTGGCGGTCGACAGCTCCGGCAGCATCAGCGAACAACGCCTGATGATGCAGATCCAGGGCTACCTCGACGCCCTGCGGCACCCTTTGTTCATCGATGCAGTGCGGGGTGGCCGCCATGGCCGCATCGCCCTCACCTTCATCGAGTGGACCGACGCGCGCCGGCAGGACCAGGTGGTAGGCTGGCGATTGATCGAGGACGAGACCGGCGCCCACGCATTCGCCCAGGCGATCCACGATGCACTGCGGCCTCTGCCAGGCTGGACATCGATCAGTGCGGCAATCGACTTCTCGGTCGGCTTGTTGCTCAACAGCGGCTTCTCGGCCGAGAGGCGGGTCATCGACATCTCCGGCGACGGCGCCAACAACGACGGGAGGCCGGTTACCGAGGCGCGAGACGCCGCCGTGGCCGCCGGGGTCACCGTCAATGGCCTGCCAATCGTCGAGGTCGAACCGGAACTGGAGACCTATTACCGGGAGAACGTCATCGGCGGGCCCGATGCGTTCGTGGTCGTCGCGCGGGATACCGGCAGCTTCGGCGAGGCCGTGCTGCGGAAGCTGCTGGTCGAGGTTGCCGGCATCAAGCCGCCCGACATGGGGTGAGTCAGGCCGGCGGTGGCAAAATTGCTCCCGACAGCATCATCCGGCCAATGCGGCGCGCACTGTGGCCGCGAGCTCGTGCCTGCGGTACGGCTTGCGAAGCATCGCACCGGGGTAGGGCGTCAGCGGCTCGCCGCCGGGCATTGACCTGGCATAACCCGTGGTGAACAGGACCTTGAGTGCCGGCTGCAGCTTCTGCGCCATCGCGGCCAACTGAAAGCCGGTCATCCCGCCCGGCATGACGACATCGGTGAACAACAGGTTGAACCCGTTGTCGCTCATTAGGATTGCCAGGGCGGCCGGCCCGCTCCCGGCCTCACTGACGCGATACCCAAGCGAGGTCAGATGGCGCCGGGCCACCGCGCGCATCTCGACATTGTCGTCCACGAGCAGGATCGCTTCATAGGCTTGCGGCAGGTTGGCTGCCGCCGTGCCGACGCTCTCGACCGGTTCCTCGCCCAGCGCACGTGGGAGATAAAGCCGCACAGTCGTGCCGTGCCCCAACTCGCTGCAAATCTGCAGGTGACCGCCAGACTGCTTGGCGAAGCCGTAGATCATACTGAGCCCCAGGCCACTGCCGGCGCCGGTCCCCTTCGTGGTGAAGAATGGTTCCACCACCCGCGCCAGGAGTTCGGGCGCCATGCCGATACCCGTATCGGTCATCGACAGCGTGACGTAGTCGCCTGGCGCGATTTCCACGTCCGCCTGATCGCGCGTCAGATGGGCGTTCGCGGTCTCGATCGATATCGTGCCGCCATGCGGCATCGCGTCGCGTGCGTTGATCGCGAGGTTGAGCAGGGCATCGCCGACCTGCGAAGGGTCCACACGGATGGGCCAGAGGCTGCCTGCGAGCGTGGTGGTCATCTGGATCGACTCACCGAGCAGCCGTCGCAGGATCGAAATGTGGTTCGGCAGGTAGCCGTTCAGATCGATCATACGCGGCTGCAGGGTTTGACGGCGGGCAAAGGCGAGCAGGCGGCGGGTGAGGTCGGCGCCGCTGAGCGCACTGCTTAGGATCTCCCGCGCCAGTTCGGCATTGTCGGGATTGTCCTGTACGGCGTCGATCAGGAATTCCACATTGCCGATGATGACGCCGAGCAGATTGTTGAAGTCGTGCGCGATGCCGCCGGATAGCTGGCCGATCGCTTCCATTTTCTGCGCCTGCCGCAATTCCGCTTCCGCCTGCTTCTGGCGGGTGACGTCCTCGACGAGGCAAAGCCGGTGCGCGTCATGTCCATTGGCCGTGGCAAGGGACGTGGTGCGGACACGTGCCCAGACAACCACGCCAGACCGGGTGAGATAGCGGACTTCGACGAAATCGCCCGGATCGGTGGTTAGCCGGTGCGCAAGCACCAGGTCGTGGTCATCGATATGGGCGATGTCCGCGATGGATCTGCCCGGCAGCTCGTGTGGTTCATAGCCGAGCATGCGGCAGAAGGCCGGATTCGCCTCGACAATACGCTCGCCGTCAGCTTCGGCAACGAGCACACCGATAGGGCTCTCCTCGAACATCCGCCGGAATCGCAGCTCGCTATCCCGCAGCGCCGCATCCGTCTCCGCAAGTTCGCTGCTGCGCGCCCGTGCCTCGCCCTGAGTGCGATGAAGCATCATCCCGATCACCACGACGCTGAGGACGGTCGCTCCGGCGATCAGCGCCAGGGTCAGGACGTTCCGCCGTTCGGCCGTGCCGATACGCGTCTGAAGCAACCCGCGCTCTTCGACGAGGATTGGGCCGATGGAGTCCGCCAGGCGATCCGTCATCTGCTTGCTGCGGACCAGATCCTCATAGGCCATGGTACCCGCTGGACTGGCTTCTCGCTGTGCAATGCCAGCTGCGAGGCGCTTCGCTTCGTTCTCAGTTTCGGCAGCCAGCGTGGTAGCGCGACGCGACTGGGCTGCATTGTCCGACACCAGGCTGCGGAGGTCTTCGAGCAGCGGCGGCAGGTCCAGCTCCGCCTGCTGGTAGATGGCGAGGAACTGCGGATCGCGGGTAAGCAGATAAGTACGCTGATTCGAGCCGGCCTGCTGCACCAGCCCACGCACGTCGAGCAGCGCCGCCGTCACTTGCTGGGTATGCACCACAAGATCGTCCGCCCGGCGCACTTCATGGAACATGAGCACGGCGAAGGCGGTGTTGGCGAGGAGCACCAGGAATGCGGCCGCGACGCCCGTCTGCCGACCGACGAGGCGCAGAAGCGGTTGCTTCGCCGCACGGATGATCATGTGGTCAATTCACCTACGATCGTAGGAGCTCGCAGAGCACTACTTATCAGCGTGCAGGATCGACGGAAATGCAACGTATCAGTGTATGCGGGCCATGCGCAACGGGCCGCGTGCGACCATTGCCTGGCCTCAACCCGGCCTGGTCCCTGCGAAGCCTCGAAATCCAGGGTGGCGATGCCGGTCCCGAGGCTCCTATGCCGATATCAGCTTGACCCGCCGGCCCTCGACACCCAGCGCGACACGCCCCTGCTTGAGGGCCAGCGCATCTTCGCCGAAGACTTCGCGCCGCCAGCCATGCAGTGCGGCAATATCGGGCGCTTCCTCGCTTGCCAGCCGGTCGATGTCATCGGAACTGGCAACCAGTTTCGCCGCGACGTGGTGGCTTTCACATTTTGCCGCCAGCAGCACCTTGAGCAGCGACACCAGCGCGGGTGACGGGCGCGCGCTGTCCCGCGCACGCGGTACGTCGGGCAACGCCTCCTCGGGCAAGGCCTTTGCCGCCTCGATGGCCCCCAGGAGCGATGCGCCGGTGCGTCCCTCGGCAAACCCCCGGCTGATGCCGCGCGCGCGTGCCAGCGCGTCGGGCGAACCCGGCGCGGTTGCGGCGATTTCCAGGAGCGCCTCGTCGCGCAGCAACCGTTGCCGCGGGATGTTGACCCGCTGGGCCTCGCGCTCGCGCCATGCCGCCACCGCCTGCAGCACGCCGAGGAAGCGGCGGTTGCTGCTGCGCGGCCGCAGCCGCTCCCAGATCGTCTCGGGGTTCGCCCGATAGGTCGCCGGGTCGGCCAGGTCCGCCATCTCCTGGGCAACCCACGGCAATCGCCCGTCCTGCTCCAGCCGGGCGCACAACTGGCTGTACACCTCGCGCAGATAGGTGACATCGGCGGCGGCGTAGGCGATCTGCGCAGCAGACAATGGGCGCGCGGACCAGTCGCTGAACCGATGCGCCTTGTCGATCGAACCGCCGGTCAGCGACGAGACGATTGCGTCGTAGCCGACCTGGTCGCCGAACCCCGCCACCATGGCGGCGACCTGGGTATCGAACAGCGGCTTTGGCACATCGCCGAACTTCAGCACGAAGATCTCGATGTCCTGCCGTGCGGCATGGAACACCTTCATGACTGCCTGGTTGGCCAAAAGTTCGCCCAGCGGGGCAAGGTCGAGCTCCGGCGCCTCGGCGTCCACCACCGCGACTTCATGCGTGCCGGCCAGCTGCACGACGCAGAGTTCCGGCCAATAGGTGCGCTCGCGCATGAATTCCGTATCGACGGTGACGAAATCCTCGGTGCCGAGCCGATCGCAGAGCTGCTTCAGCGCATCGGTGGTGGTTATCAGTGACGGCGGCGGGAAATTGGCACGCGGCGGGCGAGGCATCCGGCATTTTTACACAGCAGGCCGCGAAACGCCAAAATAGCCCGGCTGCCGGTCGCCGGCTTCAGCAGCAGTACCGGTGACCGGCGCCGCGGCGTGATCACACCACAGCAATGCCGCCGACAGGATCGGCGTCGCCCAGATAGTCCGACAGGTTGCCCGGCCTGTACGCCGCGACCAGCATCCCCGACTGGCCGATCGCCGTGTCCCCGTGGTAGCGGTCGATCAGGCATTGTGCCAGGCACAGGCCGGTCGGGAACACGCGGGGGCGACGCGGCAGCACGTTCCACGGCGAGGTCAGCCAGGGCTGGTGGCCGACAGCCAGTGGCTGCGGCGTCGGCAGATACCTGGCGGGCGCCGCGAATTTCACCCCGAGCGCCGCGAGCTCGCGGGTCATCCATACTAGCGAACAGTCAGACAATCCGCTGTCGGTGCCGACAGTGTCATAGCCGCCGCCGACATCGGAGTGCGCACCGGGAAACAGCACCTGGACGATCCGTGGGTCGGCATCCCACAAGGTCGGCGTGAAGTCGGCGCGCTGCTCATCGACAGCAATGGCGTGGCGGCCATGCGCGACCTTGGCGTTGAGCACCGTATCGGCAAACTGGAATGCATCCACGCGCGCCGCACTCACAGTGAATTCCGGAATGCCGAGCGCGCCCACGGTGTCCCAGACGGCAACCGCCTCGATCGGCGCGCTGATCAGTTGGTCGTTGCCTGGCGGCAGCGCAAGAAAATGCGGCAGATCGAGCACCGTCTCCTGGAGGCGGCCGAACAGATCGATGTTGGCCTGCACCGCCGCGCGCCGGTAGGCATACCAGACCGCCGATCCCAGGCGATAGGCGTTGGTCTTGTCGTCCAGATTGTTCTTGCGCGCGTCGAGCAGCCCCTTGGCCGCGATCATTCCGGCCAGCCCCCGCGCCGTGTATGCGCCGCGGCTGAATCCGACGATGAAGATGCGGTCCCCCGGTTGGTAGTTGCGCGAGATGTAGGTGTAGCCCCGGACGATGCGCGTGATGAGGCCGGCGCCCACCGTTCCGCCAAGCGCCTTCACCAGAAAATTGTCCGAGTCACCGACGCCGTGCAGGTATTTGGCGCACTGGACCGGACCATTGTCGCCGGAGAGCACGCGTTCCTGCTCGTTGGCCAGCAGGGCGGTCTCGGGTGTGTCGTGGCCGTCGAGGTTGATGAACAGCCGGAAGACATTCGTCGTCAAAGCCGTCTTGTCGTCGCTATCGGCCTGGCCGGGTCCGTTCCATGTCCCGTCGGCGCAGAAAACAATGGTTTTCATGGCTTTTCCCTCCCCGCGGTCCGCATCGCCGGCGACGCTGATGCCAAGAACATGCCGCCGCCGTTCCCATTTGGGAAGCGATCTGGTTCACAGGTGGTCTGTGAAGTGCCGGCAAAAACCAGAGTTCGACCGGCTCAGGCGCTTGACAGGCCAATGCCCCGCCGGTTGTCTGCCCGCCCCTCGACCAGCGGGACATGTCGCAATGCACGCCTACCGCACCCATACCTGTGGCGAGCTTCGCGCCGCCGATGCCGGGCACGCCGCCCGGCTCTCGGGCTGGGTACATGCCAAGCGCGACCACGGCGGACTGCTGTTCATCGACCTGCGGGACCACTATGGCATCACCCAATGCGTATTCCCCGCCGGTTCGCCCGCGTTCGCCGCAGCCGATGCGGCGCGGCCGGAGAGCGTGATCACGGTCACCGGCCAGGTCGTCAACCGTGAGTCGGTGACGGTCAACCCACGCCTGCCCACCGGCGAGATCGAGCTGCGGGTGACCGGCCTTGTCGTCCAGTCGGTGGCGGAGGTGCTGCCGATCCAGGTTGCCGGCGAGGAACGGTTCCCCGAGGAGCTGCGCCTGAAATACCGCTTCATCGACCTGCGCCGGGAAAAGATCCACCGCAACATGATGCTGCGCGCCGGGGTGATCGGCTCGATCCGCCGGCGCATGATCGATGCCGGCTTCACCGAATTCCAGACGCCGATCCTGACCGCTTCCTCGCCTGAAGGCGCACGCGACTTCCTGGTGCCGGCACGGCTGCACCCGGGCAAGTTCTACGCGCTGCCGCAGGCGCCGCAGCAATTCAAGCAACTCCTCATGGTGGCGGGCTTCGACCGCTATTTCCAGATCGCGCCGTGCTTCCGCGACGAGGCCGGCCGCGCCGACCGCTCGCCGGGTGAGTTCTACCAACTCGATTTCGAGATGAGCTACGTCACCCAGGAGGACGTGTTCAATACGATCGAACCGGTGATCGCCGGTGTGTTCGAGGAATTCGCCGAGGGTCGGGCAGTCACTCCGCCGCCTTTCCCGCGCATTCCCTACGACACGGCAATGCTGGAGTACGGCAGCGACAAGCCCGACCTGCGCAATCCGCTGAAGATAGCCGATGTCACCCAGCACTTCGCAGGGTCGGGCTTCGGCCTGTTTGCGCGGATCGCGGCATCGGGTGGCGTGGTGCGGGCGATCCCGGCGCCGGGCGCTGCGACGCAGCCGCGCAGCTTCTACGACAAGCTCAACGAATGGGCGCGCGCCGAGGGTGCCGGCGGCCTGGGCTACATTGTCTACGAGGCTGACGGGCCGAAAGGGCCGATCGCGCGCAACCTGGAGGCCGACCGCGCCGAAGCGATCCGTGTCGCCGCCGGGGTCGCACCGGGCGATTCGGTGTTCTTCGTTGCCGGCAAGCCGGACGCCGCCCCGAAATTCGCCGGCACGGTGCGCACGCGCCTGGCCGAGGAACTGGGTCTTGGCGAGAAGGGTGCGTTCCGCTTCTGCTGGATCACCGACTTCCCGATGTACGAGCTGAACGAAGAGACCAGGCAGATCGATTTCAGCCACAACCCGTTCAGCATGCCGCAGGGTGGCATGGAGGTGCTGAACACGCAGGACCCGCTGACCATCAAAGCGTTCCAGTACGACATCGTGTGCAACGGGGTGGAGCTGTCGTCCGGCGCGATCCGCAACCATCGCCCGGATATCATGCTGCGTGCCTTCGAGATCGCCGGATACAAGGCCGCGGAGGTGGAGGAACGCTTTGCCGGCATGCTCAATGCGTTCCGCTACGGCGCGCCGCCGCATGGCGGGTCGGCGCCGGGGATCGATCGCATCGTGATGCTGCTGGCAGACGAACCGAATATCCGGGAGGTGATCCTGTTTCCGCTCAACCAGCAGGGCGAGGACCTGTTGATGGGCGCGCCGGCCGAAGTCCCGCCTGCCCGGATGAAGGAGTTGCACCTCAGGCTTGATCTGCCGCCCAAGGCTCGATCAACGCCATAGGGCGCTGCGAGGCTCTGTCACCCCAACCCCCCGCTGCGCGTGCCGGCGACGCCAGCACTGCGGCCCTCTCCCGCGCGGCGGGGAAGGGTTGGGAAGGGGCCAACTGCTGAGCTCACGAACCCGTGAGAATATTCCATGCCGCATTCCGCCCAGGAACCCGG
This sequence comes from Acetobacteraceae bacterium, assembly GCA_036265005.1. Classification (GTDB taxonomy): domain Bacteria; phylum Pseudomonadota; class Alphaproteobacteria; order Acetobacterales; family Acetobacteraceae; genus JAMXLO01. Next base: position 4,676 of record DATAPW010000321.1, on the reverse strand, counting down.
ATGCCAGGACGGTCGCTGGCGCATTGCCGTCAGCCTACCTATGTTCGGCATTGACCCCGTTAGTGGAGACCACCTCATGCGCCCTCCTGCCTTGTTGGCAGCCGCCCTGGCCCTGTGCGCCTCCGCTTCGGTTCCGATCGCTCCGGCGCAAGCCGCTGGCCTGAACACGGCATCCGCAGCCCACCGTGCAATTTACAACCTAACCCTGAGCAGCAGCCGTGGTGGAGAAGTCGTCGCTGCGACCGGCACGATGGGCTACGAGGTGATCGATGCCTGCGATGGCTGGGCGGTGCGCCAGCGATTGTCGATGACGTTGACCAATACGGACGGCCAGGACATCCAGATGGTATCCGACTATGCCACCTGGGAATCCAAGGATGGACTGAAATTCCGCTTCCACATGAAACAGACCACCGACAGCGCGGTGACCAGCCAGACCGACGGTGACGCGAAGCTGGATAAGCCGGGTGGCCCGGGCCAGGTGCACTACACGGTCCCCGAGGACAATACCAAGCCGCTGCCGCCTGGCACACTGTTTCCGATGGCCCATACGTCCGCGATCCTCGCCGCCGCTCAGGCCGGGAAAAGGTTCGTCACCATCCCACTGTTCGATGGCACCGACGACGCCGGCGCGGAAGACAGCTCCGTGGTGGTGCTGGATTGGAAGAAGCCGGAACCCAACAAGTTCCCGCTCCTGTCGACCCTGCCCAGCACGCGCGTCCGCCTGGCGTTCTTCGACCGCGACAACAAGAGCGAGGTGCCGACCTATCAGGTCGGCATGCGCTACTGGGAAAACGGTGTCGCCGACAACCTGCAGATGGATTTCGGCGACTTCGTCATGGACGCCAAGATGACGGAGCTGACGCCGCAGCCGCACAAGTGCTGAGCGATCCAGGCGACGCGTTACCCATTATCCAGCTCCCCGCGCAACCCAACCGTTTCCGGTCCGTCGATCAGGCGCTCGCGCAGGAACAGGTCGATCAGCACCAGATTGACGTTGAACTTGAAATCGTCGGTATCGCGGACAGCCCGCAAGACGCGCGCGATCGGCCATAATTCGAATGCCTCCACCTCGCCATCGGCGGCTTGCGGGCAGAAGTCGTCCGGCAGTTCCAGGTCGTAGCAGTGCAGGTGGTCGCGGCGCAGGCCTTCGGGGCGCTCCATGGCATAGCCGATCACTGCCACCGGCACGGCCCGGGCGGCCAATGAAGCGGGGATGGCGGCTTCCTCCGCCGCTTCCTTCACCAGGGTCTCGGCTGGAGTCAGCCCCGCAGGCACGCCGCCGGCGACAATGTGGTCCAGCTTGCCGGGATCCAGCAGCTTGTCGGCGGCGCGCCGGGCGATCCAGACATGCAAGCCGTCCGACCGCCGTACCAGGCCGTTGACATGCACCCCCACCGCCATGACCCCGAAACTCGGCAGGGCGCCGCGGTCGAGTTGCGCCAGGACCGGGCCATCGGGTTCGGCACGGATGTCGAACGCCTCGCGACGCCAGCGATAACAGCCGGCGTCGGATAACTGCCGTGCGATCGCCGGCAGCCCCTCGGCTGCTTCCAGTGTAACGCCAGCCGCATCGGTGCGGACTGCCGGGAACGCCGCCAGCTTCGTGGCGAAGTCCGGCTTTACCCAGCCGACCTGCGCATCGCGGATACGGAAGGCCAGCCGGTCGCCTGGCAACTGCGCATTGTTGCAGGCGCGAACGTGGCGCTGGTAGCCATCCCCGAAACCTTCGTCTGCCACGGCATAACCTTTCAAATCGCCAATCTTCATGCCACATGCCGGTAATGCGACAATCCCGACACCGCGAGCCGCCCATCGTCATACTGCCACGAATGCGGCGCTCCGGCATGGCGACGGTCCGCTCTCTGCTGCCGTATCTCTGGCCGGAAGGCGATACCGGCGCCAGGGTGCGGGTCATGCTGGCTATGGGCCTGCTGGTCCTGGCCAAGCTGGCAACGGTCTACGTCCCCATCGTCTACGGCCGCATCGTCGATGCTTTGGCACCGAAGGACGCCACGGCGGCGCTCGTCATCCCGATGGCGCTGGTGATTGCCTATGGGTTGCTGCGGGTCGGCTCCGCCGCGTCCGGCGAGCTGCGCGATGCGCTGTTCGCCAAGGTGCAGCAGCGCGCGGTGCGCGTGGCGGCGCTGCGCACCTTCCAGCATCTGCATGCGCTGAGCCTGCGCTTCCACCTGGACCGGCAGACCGGCGGCCTGGCGCGTGCGCTGGATCGCGGCATGGCCGGCATCCAGTCGGTGTTGCGGCTTGCGGTGTTCAACGTGGTGCCGACGGTGATCGAGCTGCTGCTGGTCACCGCGATCATCTGGCACATGTTCGACTGGCGCTTCGCGGCGATCACCTTCGGCGCGGTGGTGACCTACGCCGCGTTCACCATGACCTTCGCCGGCTGGCGGGCGCGCATCCGCCGCACGATGAACGACACCGACAATGACGCGAGCACCAAGGCACTCGACTCGCTGCTGAACTTCGAGACGGTGAAGTATTTCGGCAACGAGCCACATGAGGCAGCGCGCTACGACGACGCCCTGGCGCGCTACGAGCGCGCCGCGGTGCGCGTGCAGGTCTCGCTGAACCTGCTGAACATCGGCCAGGCATTCATCATCGCACTGGGCCTGACGCTGATCATGCTGATGGCGGCGCGCAATGTGGCCGGTGGGACGATGACCGTCGGCCAGTTCGTGTTGGTGAACACCTACCTGATGCAGCTCTATCAGCCGCTGGGCTTCCTCGGCATGGTCTACATGACGATCCGCCAGGGTATCGTCGACATGGAGCAGATGTTCCGGCTGATGGATGAGTCGCAGGAGATTGCCGATCGGCCCGGAGCGGTGGCCTTGGCAGCGCATCTGGCCGATGGCGCTGCCGGCGAGGTCCGGTTCGAGGATGTGCATTTCGGCTATCAGGCCAATCGCGAGATCCTCAAAGGCGTCGATTTCATCGTGCCCGCCGGCGGGCGGCTGGCCATCGTCGGGCCGACCGGCGCGGGCAAGTCCACCATCAGCCGGCTGCTGTTCCGTTTTTACGACGTGACGCAGGGCCGCATCCGTATCGACGGCCAGGACATTCGCGACGTGCAGCAGCAGAGCCTGCGTGCGGCGATCGGCGTGGTGCCGCAGGACACCGTGCTGTTCAACGACACCATCCGCTACAACATCGCCTATGGCCGGCCGGGCGCGTCACAGGGCGAAATCGAGGAAGCCGCGCGCGTCGCGCAGGTGCATGATTTCATCGTGTCTCTGCCGGAGGGATACGACACGCGCGTGGGCGAGCGCGGCCTGAAGCTGTCGGGCGGCGAGAAGCAGCGTGTAGCAATCGCGCGCACGGTGCTGAAGGATCCACGCATCCTGATACTCGATGAAGCGACGAGTGCGCTGGATACCGGGACCGAGCAGGACATCCAGGCGGCGCTGCGCGCGGTGTCACGGGATCGCACGACATTGGTGATCGCGCATCGGCTGTCCACCGTGGTGGACGCGGACGAGATCATCGTGCTGCGTGATGGCCGCGTGGCAGAACGGGGACGGCACTCGGCTTTGCTGGCGCGCGATGGGCTGTATGCACGCATGTGGGCACTGCAGGCCGAAGAGCAGACGGAGCCGGAGACGGAGATTGCGGATTGAGGCGGCCTGGGTAGCATTCGCGTTCCGTCGTCATTCCCGCGAAGGCGGGAATCCAGGGGGGATCAGCAGCTGTGGCGTCCGCCCGGATTCCGCCTTCGCGGGAATGACGGGTTATGGTGGGCGAGTGACGGTTCGAGGTCTGGTGCAACACCGGTAGTGAAGGCATTGGCAGGAGAGTGAGCGATGACCGACGAGCAACCGCCGAAGGATCTGGGTCACGCCGGTGCCGTGGTGGACAAGGCCATTGAATACATGGTGAGTCAGAACATCGACTCGCTGTCGATAGCGTCCGCGCTGCTGGGAGGCTCGCTGGCGCTGTTGGCGCGGAGCGTGGCGGACGAGGCGATCGTGCAGATACTGAATAATGCGATCGCCAGCGTCCGCAGTGGCGAGCTGCGGGGTACGGATTGAACGGCCCCCTGACACGCCGTTGCCGGCGTGCTGAGCTACGACCGTAGAACGGCTGCAAAGGAGGGGGAACATGGGGAAGCTTGAGGGCAAAGTCGCGTTGGTGACCGGGTCGGGCCGTAACATCGGCCGCGCGACGGTGCTGAAGCTGGCAGGCGAAGGCGCGCATGTCGTGGTCAACGCCCGGTCGAACCAGGCCGAAGCCGATGCCGTGGTGCGCGAAGCCAAGGAACTCGGCGTCAAGGCGGTCGCCATTGTCGCGGACGTCGCAAGCAAGGACCAGGTCGAGGCGATGGCGGCGCGGGCACTGTCCGAGTTCGGCCGCGTCGACATCCTGATCAACAATGCCGCCATCCGGCCTCACAAGCCCTTTACCGAGCTGACGATGCAGGATTGGGAGGCGGTCAGGGGCGTGGTGCTCGACGGGGCGCTGTACCTCACGCGCGCGGTCATCGAGTCGATGGTGCAGCACAACTACGGGCGCATCCTGTTCTTCACCGGCGAAGGTGCCTTCGTCGGCGGCAGCGGACGCGCGCACGTCTCGGCGGCGAAGATGGGCCTGGTCGGGTTCGCGCGCGGGCTGGCCTCGGAGTTCGCTCCGCACAACATCCGGGTGAATGTGGTTTC
>DATAPW010000320.1:0-68265 GCA_036265005.1 Acetobacteraceae bacterium | reverse complement strand
CGCTGAGATGATCTTGCTACGACTCTTACACCAGAAGAAGAAGCTCACCGCTCCCAGCGCGAGGAATGCGCCGCGGGAATAGCTGCCGACGACCGCGAACAGCGTTAACACCATCGTTGCAGCAAGTCCGAACCGGACGATGGCGTAACGAGATTCCATCCGCAGATAGTTCATCAACGGAAGGCTGACCAAAAGTCCAACGGCCAAGTGATTGTTGTCGTATATCATCGAACTGGGTGGACCAAATACCTTGTTGGCCCCATCGCCCATCAGAGTAAAACCACCCCCCTTGATGCCGAAGAAGGCCAGCGACAGTACCATCACCCAAACCAGCGCATGGATGCGTTCTCTGCTCGTCAACAGAGCGGCCGTGACCAGCAAGAACAGGAAAACCTTGAAGACCTCCTCGTACTTCTTCAGCACGTCGTCCCTTGGGCCGAGCGCAAATACAGTGGTGAACGTGATCATGACCAGGAACAGAGCGACGAGTATGGTCACGCCGTTCCATGGGAACCGCTTCGGCTCTCGCGCCACGAGGCAACCGATAATGGTCGCAGCAAAGATCAGCATGGCCCAGGGAACCTCTAGGGCGATGCCGCCATAAACAAGGCGGTGTGGGTTCATGAAAGATACCCACGACCACAAGATTACGCCCACGAAAGGCTGCACCAGGGCGATCGGTATCAGCATGAGCAGCTCGAAGAACAGCGCAACCGACCGCACGCGTCACCTGCCCATCTGCAATAGGGCTGCCACGTCTTCCTACGCGCCTCAGCTCTTGCCCAGCTCATCGAGCAGTTTCTGAGCGTCGGCTTTCTCGCTGAACTCCGCCTTGTTCGCCACGACGTCATTCAAAAGTTTCACAGCCTCGTCTTTCTTGCCCATGTCCTTCAACGCGACGGCATAGTGATAGATGATGCGGGGGTCTCCTCCGGCCTGGGCCGCCGCCTGGCGCAGCAGGGTCACGGCCTTTGCCGCGTCACCGGACGAGACCAGAATCCAGCCAAGGGTGTCGGCCGTCTGTCCGCCAGGCGACAGCACATAGGCCTGTTGTGCCAAGCCTTCGGCACGCTTGTCGCCCTGCTGCTGATAGACCCAGGCAAGATTATTCAGAGCCACAGGGTCGTGCGGCTTCTTGTTCAGCACGATCCGCAGATTCTTTGCCGCGTCGTCGAAGCGCTTCGCCGTGATCTCCAGATCGGCCAACTGCTGAAGGGAGGTCAGGTCGTTCGGGTGCTGTGCGGTCCAGTCTGTCAACGTCTTGATCGCGGCGTCGCCCTGGCCGCTGCGCAACAATGCCCCGGTTAACCGTCCGACCAGCAATTCCGACGGTGCGGCAGCCAGCGCTTCCTGGTAGGCGCTGATCGCATCCGTCGGCCGGTTTGCCGCCATATAGGCGTCGCCAATCAGCGCGCGGGCCGGTTGGAAGTCACGATCCTGCTGCTGGAGTTGCTTGGCCGTCGAAACTGCGGCGTCGATCCCGCTCGCCTTTAGATCCACCATGACAAAGTCCTGGTAGAGCTGATAGTTGCGTGGAGTTACCACCAATCCCTCCTTGATGGCATTCCGCGCTTGTTCATAGTCGCCGGCCTGGAGCAACAGACTTTCCAGTTGCCGGCGTGCTGCTATCACCGTCGGGTCAATCTTGAGAATCTGGGTATAGGTATCGCGTGCCTGGTCCTTTTGGTTGAGTGCGATCTGCGCGGCTGCCTTCAGGCCCAACATGTCGATGTTCGCCGCGGCGGTCTTATCCTTGTTGACCATCTCGAGTGCCTCGGCCGGCTTGCCTGACCGGATGTAAAGATCACCGAGACTGGCGGTCAGGCGAGTGTTGGCAGGCTGCGCATTGTGTGCCTTCTCGACCAGCGCGATCGCCTGCGGCAGGCGGTTGGTCCGCACCAACTGCGATGCAAGCATGGTAAGTGCCGGTTCGGCCGCCGGGTTCTTGTCGAGAATGCCCTGAAGGATCTGCTCTGCGTCTGCCGGCTTGCCCTGCATTGCTGCGACGCGTGCCAGGTTGATCTGGGCCGGGACGAATTCGGGATGCTTCTGCAGGATGTCGCGAAACTTCACGGCAGCCCCTTCGACGTCGAGCTGCGCCAGCTTCAGCAAACCCTCGAGGTTCTCGACCACCGGGGTATCGCCCTGGGCGGCGCGCACCTTTTCGATTGCTTCCTTTGCCTTGTCGAGATCGCCGGTTGCCAGTGCGGCAAAGAACAGCGCCTCACCGACCTGAGGCGCGGTCGGCGCCAATTGTAACGTATGTTCGAGGTCGCCCATTGCCGATTCGGCCTCGCCCATGCCCATGCGCGCGCTCGCCAGCCTGGTCTGCAGCCCGACATCATTGGGCGACAGGGTTTCGGCTTTTTGGAACGACTTCACGGCTTCATCGCCACGGCCGGTAGCGGCGTAGGCACGCCCAAGGAGATCGTACGCCTCCGCATCGGCATGACCGGATTCGACGACCTTCGCCAGGGTGTCGGCGGCGAGGTCCGGCCGGCGATTGGCAAATTCGATCCGGGCCAGCACCTTATATGCGGCGAGGTCATTCGGGACACGCGCGATATAGCGCCGGATCGCCTCCTCGGCCTGTGCGGATTGCCCTAACTGCTCCTTGACGATTGCCTGCAGGAAGTAACCACGGGGTATCCGCGAGACATAGGCGTTGATCTTGTCCAGCGTCGCATCCGCAGCCTTGTAGTCCTTCGCCTGAACCTGGAGCACGGCCTGCAAATAGATCGCCTGCACATTGCCGGGCGTCGACTTGAGCGTGGCATCCAGGTCAGCTTTGGCCTTGTCGGGCTGGTTGGTGGCAATCAGCAATCCGGCTCGATCGAGCAGCGCCTTGATGTTGCCGGGCTGGTCGTTCAGCATCTGATCAAGCACGGCAAGCGAGCCCTTCAAATCTCCCCTCGACCGCAATATTTCGGCCTTCGCCAGAAGCGCGTCGGAAGACTTCGGTTGAGCATTGATTGCCCGGTCGATCTTCGCCTGCGCACCATCGAGATCGCCGCGCGAAGCAAGCAATCTGGCGCTTGCCAGCAGCGGTTCCATGGCATTCGGCGCGGTCCGCTCGGCGAGCGCGAATGAAGCCTGCGCCTCGTCGGTATTCTTCATTGCAATCTGCGCATAGCCTCGCGCCACCAGGATTGATGCATCCAGTGCCGCGTCCTTGCCGGTCGGCTGCAGCTCGCTGAGCAGATCCTTGTATTTCTCCTGCGCCAGCATTGCCTGCGCGAGGAGCGGCACTGCCTGATGCGGATCGAAGCCGCGGTCACGTGCGGCGCGCGCTTCGCGTTCCGCAGCCACGGCATCGCCCAGTTCCAGCGTTACCTTGCTGAGCCAATAGTGCGCCTCGGCGTTCTGCGGATCAGACCTGACGGCATTCCGGAGATCGATTTGCGCGGCACGCATGTCGCCCTTCTGCATCGACTTCCGTGCATCAGCGAGCGAGTCAGCGCGCGCCGTCGCAGGCAGGACGCCGACCCAGACGCAAATCAGGAGCCAACCTAGATGCCGGTAGCGCATGCGATTTGACCTCACTCCATATCGAGCCTGGGCTCGTCAGCCTCCGCACCAGCGTCGGCGGTCTTGCCCGGTTCGATTTCTATGCCATGAACTTCCATCAGCCCGTACAAGGTTGGCCGGCTGATGCCGAGGAGCTTGGCCGCCACCGAGAGCGTGCCGTTGCTGCGAGCCAGCGCCAATTGCAGGACTTCACGCTCAGCCCTGAAACGGGCCGCCCTGAGATCGAGCGGCAGAACCGTATCGGATGTGGCAGCCAGTTCCAGATCCGCAGCGTCGATCATCTTCCGCTCTGTCATCACCACCGCACGCTTCATGCGATTTTCCAGCTCACGCACATTGCCCGGCCATGCGTGGGATGAGAGAGCGGTCGTGGCGGACTCGGTGAAACCGCGGATGTTACGGCCAAACTCGCGATTGAAGCGGCTCAGGAAGAAATTGGCCAGCAGCATTGCGTCACCGCCGCGATCGCGCAGGGGCGGAATGCGGACGGTCACCGCGTTCATGCGGTAGAACAGGTCGCCGCGGAACGAGCCCTCGTTGACCCGTTCCTCGAGGCTCGAATTGGTAGCCGATACGATGCGTACATCGACCTGAATGCGTTGCCTGCCGCCTATCCGCTCTACGATCTGGTCCTGCAGGAACCGCAGCAGCTTCACCTGCAGCGGATGCGGCAGATCGGCGATCTCATCGAGGAACAGCGTTCCGTGATGTGCGCTCTCGATCTTGCCGATGGTCTGCTTGACAGCGCCGGTGAACGCGCCACGCTCGTGGCCGAACAGCTCGGATTCCAGCAGGTTCTCTGGAATCGCGCCGCAGTTGATGGCGACGAATGGCTGCTTGGAGCGCGGCCCGAGTTCATGCAGTGCCTGTGCCAGCGCTTCCTTGCCCGTCCCGCTCTCTCCAAGCAGGAGCACAGGCACGTGGGTCGCGGCGAGCTTCTCCACATCGCGGCAGATCTTCAGCATCGCATCGTTGGCAGTGATAATCCGTTCGATCGGCGAACGAGTCGGCATCGCTGCCAGCCGCCGGTTCTCGTCTTCCAGGCGATGCAGATTGAGCCCGCGCTCGATGATCGTGCGCAGTATTTCGATCTCGACCGGCTTCTCGCAGAAATCATAGGCGCCCGCACCGATCGCTTTCAGTGCGTTCTTTCGCTCACCATTGCCGGTGACCACGATGATTTTGGTTTCCGGAGCTATGCGCAGCACTTCGTCGAGTGTGGCGAGGCCTTCCGAGACGCCATCCGGATCGGGCGGCAGGCCGAGATCCATGAGGACGACGGGTGGGCGTTCCTTCTGCATGATCGCGATGGCGGGTGGCCGAGCGTTGGCCATCACCACCTCGCAGCTGGGGAAGGCCCAGCGATATTGCGAGCGCAGGCCCTCATCATCCTCGACGATCAGCAGCTTGGGCTTTGCGGCCATGGCGATCCGTCAGGCCGACAATGCCGCGGCGTCGTCGGCGACCGCAAGGCGCACCGACGGAAGCAGCAGGCGCATCGTCGTGCCGCCAGGCTTGCGGCTGAGCACCAGTAGATCGCCGCCCGCCTCGCGGAGTAGTTCACGAGCCTGGTATGCGCCGATCCCGTGCCCGCCGCCCTTCGTCGTGGCGAACGGTCGAAACAACTCGTCGCGGATGAACTCGGGGGTCATTCCCTGTCCCTGGTCGATAATATCGACCACGACGCTCAGCGCCTCGTGGCGTACTGCGACGTGGATCGGACTGGATTTGCCGGATGCCTCGATTGCGTTGTTGAGCAGGTGCTGCACCACGGCATCGAACGATTCTGGATCCATCGCCACCCCGGCACTGTCTCCGTCCTCGGATAATGCGACCGGTGCTCCAATGATCTGGCTTGTCGTTTCCACAATATCCTTCAACCGCTGAACCGGGGTGATAAGCGCGTGGCTGCGTTCCTGACGGTCTGCCTGCAACCGCGTCAGCAAGCGCGTGATCTTGCCCACTGAAGCCCGCACGGTGGCCAGCATGTCACGCTGGAATTCCGGGTTGTCGGCGTGGACCTCGGCATTGGTGAGCAGCATCGAAAGCTGACCGGAGACGTTCTTTATGTCGTGAATGACGAAAGCAAAGCGTTGGCTGTACTCGCGCAATTGCTGCGTTTGTGACAGTACCTGCACCGCCAGTTGTTCGGCGACCCTGCTGGCCACCTCGCGCCCGATGATCCGTAGCAGATCGAACACCTCGCGGTCCAGCTTGAACTGCGCACGCGAGCGAGCCAGCACGACGAAGCCGATCAGACTGCCCTGGTGATTGAGCGGCACGGCGAGCCAGGTCCGTGCCAGTTCACCGACCCATTCGGCGACCGGTGCTGCCCTATCGAGCTCGACGATCCAGTCGGCATCGCGGAATTCAAACACCAGCGGGTGGCCCGGCGGAATCGGCTGAGTGGCGGCCGGCATATTCCACGAGCCGGCCCACTGGAATGCGACCTCCTCGGGCGCACGAACGAACAGGGCGCCGGCAGGGCTGTCGACCACTTCCGCCACCGCACGGATCGCGCGCACCGGCAGGCTGGTATGGGCAGCCGGTGCGGTGAGCGTGTCGATGCAGCGCATCCACTCTCGCCGATAGTCGTACCGGCTGCTGAAGAAATTATCGACCAGGATGGAGCGGATCCGCGACCGGGCGGTGCCTGAGGTGAGCAACACCGCTACCACCAGAACGCCAGCGAAGATCAGGGAGACCTCGGCGACGTAGCCCCATTCAGCGCCCCCGCGGCGGAAGATCTCGCCGGTGACGGCGAGGCCAAGCAGGAACACGCCACAGACCACCAGCGTCGCGCTGTGGAACACCACGTCGCGCGAGACGTGGATATCGATGGCCCAGCGCCGGTTGCGAGCGGCCGCGATTGCGATCAGCGGCGCCGCAAGTGCCGTCGCACTGGCGCGGCCCTCGAACAATGGCTGCGAAATCCGGTGGAACAGCACAGCGTCCGCGTAGAGGACCAAGTCATACAGAAATAGCCCGGCCAGTGCCACACAGAGCAGGTTGATGTGCCAGCGCGTGTCGGACGGCGTGTTGAAGTAAAGGTTCTCGAGCAGCAAAATATTGCAGACGGCGAAGCCGAGCCGGATGGCCGTGCCGATCGACCACAGCGACGCCCCGGGCTGACTGGTCAACGCCTCTATCAGCGGCAGCCCACCGACCAGCAACAGGGCGAGCAGGCCCATCGTGGTGAATGCCTGGATGAGCTGGCGATGCACCGTCACCGAGCGGCGGTACAAGTGCAGAATAAAGCCATACCAGGCAGCCGATCGGGCAACCTCAAGCCAACCGGCAACGCCGCCTAACGGATTTGGCCAGGTTGCGGTCACAACCGAAGCTGCCCAGGCAGCGGTGACCAAACAAGCCCCGGCGAGCCAAAGCCCGGTACGGCTTGGCGGTCGCCGGATCAGAATAAGCGTGGCAAGGCCGACATATAATGCCGCACAGCCGGCATGGAGCAGAACCAGGGCAGGGAGCGCGTTGATCACTGCGCCGCCGTCATGTCCGGCCGCGGCGAACAGGCATCGCGGTCACCGCGAGTGTCAGCGAGCACCTTCACGGAACAGAATGACGCGAACCGTAGCGAGCAAGATCAGCAGGTCCAGCAGCAAGCCGCGGTTCTTCACGTAGTACAGGTCGTAGGCAAGTTTCTGGCGGGCATCCTCGATCGAGGCGCCGTAAGGGAAATTTACCTGCGCCCAGCCTGTGATCCCGGGCTTGACGTAGCTGCGTTCGCGATAGAACGGAATGATGCGGGTGAGCTGCTCGACGAAATGCGGCCGTTCAGGCCGCGGGCCGATCATGCTCATTTCGCCGCGGAGCACATTGAGCAACTGTGGCAATTCATCGATGCGCATGGGCCGGATGAAGCTGCCAACGCGGGTGATGCGCGGGTCCTGCTGGGTCGCCCAGCGTGGGCTGCCGCCAGCCTCGGCGTCCATCGCCATGCTGCGGAACTTAAGCAGCGTGAAGGACTCGCCATGCAGCCCGACGCGGCGCTGGCGGTACAGCACGGGTCCCGGGCTGTCGAGCCGGATCAGCGTGGCCGTCAGCAGCATCAGCGGCAGGGTCAGCAGCAGTAGACACAGGCTGACGCAAATATCGACCGCGCGCTTGACCGCTTTGGAAATCCGCCCGTTGGCGAACCCATCGGCGAACAGCAGCCAGTCGGTGCGTACGCTGTCGAGATCGATGCGTCCGAGTTGCTGTTCGCAGAAGCCTGCCTCGTCGAACACGGGTACGCCGCGCAGCTTGCAGTCCAGCAGGTTCCGTGTGGGAAGCGTTGCAGCGTCTGGCGCCGAAGGATCATTGGCGATGACGATGCCCCAGATGCGCTGTCGGCGTAGGGCGTCGGGCGACACCGACGTGTCTGGCAAGTCTGCCGTTGCATCCGGCGTTGCCAGCACCGTCTCGAATAGCCGGCCACGACCGACGCCGGCCAATTTACGCAAATGCAGGACGCGGGGATCGGAGCCGAGCACCAGGATCCTGCGCACGAACCATCGTTCGCGCATGATGCGGTTGAAGATCAGCCGGCTGGCCAGGATACAGACCAGCCAGACCAGCAGAACCTTGGTCAGCCAGAGCACGGCATATCGCGATAGCCCGATATTGAAGCTGCCGCTCACCACCAGCACGGCTGGAAATGCCAGGATTCCGGCCACGCTCGTATTGATCAGCAGACGGCGGCGCTCGATGCAGATTTCTGGGCGGTAAAGGCCGATTGCCGCCGCCGTGACCACGATCGTAAACGCCAGAACGGCGGCGAGGTTGGCGCTCTCGAACGAAACGGAGTGCGAACCATCGAACACCGCGGTATTGGCCAGGACAGGCAGCACTCCGGGGACCACAAGCATCGCGTAGATGACCAGGAACGACAGTGCCAGCTCGCAGAGGCCGAGCACGGCCATCTCCAGCGACACGAAGCGTCCCAGGACCCGCGTCATACCAGTCTCCTCCCCGGAGCGCGCCGCGAAGCCGGTCCGGGCGACCCTCGAACTCAGCCAGCGGGACCGAAACCGCCGCAACATGATGTGAACCGGCCGGTCACCGAGCCTGTTCGTTGGCCCGACATGCATCGGAATGAAGTCGGCTGTCCACAATTTTATATGCCATAAGCTCTGACCGCAATGTTCCGCGTGACGGAACGGAAAACCTTCGACGTTGAAACTACGAACATTTTATCCCCGGAAATCGAAAAAATCCCAACAAGCAACACGAAATTGCGACTGATCTGTAATCTGTCTACTACCTATACGCGTAGGAGGTCACGTAACTTCGTGGTACACTCGATTGCTCAGTGTCGCTTACAGTGGTAAAGAGGTTATCACAAACTGGAGAGCGGCCGTCACGTCCAATTTCGGGCTTGCGGTCACCGGAGCGAGGCGCGTAGCTCAGTGGTGGAGCGCTGCCTTTACATGGCAGAGGAGGGGGTTCGAATCCTTCCGCGCCTACCAGCCGGCCAGTTACATGGGGCTAATGATTCGGAGACGTCGTGATCTTCCACTGGCGGGCTATGTCTCTTGTTGCCGTGTTGCTCACGGCTCTATCCGTCGCCGCCTGTTCGTCCGGGGGGAGCCCGCCTGTGGTCCCGACCGCGGCGGCCAGGTCGGCTGACAACGCGAAGCCGGGCGAGACGGCCACCAACGATCAGTACCTGATCGGGTCAGGAGATTCGCTCAGTGTATTCGTCTATCGCAATCCCGATCTCAGCGAACCAGGAGTTTCTGTCCGACCCGACGGCAGGATCTCGGTGCCGCTGATCGAGGACATAACCGCCTCCGGCAAGACGCCGACCCAGCTCGCGCGCGAAATCGAAGACCGGCTGAAGAAATACGTCCAGGACCCGAACGTGACGGTGATCGTCCGGTCGTTTGTTGGGCCGATGGATCGCCAGATCAAGGTGATCGGCGAGGCGACCGAGCCGGCCGCAATCCCCTACCGTGACAATATGACCCTGCTCGACGTGATGATTGCGACCAAGGGGCTGACCAAGTATGCCGCCGGTAATCGGGCAGAGATAGTTCGGCACGACGCCGACGGCAAAGAGACGATGATCCGCGTCAGGCTCAACGATCTGATCAAGGACGGCGACATCAGCCAGAACATCAGCATGCAGCCCGGCGATACCCTGATCATCCCGCAATCCTGGTTCTGAGGGCGGGGCCATGGAATCCATCCGGCTCCTGATGGAGACGTACCTGCGGGCGGCCTGGCGCCGTCGCTGGATCGGCGTGATCATTGCCTGGCTGATCTGTGGACTCGGTTGGGTCGGGGTCTACCTGGTGCCGAACCAGTTCGAATCGACAGCGCGGCTGTATGTCGATGCCGACGCGATCCTGACACCGCTGCTGAAGGGACTGGCCGCTGACTCGGCGCCGAACAGCCAGCTCGATATCCTCCAGCGTACCCTGCTCAGCCGCCCCAATCTCGAGAAGCTCATCTCGAAGACCGACCTCGATCTCAGTGTCGCCGGGCCGTCCGACCGCGAGCGTCTGCTGCAGCAGCTCTCCCTCGACATCGCGGTGAAGCCGCAAACCAAGAACCTGTTCACCATTACCTACCGCAACAAGAGTGCCAAGCTGGCGCATGACGTGGTGCAAACGCTGCTGACGATTTTCGTGGAGAGCGCTACCGGCGCCAATCGCACCGACATGGAGAACGCCCGGCGCTTCCTCGAGCACCAGATCTCCTCGTACGAGCAGCAGTTGCGGGCGGCCGAGAAGCGTCGCGCCGACTTCCGGGCCAAGTACGTCGATATCCTGCCTGCCGATCTGAACCCGGATAAGCCATACACGTCAGCCACCGAGGCGGCGCGCAGCGCTGAGCGGGACCTCGATGGCAAGCTGCAGGATGCTGTCGTCAAGCGCGACACGCTTCGCCAGGAGGTTGCCAATACGCCGCCGATGCTGGTGGTCGAGGGCGGTGGCCCACGAGGTGCCCAGGGACAGCTGGTGAAGCCAAAGAGCCGGCTGCAGGAAGCGGAGGAACAGCTGAAGCTTCTGCTGCTGAAGGACACCGAGCAGCATCCCGACGTGATCGCGCAGAAGAAGCTGGTCGAGGCGCTGAAGTCGTCGCCGGAAGGCGGCCAGGCGGCGGGTGGCGCGGCCGGCGGTGCCGCGGCGGACGCGTCACAGGACACCGCGAAGCGCTCGTTGCCGAACCCTGTCTACGAGCAGATCAAGGTTCGGCTGATCGAGGCGGACACTGCGGTCAGCTCGCTCCAGCGCCAACGGACTGGCGCCGCACAGTTGCTGGACCGGCTTGAAAAGGTACAGCATGAGCAGCCCGGCCTGCTGGCCGAATACCAGAACATGGACCGCGACTACAGCGTCCTGCGTAAGAACTACGAGGAGCTGCTAGGTCGGCTCCAATCGGCAAACCTGGCGCAGGCAGCCGATACCCAGGCAGACAAGGTCAAACTGCAGATCGTCGATCCGCCCGAAACGCCACGCCTGCCGGCAGCGCCGAACCGGCTGCTTCTCGTCTCCGGCGTGCTGCTGGCAGGTCTTGGCGGCGGTCTGGGCGTTACCATTCTGGTGGGCCAGCTCGATCGTTCATTTTCCACCGTGGACGATTTGCGGGGTCTCGGCCTTCCCGTGCTCGGCGGCATCTCGACGCTGGGGCAACTGCCGTTCCTGCAGCGCTTCCTGACGGCCGTACGTTTCAGCGCCGCCGTCGCCGGCCTCGTTGTCATCTACGGGGGACTTATGGTTCACATCCTGCGCACAGCGGCTCTGATCTGAATGATCGGACCCAAGCCGATGCATCTGGTCGAACGTGCAGCCGAACGGCTGTTGCAGTCGGGTGTGCTCGAAGGTTCCGCGGCGCAACTGCTGGAGCCGGATCGCGCCCGCCCACCATCACCGCCACCGTCCGCGCCATCCGGCGGAATGTTCGACCCTCCGCCAGCGACAGCCGCAGCTCCGGTCAATTTGCTGACCCCCGGGATGCCATCCCAGGTCGAGGAGGTGGGGGAAGGACTTCAGGTCGCTCGCCGTCCGGCCGTCGATTTGGCCGCGTTGGAACGTGCCGGGCTATTTGACTGGACGCGCGGCCGAAGTCGCATTTCCGAGGAGTTCCGCCTGGCGCAACGTCAAGTGCTGCGCGCGGCGTTCGCGCCCACTGCTGAGGCGGGCCTGTCCAATTTGCTGATGGTGACGAGTGCGAGGCCAGGCGAAGGCAAGAGCTTCACCGCGCTCAATCTGGCCTGCAGCGTTGCATTGCAAGGTGATCATCGTGTGCTGCTGATCGACTGCGACTCCAAGCGGGATTCATTCTGCCACGCGCTGGGCCTCGCCGATGCTCCCGGTCTGTTGGACCTCGCCGCCAATCCGGCACTTGATCCCGGCAGCGTGCTGCTGAAGACCGAGATCGAGCATCTGACGATACTGCCGGTAGGCCAGGAGCGTAGTCGCAGCCCCGAACTGTTTGCCAGTCGCGACATGACGCAGCTGATCCAAAGCCTTGGCCGGCGCTACTCGGACCGGCTGCTGATCCTGGATTCGGCACCCTGTCTGTCGACCAGCGATCCTGCTTCGCTTGCACCCGTGGTGGGTCAGATCCTGTTCGTCGTGGAGGCTGAGCGCACACAGCGTGATGAGGTCGAGGCAGCTCTCGATCTGATCCAGGCGTGTCCGCTGATCATGCTGCTGCTGAACAAGGTGCAGGTGTCCACCCGCTATACTTTCGGAGCCTACTCCAACTACTACTCATCGTGACTTGCGGCGCAACGGCGGGGTAGGGACCTTGATGGGTGTCACGACTATCCCACTCCGCTCCTCTGCGCGCCTGACCTGCGCCGTCGCCGTTGGCTGCGTGCTCGGAACGCGCGTCGCCGTGGCGTTTCCGGCAACCGACGCGTCCAATCCATCCATCGTTTCCACCACACCGGAGCCAACCGAGTCCGATCTGCGGCACCAGCTGCAATTGCAATCCGGCTTTGGCGCGGGCGCTGCCGGGGCAACCGGCTGGACATTCGTGCCGCGAATCAGCGCGCAGGAAATGTACACCGACAATGTGCTGAACAGTTCCACCGACCGGCGCTGGGATATGGTTACCTTTTTAACCCCCGGTATCGCGCTCGTTGGGGATGTGCCCAATGCCCAGGTCAGGCTGGACTATGCCCCGCAGTTCCGGGTGGATGCCAGGACGCCGTCACAGAACGACATTACGCAGCAGTTGCTGGGCACGGGTAATTTCACCATCCTGCCGGATGAGCTCTTCCTTGACGCACGCGCAGTTGCCGGCGCGACTCCCACCGCCCCCGGTTTTGGCGCTCTCGGCACCGGCATCACACAGCAATTGAACACCAGCAATGGCAATATCGGCACGCTAGGTCTGTCGAAGGAGAACCAGACCCAGGTCAACAGCGTGTCGATCTCGCCCTACCTTCTGCACCGCTTCGGCGATACCGGTACGGCCAAGGTCGGTTACGAATTCAATCAATCCAGCTTTTCCAACGGTGGCAGCGACTTCCCGCTATTCTTTCAGACCGGCGGCTCGAGCCAGCACATCATGACCAACCAGGGCGTGGCCCAGTTCGAGACCGGCGAACGCTTCGCGCCATACCGCGACCTCATCGTCGCGAACATCAGCCAGAGCAATGGAACCGGCGTCAATCAGGACTCCTCGCAGAACACTCTCGTCAACCAACTTGGCTACCAGATCAATCGGGACGTCGGGGTTTTCGCCGAACTGGGCTATGAAAGCCTCCGGTTTGGCGGTCTCCCGCCGACCCGCATCGACGATATGGTGTGGGCATTCGGCACCACCGTCACGCCAAATCCGGACAGCGAGATCACCATCAGCTACGGTCACAAGAACGGCTTCAACGCAATTTCGTTCAACGGCTCCTACGCGGTTACGGCGCGCACCCGGATCAGCGCGCGGTATGACACCGGCTTGCAGAGCGATCTGCAGAACATCCAGAACCAGCTCGACCTGGCCGCCCTCGATACCAACGGCAATGCCGTGGACGCCCAGACCGGCGCGCCGCTATTCATCGGCGGTGGCGGACTTGGCGTGCAAAACGGGCTATTCCGCACCAAGGCGTTCACCCTGTCCGCAAACACCGTGTTGGATCGCGATCAATTTTCGCTCTCGTTGCAGATCAGCGAGCAGACCACAGTCGCGCTTGCGCCGAGCAGCCTTGTTGCCAGCAATCCTTTCGCCATCCCACCGCCACCGGTGGGACAAAGCAGCAACGCCAAGACGGCAAGCCTGAGCTGGGCCCATGCGTTCAGCGAGGCGCTGAGCATGGTCTGCAGCGCTTCGTACAGCACGGCCCAGCAATCCTCGACCGGCACGTTGAATTCGATAGGCGCCAATGTCTCGCTGCAGTATGCGATCAACGAGACATGGGTAACCAACGTGCGGTATGCCTACTTCGACCGGGTATCCGCGACGCCCGGTCAAAGTATCTACCAGAACCTGATCATCGTCGGTATCAGCAAGCAGTTCTGAAGCAGCACCGTGTACGAGAAATATTACAAATTCTCTGGCATACCCTTTCAGCTCACCCCTGACAGCCGGTTCTTCTTCGGCTCCAGCGGGCACAGCAGGGCGATTGCTCACCTGGTCTATGGCCTGGCGCAGGAGGAAGGCTTCATCGTCATCACCGGTGAGGTGGGCGCCGGCAAAACCACCCTGGTCGAACAACTCTGGTCGCAGCTCGACCGCAACAGCTATGTGCTTGCGCGTGTCGTCACCACCCGGGTGTCCGGCGACGATCTGCTGCGGCTCGCGGTGGCGAACTTCGGCGTCCCGGACGATGGCGGAGCAGACAAGGCAACCCTGCTGCGCCGCTTCGAGCGCATGGCGAAGGACCAGCGCGCCGCCGGCCGGCGCTGCCTGCTGGTGGTGGATGAGGTGCAGAACCTGCCGATGGCGGCGCTCGAGGAACTGCGCATGCTGTCCAACATCACGGTGGACGGCCGCGCCTCGGTGCAGACGATCCTGCTCGGCCAACCGCAATTCCGTTCGCTCCTGGCGAACCCGGACCTCGAACAGCTCAGGCAACGCATCCTGGCGTCCTATCATCTGGGGCCGCTCACCGAGGCTGAGACTCGCTCGTATATCGAACACCGGCTGAACAGGGTTGGCTGGACCGGTGATCCGCGTTGGGAAGATGCCGCTTTCACCTATCTGTTCCGCTATACCGACGGCATCCCGCGGCGGATCAATACGCTTTGTTCGCGCGTCCTGCTGTACGGCGCGATTGAGGAGAGCCACACCATCACCGGCCCGATGGTGGAGGCCACGGCAACCGAGTTGAGCCAGGATCTGGGCGCCGGCCTCGCCGCACCGCAGCCGGCGTCGCTGGTGCCGACCTCCGTTGTTGCACCGAACGCCGCTGCCCTGGAGCGGCGGATTGAGACATTGGAACAGAATTCGGCCAGGCAGGAACGCGTCTTCCGCCGGCTGGTCGATCTGCTGAGCGCGGTTGCGGACCGATGACGCTTCCGGTTCGCAATGCGATGACCGTCGATGTCGAGGACTATTTCCAGGTACAGGCATTTGCCGGGTGCATCGACCCTGCTGACTGGGACGGTCTCGCCTCGCGCGTCGAGGCAAATGTCGATTGCATTCTAGAGCATTTCGCCGTGGCCGGCGTGTCGGCGACATTCTTCACTCTGGGCTGGATCGCCGAGCGCCATCCCGCCATGGTCCGCCGGATCGTCGCAGCGGGACACGAACTCGCCAGTCACGGCTACGACCACACCAGGGCGGATAGCCAGACGAGAGACGGCTTCCGCGCCGATGTCAGGCGCACACGCGGACTGCTTGAGGATATCGGCGGCGTCGCTGTCCAAGGCTATCGTGCCGCCACCTTCTCCATCGGCGCGCGCAACCAGTGGGCATTCGGCGTGCTGGAGGAGGAAGGCTTCACCTACAGCTCCAGCGTCAACCCGATCAGGCATGACCTGTATGGCATGCCCGAGGCGCCGCGCACGCCGTTTCGTCCACAAGGCGGGACGCTTTGGGAGTTTCCCATGACCACCATCCGGGCGTTCGGTCGCAACTGGCCCTGCTCCGGCGGCGGCTATTTCCGCCTGCTGCCGGAAAGTCTCTACAGTCGTGGCCTGGCCTCGTTGAACCGGCGCGAGCAACGCCCCGGCATCTTCTATTTTCATCCATGGGAAATTGATCCCGGCCAGCCGCGCGTCGCGGGATGCGGCTGGAAGTCGCGGTTTCGCCACTACACCAACCTGTCACGCATGGCGGAACGGATCGACCGTTTGCTGGGCGCCTTCGCATGGGACCGGATGGACCGGGCGTTCGCCGATCAGCTGGCCTCGGGAATGCCGACCGGCTCGATGGGTTTCGCTGCGCTCAACCCATCCTGCGTCACTCCGCCAGACCCCGCTTCGGACCTCTCAGGGTGGGTCGAGCGCAGCGAAACCCATCTCAACCATTGACGCACTCTCGCGTGCCCTGAGTCCCATTCAATGGCGATCCGACTGCGACCGCTGGATGATGTCAGTGCGCCTGCCTGGGATGCCTTCGTCCTGTCCATGCCGAATGGCAGCTTCTTCCATCGAGCCGCCTGGGCACAGGTGATCGAGAATGCGTTCGGCCATCGCAGTCATTACACGCTCGCCGAACAGGATGGCGCCATCGTCGGCGTGCTGCCGCTGGTCCATGTCAGGTCACGGCTATTCGGCAACACGTTGGTGTCCACCCCATTTTGTGTCTATGGCGGTCCACTTGCGATAGATCGTGAAACCGCTGCCGCCCTGGAGGGGCACTCCGGCGCTTTGCGCGAACGCCTTGGCGCCTCCGCGGTCGAGTTGCGTGATCGCGATGACATCGACAGCGACTGGGTCGTCCGTTCGGATCTCTATGTCACGTTCCGCAAATCCATTGTGGGCGACCATGACGGGAACATGAAGGCAATACCGCGCAAGCAACGCGCCATGGTGCGCAAGGGCATCCAGAACGGATTGTCGTCGGTGAGTCACCGGGATGTCGCCGTGCTGCATCGGATCTATGCCGAAAGCGTGCGAAATCTGGGCACACCAGTGTTCTCCCGGCGATATTTTGCCATCCTTGGCACGATGTTCAGCGATTGCAGTGATATCGTCACGGTGCTGGACGCGGAGCAGCCAATTGCCTCGGTGATGAATTTCTACTTTCGCGACGAGGTGCTGCCCTATTACGGTGGCGGCACAACGGAGGCCCGCCATCGGGCGGGAAACGACTTCATGTATTGGGAAGTGATGCGTCGCGCCGCCGACCGGGACTGCCGCCTGTTCGACTTCGGCCGCAGCAAGCTCGGCACCGGAGCCTTCGCCTTCAAACGCAACTGGGGATTCACGCCGTCGCCCTTGCCCTACCGCTACCGCCTGGCGCCGGGCGCCGCCATACCGGACCACAATCCTCTCAACCCGAAATATCGACTGTTCATCGCCGCCTGGAAGCGCCTGCCGCTGCCCGTCGCCAATCTGCTCGGGCCGCCGATCGTGCGTGGGCTCGGCTGACCACTATGCGCGACCTGCTGTTCCTGTCGCATCGCGTGCCGTACCCGCCCGACAAGGGCGACAAAATACGTGCTTGGAACATCTTCCGTCATCTGGCGCGCTCGCATCGCATCCATCTCGGCTGCTTCATCGACGATCCGGCCGATCGGCAGCATCTCGCCGAGTTGCGATCGCATTGTGCTGACTTCGCGTGCTTTCCGCTCGATGGCCGCATGCAGAGGCTCAAGGCGTTGCTGCGGCTGCGGCGCGGCCAACCGCTCTCGCTGGGGTACTTCCACGACCGGCGGCTGAAGCAATGGGTGGACACCAAGCTGGGCGATCCCGCCATCCAGGATGTCTTCGTGTTTTCATCCGCCATGGCCGGCTATGTCATGTACGCTGAAGGCACGCGGCGCATTCTCGACATGGTGGATGTCGATTCGGAAAAATGGACTGCGTATGCCGAGACTGCGCGCTTTCCGGCACGGGCGATCTGGGCACGCGAGGGCCGCACCCTGCTTGCTCATGAGCGACTCGCCGCCGCACGGTTCGACCACAGTCTGTTCGTATCGGAGCATGAATGGCAGCGCTTCGTCACGCTTGCGCCGGAGACCATCCAGCGCACCGGTTGGATCTCCAACGGCGTTGATTTCGACTACTTCTCCCCGGAGCGCCGCTATCCGCCACCGTTTGTGGGCGAGGGAGCGGATATCGTTTTCACCGGTCGCATGGACTACCGGCCGAACATCGACGCGGTGCAATGGTTTGCGCGCCAGGTTCTGCCGGCACTGCGCCAGCATGTGCCGACTGCGCGCTTCTGGATCGTCGGCTCCAGCCCGACACACGACGTGCGGGAGCTTGCGACGCTTTCTGGCGTGCAGGTGACCGGCCGCGTCGCCGACACCCGTCCCTGGCTTGCCTCCGCCGACGTGGTGGTCGCGCCGCTGCGGATCGCACGAGGCATTCAGAACAAGGTGCTGGAGGCAATGGCGATGGCCAGGCCGGTCGTCGCCACGCCTGAGGCATTCGAGGGCGTGCGTGCCGTGCCCGGTCAGGATATCCTGTTGGCAAGCGGAATGGATGAGACGGTCAAAAGGATCGCTGACGTGCTCGACGGCCGGCATGCAACGATGGGTGCCCATGCACGCTGTGCCGTCGAGACTGCTCACCAATGGTCCGCGATGCTGCGACCGCTCGATCGGTTGTTCGGCGTGGCATCGCCGGTGGGAGAGGTGATGCGATCCGTGCCAACCCATTCGGACCTGCCGGTATGAACGTGCGCGCACTTGCCGCGGCCGGCCTTACCGATATGTGGCGCAGCGGTCCCGTCGTCGCGATCGGCGCCGGGCTGCTGGCGCTCGGCCTGCTGTTCAACAGCGAAATCGTTGCAGCCGTCTCAGTGTGGGACAGTTCGACCGCCTACAACCATTGCTTCCTGGTCATACCCATCGTCGTCTATCTGCTGTGGGATCGCCGCGAGATCCTGCGCGACGCGGTGGCCAATCCGCTGCCGGTGGCAGCGGTTGCCGGCATCCCGCTGGCATTCGCCTGGCTGGTAGCCGAGCGGCTGGGCATCATGGAAGGACGGCAGCTGGTCGCGATGACCTTCGTCGAGTTGCTGTTCTTTGCCGTACTGGGACTGCGCCTGTGGTGGCAGCTCGCCGGACCGCTGCTGTATCTGTATTTCCTGGTGCCGTTCGGCGCCTTCATCACGCCGCAACTGCAAGACTTCACCACCGCCTTCGTGCGCCACGGCCTGCCGATACTGGGCATTCCGGCCTACATAGACGGCTATGTCATCGAGATCCCCGAAGGCACGTTCCTGATCGCCGAGGCCTGCGCCGGACTGCGCTTCCTGATCGCCGCCATCGCCTTTGGATTCCTCTATTCGCTGATCATGTACCGCAGTACCCTGAAGCGGACGGTTTTCATCGTTGCGTCGATTATCGTACCGATCATCGCCAATGGTTTTCGCGCTCTGGGGATCGTCGCGCTTGGCCATTACCTCGGCAGTGCAGAGGCGGCGGAAACCGATCATGTTTTGTATGGTTGGATCTTTTTTTCCATCGTCATTCTGATACTGATCGCCCTTGGCCTGCCGTTCCGCGAGGATCAGTTCGGCCCACCCCAGCCACGCACCGTGCGCGAACCATACGGCAATCATCTGCGTCCGGCGTTGCTAGGCGCTGCGACCCTGGTGGTACTGGCAGCGATAGGACCAGCCGTGGCTGCTCAGTTCAATCGCGCCGCAATGCCCGACATGACATCTGACCTGCCGACTCTGGTCCCGTCAGGCGCATGCTCGTCGCAACCAGCACCATTGACGGCAGGTCTTGATGCTCCAGGCCGCATGATCGTCCAACGTTTCGCCTGCCAGGGTGGTGTCGTCACGGTCAGCATCGAGGTGTTTTCACCACGCAGTACCGTCACCCGGGTCAACGCGGAGCAACGCCGCCTGACCAGGCTGGAGGACGCCGAGGATATCGAATCGCACCCACTGGCGGTGCCGAACAGCCCTCGGAATGCATGGCGACTGACCGTGACGAATAACCCGGTCCGTGTGGCTGCCGCCGGCGTCTGGATGCAGGGCAGGCCGGCGCAAGGCGGAATCGTGGCGCGGGCACGCCAGGCCTGGAGCAGCATTGTCGGCTCACGCTATTCGCCGGTGCTCGCGGTGGTGACCGCGGAAGGTGACTCGCCTGGGTTGGGGAGTTTGGATCGCCGCGAGGCGATCAACAGCATTGCCATGTTCCTGGAGTCCGAGCCCACGCTAGGCGGGCTGATCGAGCGGCTCGCCGGTGCTGACAACGTCAGGGACTGACGGTACCGGGACCGACCAGGGGCGTGACGCGGCCTTGGAGGTGATTGCCGGACAGTACTGCAGGTGTCGTGGTGAGGTTGCGCACGAACACGGTCGGTTCCGGCAGATCGCTGGCGAAGCGGTTGTCGCGGATGACCAACTCCTGGGTGGGGTTCTTGACACCCTCGGCGCCGATCGAGACCGCGGTACCCGTGTTGCTGCTTCGGGCGCCTTTCTGCATCCGGTTACCCCGCATAACCAGGTTGCCGCCATTAGGGATATCGACAAGATAACTCGAATCTCCGTCCGTCCCGTCGGTGATGTCGTTGTCGATCAGAACGGTGTTCAAGGCACGCGACTTGATGTGATGGCCCACGTGTTGATCGGTGAAGCGCGAGCGTTCTATATCCAGCTTGTCGATCCCATTCACGTAAATGCCGTGGGCGCAGACCGGATCGCACCTGCCGTTGCCGCGGAATTCGCTGTCGGTGATGCGGATCGTGCTGCCGCTGACCGCTCCGGCGAGAATGCCATTCTCGTTGTCGATGAACCGGCTGTGCTCCACGGTGAGATTGCGACCCTCGGCACGGATGCCGGCGCCATTGCGGTCGGGCACCCTGGCACGGGCAAAGGTCAGGTTGCGGACCGTAATGTCGCTGCCCAGTGTGATGAAGATTGCCTTGCCGCCACAGGATTTATCGGACAGCACGGCGCCCGATCCGGTGGCTTCAATGGTCAATCCGTTGGTGCGCCAGGTGGCGCAATCGGTGTAATTGCCTGCCGCAATCCGGATTACGTCACCTGGCTTGGCCACGGCGGCGGCCTGGCTCGGCAAGGTCAGATGCTGGCCAGGTCCGACTATCAGCACGCCGCCTGCACTTGGTTCTGCCGTGCAGGCCGTCAGCCATCCGACAAGGAGGCAGGCCGACAAACGCCGCCGCCTGCTTCGATCATTCATGCAGTTCACCGTACCAGCCAAAGAAACCGACGTCTTTACACCGGAACCATCCCGGCAGCACAAGAGGACGCGGACACGGTCCAAGTAGGCGGAGACACGTGGTGACAAGGCGCATCGCCCTGATCGGTGCCGGCAACATCTCCCATGCCCATGCCGAGGCATTGCGGTCGATTGCTGGCGTAAGGGTCACCACTGTCGTCGATCCGAATCGTGCGCTGGCTGAGAGTCTGGCACGCTCCTGCGATGCCGAATTCACGTCGGGCTCGGTCCCTGAGGCGCTGGCGGAGGCAGCATTCGATTGTGCGCATGTGCTTGTACCACCCCCGCTGCATCGCGATGCTGCGTTGCCGATGCTCGCGGCCGGCAAGTCCGTATTCATGGAGAAGCCGTTCGCTGCCAGCGGTGATGCCTGCACGGAGCTATTGGCGGCCGCTGAACAGCACAGTGCAGTACTCGGCGTCAACCAGAATTTCGTGCATCATCCTGCCTTCGTCCGGCTGCAGCGATTGATTACCGGACGCACCCTTGGCCGGCCAAACTTCGTAGGCTGCATCTATAACGTTCCGCTGCGGCAAATGGCAGCAAGGCAGTTCGGCCATTGGATGTTCACTGAACGTGGCCTCAGCGCGACCTTCAATTGCGATGATGCCAAGCGCGACCTCGGTTGGCCTCCGGTGGCCGGCCCTGCGCGGTTCCATGGTCGCGCCATACGGGTTCATGCTACCTGACCAATGGGGAATGTGGCGCCGCTGCTGTTGCACGTGTTCGCGACGTTTGCCGTCGGCGGGGCACAAATGCGTTTCGCCGCCTTGGCCAACAGCTTCGGTCGTCGCTATCGGCACATCGTCGTGGCGATGGATGACGACTACGCATGCGCGAAGCGTCTGACGCCGGGGCTCGATATCCGGCTGGAGCATATCCGGGTGCCGAAGGGAGCGACAATCGGCAATGTCCTGCGTTTTCGCCGCCGGTTGCGAGGACTCGCCCCAGATGTGCTGGTCACCTACAACTGGGGTTCGATCGAGTGGGCGATGGCCAATGTTCCCCGGCTTGCTCGGCATATCCATGTCGAGGACGGTTTCGGGCCAGAGGAACGTGCGAACCAGATCCGTCGTCGCGTGCTGACACGACGGCTGGTGCTGGCGCGCAGTACGGTGGTGTTGCCGTCGCGCACCCTGTGGCGGATCGCCACCGAGATTTGGCGCCTCGATCCGCAGCGCGTGCGTTACGTGCCGAACGGCATCGACCTCGCCCGCTTCGCCGAGCGCGAGAGGCAGCGGTCGTCCGACAATGGTCCGGTCATCGGAACCGTCGCGGCGCTACGGCGGGAGAAGAACCTCCCGCGGCTGCTGCACGCCTTTCGCCGCGTGGCGGATGCCATGCCGGCGCGGCTGGTGATCGTTGGCGATGGCCCGGAGCGTCCGGCTCTCGAACAGCTTGCCGCCGAGTTGGGGATTGGCGCGCGGGTTCGGTTCAGCGGGCATATCGACGATCCTGCCGCGCTCTATCGCGACTTCGACA
This sequence comes from Acetobacteraceae bacterium, assembly GCA_036265005.1. Lineage (GTDB taxonomy): Bacteria > Pseudomonadota > Alphaproteobacteria > Acetobacterales > Acetobacteraceae > JAMXLO01. The sequence continues at coordinate 45,992 of DATAPW010000320.1, read as the reverse complement.
TCTTCGCGCTGTCCTCTGATACCGAGCAGATGCCGCTGTCGGTGATCGAGGCGATGGCTGCGGGACTGCCGATTGTCGCAACCGACGTCGGCGATGTGGCGGTGATGGTGGCAGGCGTGAACCGACGCTTCGTGACCGGTCATGATGAGGCAGTTTTGGCGCGGGATATCGCGGCGTTGGCCACTGACCACGAGCTGTGCATCGAGCTCGGATCCGCCAATCGTGCGAAGGCGGTCGCGGAATTTGACCAGGCGACGATGATCGCTGCGTACCAGGCGTTGTTCGATGGGGCCACGACCCGGGCAGTCGCATGACCTCGATCACCCTGTCCCGCGTCACCGACTGGATCGCCCTCGGGGACCGCTGGCGAGAACTGGAGGCCCGATCGGACTGCTCGTTCTTCCAGAGCTGGACATGGATGGGTTGTCTGGCGGAGGAACGATTCTCTGACCCAGTCCTGCTGGAGGCCGTGCTGGACGGCCGACTGGTGGCCATGGCGCTGTTCAACCGTCGTCGCAGCCGCACCGGCCGCCGGGTACTCTGGCTGGGGGAAGGCGGGGTCTCCACGCTCGATACGGTATACATAGAATACAACGGCATCCTGACAGCGCGACAGGCGCCGGCCGGCCTGCTGGGCGACTGCCTGCATGCAGCGCGTGTAGCGCGGGTCGATGGAACTCGCCCGTGGCGGCCTCGTCGGCTGGTGTTGAGTGGCATCGATCAGTCGACGCTCGCCGCGGCGGCAGAGTCGGGCGGGGGCCTCAGGATCAGTCGGACCCATTCAGCGCCATACGTGGATCTCGATCGGATCCACGGAATGGAAGGCGGGTTTCTTGCCGGGTTGAGCGCCAACGCACGCTATCAGCTTCGTCGTTCTGATCGCGCCTACGCCTCGACCGGCGACGTTGCGATGCAGCGAGCGGCTTCTGTTGCGCAGGCGCAGAGCTTCCTCGATGAGCTTGCGATGCTGCATCAAGCGACCTGGACCCGGCGAGGGCGTCCTGGGGCATTTGCCAATCCGCGGTTCGGTCGCTTCCACCATGCGCTGATCGAGCGTGGCTTCCCGCGTGGCGAGACCGAGTTGCTGCGGATCACTGCGGGCGGTGAACTTGTCGGTATCCTCTACAACTATCATTTTCGTGGACAGATGCTGGCTTATCAGAGCGGCTTCGACTACGCCGCTGCAGGACGGCATCAAAAGCCGGGCCTGACCTGCCATCACCAGGCAATCCAGTGGGCAGTCGCCAAACAGGCGATACGGTACGACTTTCTGGCCGGGGCGGATCGCTACAAGCGCAGCATGGCGAATGCGGAGAACCGGCTGTACTGGGCGGAAATCGGCGCAGGTTGGCTGGCGCAGCGCTGCATTGATCGGTTCCGCGGGTGGCTCGGACCTGATGGTCATGGCACCGACGCGACAGAGCCTGAGGCTGCAACGATCGGCCCGCCGACCAGTGCGTGATAGCAGCCGTTGCAGTACCGTTCCCGCAGAGTGCAACTCGAACCCGACAATGCCGGACTCATACCAAACCTCATTGATGATGACCCATACGTCTCGCCGACTGTCATGGCCGGGCGTGGCCCGGCCACCCACGTCTTTTGGCTCACGCAGACGAGGACGACGTGGATGGCCGGCCCACGCCCGGCCATGACAGTGGGATCGATGAGTCGGTATCAACGAGCGTGGGTATCACATGTCCTCGGCTTGGCGTGCCTGAACTGCCGATACCTGCCGCAAGCGGCCGTCTGATCGCGTTCTACGGCCTCGAGTGGGATGATGCCTGCCTGTGTCCCGAACTGAGTGACCGGGTGGTCAAGACCGCGAACATGTGGCAGGTACGCCAGCCGATTCACAAATCAGGGCTCGATCGCTGGCGCCCCTGCGAGCCGTGGCTCGGCAACTCAAGGAATTGCTGCCCAGCGAATGAGCCGTTCGGCGTTGCCGCGCCACGTATAGTCGCGGCGCTCGATCTCCCGCCGCGCGGCCTCGCCGAGCCGCGCACGCATCGCCGGATCGGCAGCGAGGCGGCCGATCGCCTCCCACATCGATCCGTCCCGCGCCGGATCGAACAGCACCGCTGTCGCGCCATCCTGCAGTACCTCGCGAATATTCGGCTGGTCAGGCGCGACGATCGCTTTGCCGGCGGCCATGTACTCGAACAGCTTCAATGGCGATGCATAGGCCACGACGCGCGGCTGCAGCGCGATGTCGAAGCTCGCGACCACTGCCGGGATCCACTCGTGCTCGACCAGTCCCGCGAACCGCACCCGCTCGGCGATGCCGAGAGCCTCTGCCTGCTGACGCAGCGCCGGCAGGGCAGGGCCATCGCCGACCACATCCAGCCTGATCCGCGGCCCTGACGCATCGGCCGCCATCGCCGCGATCACCCCATCCAAACCGTGCCAGTCGCGCACGAAGCCGACAAAACCCAGCACCACCGCGTCGTCGTGCCGCTCCCGCTCGGGCAGGTTGGCAAACCGCCCGGGATCGATGCCATTCGGCACCACCTCGATGCGTGTCGGCGGCACCCCGGCCATGACGATGATGTCCTTCAGTGCACCGGTCACCGCCAGCACGCGATCGGCAGACTGCCAAACGTAACGCTCGAGCCAACGGGCCAGGCCAGGCAACCCCAGTCCGCCATGACGCGCCCGTTCGTCCGCCAGCGGTGCGTTCACCTCGAGAAATAGCCTTACCCCGGTGCGCCGCGACAACAGCGTGCCGGCCAGGTAATACAGATTATAGCGCTCGTAGATCAGTTGCGGCTGAAACCGCCGGCATGCCAGCCGCAACCGCCAATAGGCCAGCAGGTTGTAGCCAAGCTCGGCCAGTTCCCCCAATGCACGCGGCAGGCGCGAGCGGAGCAGCGCCACCAGCCCGCTTTCGCCGCCGAACGCTGCCTTGTCGTAGAAGCCGGGCCCGACCACGAGGACCTCGTGGCCGAATGCCCGCAGCGCGCTGATCAGTTCCTCAACGTGTACGCTCTGCCCGTCGCGGGACTGGATGCGATGGCTATACAGAATGCGCATGTCGGAGGTCAGACATCCGCCCGGCGCAGCATCGCGCGGGCCCGCCCCATAGCGTGACGGCCAAGAAACGCAATGCCACGAGGATGCCGCGGGTTGGCCAACACCAACCCGATGCGCTGCCGGCGTACGCCGGCCCAACCGGCCTTATAAGGATCGTCGCCTCGGCCGAAGTCGATCTCGGCCACGTGTTCCTCATCGAGGAGTCGCCGCAGGATCAACGCGGTCAGCACGGTTCCAGGCGATACAGCCTTGAGTGCCTCGTCGTGTGCCAGTTTCAACACGGTGGCACGGTCGCGCTCCACGACCCAGAGCTGCGCTGCGACGGCGGCATCGCCGATGTGCAGGATGCCCAGTCGCAGCAGGCCGAGCGACGCGGCCTCGCGCATCAGCGCAGCGTTGAAGTCCGGGAACGGCTCCGGCTCCTTCCAGCTGCGACGGTACACCGCCTCGAAGTCGGCGATCCCGGGCTCCAGTCGATCTCCTGTGGTGATCAGATCGAAGCGGCAATCGGAGTCGCGTTCGCTGCGCCGCAATTTGCGTCGGATCGTCTCGCGTAGCTGGCCCGGGCGAGCGGCCAGATAGTCCTGCCACGACAGCCCGCGCACCGGCTCGTGCCAGTTGCCGAAATGATCGAACCGTCGAACGAGCAGGCCGCCTCTGCGTGCCGCATCGATGCACGCATCGAGATGCGGCCAATCCGCCGACAACGCATCGAGACGCGTCATCGGCCAGTCGCGGCAAAACCGCGCGAAATCCAAGAAGGCGTTCGCCACCTGGCTGTCATCGAGGCAGGCTGACACGAGCGGATGATAGCGGCAGGTATAAAGTGTGGTGAGGCTGCCGAAGGACCTTCCGCCCTCGACCGATTGCATCGGGAAAAGTGCGGCTGGTTCGCCCGCGGCTGAACGGCAGAGCACGAACCTGGCGTCAGCCGCATTCGCCATCCCGGTCGCGAGCACCACCCTGAGCCAGGCGCGGCTGGCAAACAGGTCATCCCGCGCATCGGCAAACAGTGCCGCGGCATCCTCGGGCAGATCGATGAGCCCGGTGTAACATGACACCTCAGCGGAGCGCGTAATAGGCACAGCCGATCCACTCATGCAGGGCGTAGAAGCTGGATCGCCAACCGGAAATCTCAGGCAGGAAATCGACGGCGATCAGCGTGGGAACCCGATCGAGCCGGGGTGGAGCGGCGGTGACCGTGATCCCCGCATCCGTGAATGCCATGATGGCCCGGCGCATATGCCAGGCCTGGGTCACGACGTAGACCGAGGTGATGCCCTGCTCGCGCAGGATCGCCGCGCTCAGATGGGCATTCTCCCAGGTGTCGCGCGACGCTGTCTCGGTCCACTTCACCGGCACCTGGAAGTCGTGGACAAGGCTGTCGGCCATGACGGTGGCGATCGGTGGTTCGGCTTCGTGCAGTGCGCCGCCGGTAACCAGAATGGGCAATCTCGTGGCGCGATACAGCAACGCGCCGGCGCGCACCCGGTCGAGCGACAGGGGGCCCATGTGCACAATGAGCGTTTGCGTGCCGCTGCGCAGGGCGTCGCCGCCGAGTACTACGATGGCCTGTGGCGGCGCGGTCGGCGACGGGGTCAGCGGCAGGTTCCGCTCCAGCGCGGCAAGCAGCGAGCCGCCCACCGCAGGCATGGCCAGGACCAGGAGAGCCAGCAGCGCGAACCAGGTCAGGAAGCGGCCAATTCGGCGAAATCGCCACTCGATCAGCAGCCCGATCAAGGCGACCACGACCAGGGATGTAGGCGGTACCAGCAGGGCGACAGCGGCGGCCTTCAGCGGCACTCGATTGGCTCTCCCCGGTCACTGCGCGTGGGTTAGCGGGTGCTGCCCAGCCAGTCCAGCACCTTGCCGAGGCCGGTGCGCAGCGTAACCGGCTCCGGCAGGCAAAGCGCCGCACGCGAGAGGGATGGCGAGCCGGTGGAATGGCGTATTTCGCCGGCCCGGGGCGGTTTGTGCTGCACATCGAGCTTGCTGCCCGCGAGGTCTGCGATCGTGCGTGCTACGTCCAGCACCGAGATCGGCACGCCGGTGCAGACGTTGAACACCGGCGCATCCATCGCCTTCAGCTTCATGGCCGCAAGCAAAGCGGCGACAACGTCGCCGACATAGACGAAATCCCGCGTCTGGCCACCGTCGCCGTAGATGTCGATCGGCGCACCGCGCCCGATTCGTTCGCAGAAGATCGAGATTACCCCGGAATATGGCGATTTCGGGTCCTGCCGCGGCCCGTAGACATTGAAGAACCGCAGCCCGACTGTGGGGATCCCGTGCACGTGGCCGGCAACGCGTGCGTGCAGTTCGCAGCCGTACTTGTCCGCGCCATAGGCTGACAGCGGCCGACGCTCGGTTGCCTCGGCGATCGGGATGCTGGCGGCATCACCGTACACCGCGGCCGAGGAGGCGTAGACCACGGGGACCTTCTCCGGCAGGTGGCGGATCGCATCGAACAGGGTGATGGCGCCAGTCAGGTTGGCGCGATGCGTGCCGAGCCAGTCCGTCATCCCGCGTTCCACCGACGCGATCGCCGCCAGGTGGAAGCATCCCGCGATGCCTGCGACGGCACTCCGCACCACGGCCGGGTCGGCCACATCGCCGACGATGAGTTCCGCGGCGGGCGGCAGGTTATCGCGTCGCCCGGTAGAGAGGTCATCCAGCATCCGCACCGCATCGCCGCGTGCAAGCAGAGCCTCGCAGAGGTGCGAGCCGATAAAACCGGCGCCGCCGGTCACCAGCCAGGTGGTCACGGGGCAAGCTCCAGGCTCGTGACGATGCGTACTCCAAGACGGTCCAGGCGCTCGCGCGCTTCATCCATCGTCGTGCGCTGGTTGCCGATCGGGACACCGATGCCTCGGCACGCGTCCTCGACCAGCACCACGTCGTAACCCAGACGCACGGCGTCCTCCGCCGACCACGCGACGCAGAAATCGGTCGCCAGGCCTGCCAGGAATACGCGTCGGAACCCGCGCTGACGGAGCCAGCCGTCCAGCCCCGTTGCGGTGCGGCGATCGTTTTCGAAGAAGGTCGAATAGCTGTCGATCGCGGGATGGAAGCCTTTGCGAATGATCACCTCCACCTTGGTCAAATCGACGTCGCGATGCAGAGCCGCATTCAGGCTGCCCTGGATCGCATGGTCCGGCCACAGCACCTGCTGGCCGTATGGCATGGCGATCGTATCATACGGTTGGCGCCCGGGGTGTGCGCTGGCAAACGATAAGTGGCCTGGCGGATGCCAGTCCTGGGTCGCGAATGCATGGTCGAAGCGCCCCAGCAGCCGATTGATCACCGGCACCACCGCCTCGCCCCCCGCCACCGCGAGCTCGCCGCCCGGCATGAACGTCGGTTGCACGTCCACCAGTCCCAGGATGTCCGTCGCTCGATCGATCCAATCGCCACTCATCGGCCCGCTCCCTGGTCAGCCGTCGGTGACGATAGTAAGGAAATGCCGGCCTGTTCATAGGTTCATGTGACGTTCGGGAGGAAACCACGACATGCGATCACCGCGCCTGACAATGCTCGGGCTGCTCCTGGCATCGGCCATCGCCACCCAGCCCGCCTCGGCGGCCAATTTCCGCTGGGCCAATGACGGCGATGTCGGTGCGATGGATCCTGACACACGGCAGGAGACGGTGCAGCTATCTTTCCTGTCGAACATCTACGAGCCGTTGGTCCGGCGCGACCGCAACCTGAACCTGGAGCCGGCGCTGGCGGTCAGCTGGGAACAGACCAGCCCCACGGTCTGGCGCTTCCATCTGCGCCCGAACGTGAAATGGCAGGACGGCTCCGCCTTCACCGCGGACGATGTGGTGTTCTCGCTGCAACGCATCCTGGCGAAATCGTCGGTGATGCGCGCGCCGATGTCGCCGGTGAAGGAGGCGCGCAAGATCGACGACCTGACGGTGGATTTCGAGACCAACAAGCCGGATCCGATTTTCCTGCAGGAGCAGACCAACTTCCTCATCATGTCAAAGGCGTGGTGTGAGGCGCATAACGCGACCGAGCCCGTGGTGATCGGCGGCAAGGACGACAACTACGCAGTGCACAACGCGATGGGGACCGGGCCATTCAAGCTGGTCTCGCGCGAGCCCGACCACGCCACGGTGGTCGAGAAGAACGCCGGCTGGTGGGACAAGCCGGTGGGCAATCTCGATCGCGTCGAATTCGATGTGATTGGCAACGCATCGACGCGGGTTGCGGCGCTGCTGTCCGGCGAGATGGACATGATCTACTCCGTGCCGCCGCAGGACATGAAGCGCATCGCCGCCGCGCCGGGAATCAAGCTGATCCAGAACCCGGAACTGCGCACGATCTACCTGGACTTCGACGTGTGGCGCGATGAACTGCCGACGTCCGACGTGAAGGGCAAGAACCCGCTGCGCGACGTGCGTGTGCGGGAGGCATTCGCGTTGGCGATCGACGAACCGACCATCGTGCAGAAAGTGATGCTCGGCCTCGGCCATCCGACCTGGATGATGTGGGGGCCTGGCGTGAATGGCTACAATGCCGCGCTGGACGTTCGGCCGAAGCCGGACGTGGCGAAGGCGAAGCAACTCATGGCCGATGCCGGCTATCCCAACGGTTTCCGTCTCGGGTTCGACTGTCCGAACGATCGCTATGTGATGGACGAGCAGATCTGCACCGCGATCACCTCGATGCTGGCGCGGATCAACGTGAAGATCGACCTCCAGGCGCAGACCAAGGCGAAGTTCTTCGCCAAGATCCAGGGGCCGAAATTCGACACCGACTTCTACCTCATCGGGTGGACGCCGGCGACCTACGACGCGCACAACCCGCTGTACAGTCTGCTGGGCACGCGCAACGGCGGGCGGGGTGAGGTGAACTACGGTGGCTATTCCAATCCCGCGCTGGACGATCTGATCGACAGGATCGGCGTGGAGACCGACCAGGCGAAGCGCAACGCGATGATCGATGATGCAGCGCGGATTCTGCAAAAGGATGTGGCGACGATCCCGTTGCACCAGCAGGTGATCGTGTGGGCTGCCAAGGACAATGTCGATCTGGCGCAGCTCGCCGACAACTTCTTCCCGTATCGCTACGTGACGGTAAAATAGGAGGCGAGCGATGAGCCTGCACTATCTGAAGCAGCAACGCCCCATCACCGACGCACTGCGCCGGACGGTGGCGGAAGATCTGCCGGAACTGTCGGATATCGGCAACGCCGACCTGCGGCGCAAGGCGATCGAGGCGTGGGCATTCGCGCTGTCTCACTCCAGCTTCGGGCGGATCAGCGCCATCCCGCCGGGCGGCAATCCGGGCATGAACGTGCTGAAGCGCGGTTCGCAGGCTGACCATCTGCGTGGCGTCGCCCGGCTGGCGATGCAGATCGCCGATGCGTTCATCGCCCAGCGGCCGGAGGTGTGCATCGACCGCGACGTGGTGCTGACCGGCGCGCTGTGTCACGACGTTGGCAAGTGCTACGAGTTCGATCCGGAGAACCAGGCGCGCTGGGCGGAGGACCCGTCGGCCACCGGCCAGCCGACGCTGCGCCACACCGTCTTCGGAACGTATGTGTGCCTGACGGTGGGTTTGCCCGAGGAGATCGCGCACATCGCCTGCGCGCACTCGCTGGAGGGCCAGCATATCGGCGTGTCGTCCGAATGTATGATCGTGCGCCATGCCGACCACGCGTATTGGTCGGTAGCCGGCGCCCTAGGTCTGCTGACGCCGGAATCGCTGCGGCCGAACCCGATCCTGCGGGTGCGGCGGCTGGCCGACGAAATGCAGAAGGCCGCCGAGTAGCACGCAGCGCCCAGGCGAGGCGGTGGTTGTGTCGGGAATAGCCCGATATCTGCCGGTCGCGATGGGTAGAGCGCAGCGAAACCCATCATCCTGCAGCGTTTCGATTCAGGCCGACCGCTGGCTCCGCCGGCACGAACCCCTGCCAACGTCCCGGTTCTCGACCTGATTGCCATATCCCTGCCGCGCATCAGCCGCGCGGCCGGCTTTGGTCATCACCGGCTCGCCAAAGCCGCAGAGCACCGGGTTGGGCAACCTCAGCCCACCGAGCGTCGTCGCCAGCCGCGATGCCATGTTCATTGTCCTGCCGACCCGTCCTAATCCACGACGATGAGGTCACGCGTATAGCCGGACAGCAACTCAGCGCCGCTCTCGGTGACCAATACGTTGTCGATGATCCGCGCACCGATGCGCTCCTCGGCGATGAACACCGGCGGTTCGATCGACACCACCATGCCGGCGCGCAGCACATCCTTGCTGCCGCCGAACATGTTGAGCGGTTCGCCCCACGATGGCGGCACGCCGGCGCCAATGGAATAGCCTGTGGTGTGCAGCCGATAGCGATCCATGCCGGCCTGGGCGATCACACGTTTCGCGGCGTCGTGCGGCACGATGGCCGGCACGCCGTCATGAATCTCCGCCAAGCATGCGTCGAAGGCGGCGCGGACGATGGCGAAAATGTCGCGCACACGCGGCGAAGGGGGTCCCAGGTTGAACTGCCGTCCGATCGTCTTGGTGTAGCGCTTACAGGCCGCACCGAATTCCACATTGCCCGGATCGCCGCGTCGCAGCCGGCGCAACGTCGGCGCGCCATGCGCGAAGCCGCAGCGCTCCCCGGTGACCAGGTTGATCGCGCTGGACGGCAGCGAACTGCCTTGCGAGAGCAAACTCTGGTAGACGGCGGCAGCGACCTCCAGTTCCGTGCGTCCCTCAGCCACGCTGCCGATACACGCGGCCATCGCGACGTCGGCAATGCGCGCCGACTCGCGGATCAGCGCGATCTCGCGCGGCGATTTCACCTGCTTGAGTTGATGGATCAGGTTGGACGGCTCGGCAACCAGCGCGCGGCCGAGCAGATCCTGCACCCGCACATACTGATGCGGATGCAGATAATAGGGCGGCGTTTCCAGGCCCACACGGGCGCCCCGCAGGCCCAGCCGATCAGCCAGCACGCGGAATGCTTCGATCGGATCTTCCGGTTCGGCGCCACCCCAGCCGATGACTTCGTCCGCCAGCGAGTCCTCGACGAACTCGCACCGCTCGGAGTGGCGGGTGAGCACGACCAGCGGCCCGGGCTTTGCGGAGAACAGCAGGCACTGGAACGCCTGGTAGCTCTTGGCCTCGGTGCCGATCAGCCAGTGCAGCGACATGGGATGGATGACAATCAGCCAGTCCAATCCCGCAGCGCCGATCGCGTCGCGCGCGCGAGCCTGGCGGGCAGTGAATTCTTCTGACGGGAAGTCGTGCTTCGACATGACAGATCAATCCGCAAACCGCGGAATCACCTTTTCCCCCACGATCTCGATCGAACGCATGATCTGATCGTGCGTGGTGTGGCCAATCTGGAACATGAAGATCATCTGGTCGATCCCGGTCTCCGCCCAGCGCTCCACCTGGCGGCACACCGTGTCGGCATTGCCACCGATCGCCATGCCGCTCTCCAGTATATCGTCGTCGCTGTATGACGCCATGCGCGCCTTGATCCGTGCCACACCCTCGGACGAACCGAACCGCACGTGGTTCAACTCGGCATCGTTGTCGCCGTAATAGAACCGCGCCGCCGCACAGCCGACCTCGCGTCCGATCCGGTCATCGTCGTGCACGCAGCCGATGGCAAACACCCCGGCGTGGTCGTTGACGAAACGCCCGATCGGCGTCGCGGTCCTGATCGCGGCGCGATAGGCCGCGACGTGCGGCTTGATCTCGGCATGCGTGTAGCGGGTGACGCCAAGCACACCGACGCCGGCTGCGCCGGCGCGCTCGAACGTCTCGAGGTTGGAAGCAGCGAACCACAGCGGAGGATGCGGACGCTGAATGGCGCGAGGCACCACCTGACGCGCCGGCAGGTCGAAATGCTGGCTCTTGTACCCGGGAAAATGCTCCTGCTCGAGCATCTGCACCACCGCCTCGAGCGCCTCGCGCCCGACCTCGCGGCCGTACTCGGCATCGGAATTGAACCCCAATCCCTCCACGACGTAAGCCGCGGTGCCGCGTCCGGCGCCGAATTCACAGCGGCCGTTGGACAATACATCCAGCGTTGCGACACGTTCCGCGATCATGAACGGGTTGTGGCAGGGCATCAGAATTACCGCGAAGCCCAGCCGGATCGTTTGCGTCCGCTGCGATACCGCGGCGAGGAACATCTCCGGGCAGGCGCAATGGCCGATCTCCGCAAAGAAGTGCTGTTCGGTCAGCCAGAAATGGCTGAACCCTGCATGCTCGGCCGCCACCACATGGTCGAGGTTCTGCCAGTAGACGTTGCGTTCGGTGCCCTCGTCCCAGGGCCTCGGCACCTGAATCTGGCTCAACAGGCCGAATTTCATTTTCTCTTGTCTCCCGGTCGCCAAGCGACCGTACGGGGAGGCGGGCCTTGCGTCCAAGGCATAACATGCATAGCAATCATAACCAGATTGTTGGATCATTCCCGGCCATGGAAACGCGGGCGCTGCGCTATTTCCAGACCGTCGCTGAATGCGGCAGCTATAGTCGCGGAGCGGAACTGCTGCGCATATCGCAGCCCGCGATCAGCCGGCAGATCGGCAAGCTTGAGGACGAGATCGGCGTTAAATTGTTCCGCCGCCACGCCCATGGGGTCAGCCTGACCCAAGCCGGCGCCGTCCTGCTCAAGCGCTGCCACACCGTACTGCGCGAACTGGACCAGGCGCGGATCGAAATTCGCAGCGGCGTGCAGGGTCCATCCGGCAGCATCGCCTTCGCGGTCCCGCCGGCCGCGGCACATTTCCTGGTTCCCGCGCTGGTGCAACGGTTCGGTGCGCGCTACCCGAATGTGTTCCTGAAACTGGCGGGCGGGTTTTCCGGACACATCCATGAATGGTTGATCCGCGATCAGGTGGACCTCGCCTGCCTGCACGATCCGCTGCCGCAAAAGGGCTTCGAGATCACCCCATTGCTGAACGAGGAGGTGTTCCTGGTCGGCCGTCCCGATACCATGCCGACCGGCCGCGAACATCTGCGCATCGCGGATCTTGCGGATATTCCGCTGATCCTCCCGAGCCGGCCGAACGCGTCACGCCGGTTGCTGGACAACTGGGTGGCGCGTACCGGCATCACGTTGACTATCCGCGCCGAGGTCGATGATCATTTGATGATCCGCGCGCTGATCCGCGCCGGCGTGGGGTGCAGCCTGCTGACGCAGGGGGCCTTTGCTGGTGAGCTGGCGCGTGGTGAGGTCGCGGCACTGTGCTTTCGGCCGCGTGCCTGGTGGCCGCTGGCGATCGTGCGGGCGAGTGCGACCCCGCGATCGGATATCCTGGAGGCGTTCCATCAAACCATCTGCGGCGTGGCGCGCGATCTGACTCGTGCGGGCACTTGGCCGGGGCGGATGATCGCCTAGGGCGCTATCGGGGTGTCCGACGCGTGTCGCCATCATGGCGATGCACCTCGCTCTCGACCAGGGCCCAGATCTCTGCCTTCAGCGCGGCGTAGTCGGGCGACAGCTGGATCGACACATGGCGCGGTCGCGGCAGCGTGTTCTGCAGGATCGCCTTCACCCGTCCCGGCCGCGCCGACATCACCACGATGCGGTCGGCGAGAATGATCGCCTCGTCGATGCTGTGGGTGATGAACACGACGGTTTTCCGACTCTCCTCCTGGATGCGCAGCAGCTCCTCCTGCATCTCCTGTCGCGTCATCGCATCCAGCGCGGCGAACGGTTCGTCCATCAGCAGCACTTCGGGATCGGCCGCCAGGATGCGTGCCAGCGTTACGCGCTGCTGCATCCCGCCCGACAGCTCCACCGGATAGTGGCGTTCGAAGCCTTGCAGCTTCACCAGTTCGATGAAGCGCGCGGCGCGGCGGCGGCGTTCATCGGCGGGCACGCGCTGCATGCGCAGGCCGAACTCCACGTTGCCCTGCACCGTCTTCCACGGGAACAGCGCATAGGACTGAAACACCACGCCGCAGCGCGGTTCCACCCGCGTGATCGGCTCGCCGCGCAGCAGCACGCGTCCCTGCGTCGGCTGGATGAAGCCGGCGAACATGTTCAGCATGGTGGACTTGCCGCAACCGGAGGCGCCAAGCAGGCAGATGAATTCGCCCTCTTCCACCTGCAATGAGAAGTCGTGCACGGCCACCACGTCCGGCCCGCGGCCGATCGAGAATGTCCGGGTCACGTGTTCCGCGCTGAGGATCGTCGGCATCAACCGCGGCGGTGCCGCTCCCATGGCAGCAGCAGGTGTGCGATGCGATCGGCGATAACGTCGGCGATCAGCACGGTGATCGAGATGGCGACCATGCCGACCAGCACCAGCGGCAGGTTTCCCCAGTCCTTGCCTTGCCAGATCAGCGCTCCGAGACCCGATTGCGCCGCCACCAGTTCCGCCGACAGCACGCAGGACCACGAGATCGCCAGCGTGATCTTCAATCCTGCGATGATGCCGGGCAGCGCCGCCGGCAGGATGACCTGCCACATCACGGCGAAGTCCCTGGCGCCCAGGTTGCGCGCGGCGCGGATCAAAAGTGGATCGACTCGCTGCACGGACGCCAGCGTGTAGAACAGGATATAGATCCACGAACCAAGGAAGACGATAGCCACCTTCTGCTGTTCGCCGATGCCGAGCCACAGGATGGTGAGGGGAATCCAGGTGATGGAAGGCAGCGGCCGCAGCAGCGACACGAACGGATCGACGATGGCTTTCGCCGGCCACCATACCGCCATGATGACGCCCAGCGGTACCGCTACCAGCCCGGCAAGCACGAAGCCGGCGAATACGCGCTGCGAAGAGATCAGCACTGAGCTCCAAAGTTCGCCATTGGCGATCAGTTCCTGGGCCTGCGCGACGATTTGTCCCGGTGATGGCAGGAACAGCGGCGAGATCAGTCCCGTGGTGGTGGCAAGTTGCCAGGCGAGCAGGAAACTGCAAACCGATGCAACCTTGATGACCAACGCAGCCGAGATGCGCATACGCAACCGGCGCGGCTGTTCTGCCGCCGCGCCCGTCACCCTCTGCGCGCTGCCGTCCATGCGCCTATTGCGGCGGCATGAAGGAGGTGTTCTCCCACTTCGCGACGTCCGGCATCGTCGGGATCTTCTTGTTGTCGTACAGCCACTGCGCCAGAAACTGCATCTGTGCGGTGTGCTGCTTGGTATGTTCCTGCCAATCCTTCATGCCGTAGTACGTGAACGACTTCATGGCTTCCAGCACCTGCTCGGGTGGCTGGCGGAAGTAATGCGCCACCGTCTTCGCGGCTTCCTCGGGCTTCTCCAGCGTGAAGTCCACGCCGCGGAACACCGCAATCGCCAGCTTGCGCGCCTGGTCCGGATGTTCGTCCACCAGCTTGCGCGAGATGATCATGATGTCGGGCGACGCCATGGACTTGAATTTCTGGTAGTTCGGCGTGTCCATGTCGGTGCCCAGAAGTTTGCCGTCGGGGACTGCCTTTTTCAGGCCGTCGAGGAATGGCTGCCAGACGCAGGCAGCATCGACATCGCCTTTCGACAAGGCCGGCGCCATCTCGTTGGGCGGCAGGTTGGCGAACTGCACGTCCTTTTCGGTCATGCCCTGGGTTTCCAGCAGCCCGTTCATGGTGATCTGCGCCGAGGTATTGGCGGCGACCTTCTTGCCGCGCAGGTCCTTGAACGAGGCAAAGCCGGGACGCGCCCAGCAGCCTTCGTTGCCCGGTGAATCGTCGATGTTGGCGAAGAAGTAGAAGCTGGTATCGCCGCGCGCCATTGCCGGAATGATCGCAGTGCGGCCAAGATTGCTGAACGCGGTGGAACCCGCGGTGATCGAAGCCAGCCTATCGCCCGAGGCGAGGATCACCTGGTACGTCACGTCCAGGTCCTGTTCCTTGAAATAGCCCTTGTCCACCGCGACCATGATTGGAACCATGCCGTACCAGGTGACCGAGCCGGCGAAATCCAGTTTCGGGGGCGGCGCCTGCACGGTGGTCTGCGCCCGCGCACTTATCGCGACTGTCAGCAGCATCACCGCGGCCGCGCAGGCCCGTTTCGTCACGCCATTGTTCCGGCTGCCCATGCGGGTCCCCTGTGTCGGTTTCTTATTGTGCCATGTTGCCGGCAAAGCCCGCCCGCGTCCAACGTCAGCGGCGCGGCGGGCGCTCCGATGCGCGGGCGTGCGAGCCGCCATGCTCGGGCCACTCCCATGGACCGTCCACATCGATGCCCTTGCCGCGCAGCATGTCAACGTGGTCCTCGGCGTTGTCGCGCGGGCGGTAGCCGAGAAATTGCCAGTTGGGATCATGCGTCTTGATGCGCGTATTATTGGAGTAGCCGTTCACCACCAGGCAGCCTGGATCGGGATGCCGCAGCGACAGGTCCACCAGTTGCGCCACGTCGGCGGGCGACAGCCAGGTCGCCAGGGAGCGCTGGTCGATCGGAAGTGTGCGGTAGGTGCCGATGCGCAGCGACACGGAACGGATGCCGTGGCGGTCGAAATAGCAGCGCAGCATGGTCTCACCCCAGGCCTTGAACGTGCCGTAAAGGCTGTCCGGCCGAGGCGGCAGCGCGGGCGAGACCGGTTCGCTGATCGGGTAGCAGCCGAATGCGTGGTTGCTCGATGCGAACACGATGCGCTGGACATCCGCCAGCCGCGCTGCTTCGAACACCTCGAACAGGCCGCGCGCGTTGACGCGGAACAAATCGTCCAGCGTGTAGTCGCCGCCGACGCCGGCGAGATGCACGACCGCCGCAACACCGTCCATCATGCGCTCGATCGCGGCGCGGTCGCCGATGTCGGTGACGATGCATTCCTCGTTGGGGGTGGCATTGGCGATCGGCTTCGCGTCGGTCAGCCGCAGGTGCCGCCAATCGGCACGCAACCCGTTGCGCAATGCCGTGCCGATGGCGCCTGCCGCGCCGGTGATCAGCACTCGGTCGGTCAGTGGGTCGATCATTGCTCGGTCTCCTGCGCTGCACAGGGGAAGGTTTTCAGTAGCCCCTGTCCCAATCGATCACATTCCGCAGCGGCCTGCCATCGAGGTAGGCGCGCAGATTGTCGCAGAAGATGTCGATGCCGCCATGCAGGTCCTGATCACTGTTGCCGGACGTGTGCGGCGTGATCAGCACCCGCGGATCGGACCAGAGCTGGACCGGCGGCGGACGTTCGAACTCCCCGACATAGACATCGAGGACGACGCCGCGCAAATGGTCACGCCGCAATGCGTCGGCCAGCGCATCCTCATCGACGATTTCACCTCGCGCGACATTGACCAGCACGCTGCCAGCCTTCATCGCGGCGAACCGGTCGTGGTTGAACAGGCGGTTCGTCTCCGGCGTCCATTGGCAGCAGATCACCACGACATCGCTGTCCGGCAGGAAGCCGTCGAGGTCGTTTGCGCCACCAAGCTCGGTGAAGCCCGGCGGCAGTGACTGGTCGGGCTGTGGGTGGCGGCGTGTGCCGACAACGCGCATGCCGAGTGCGGCGCACAGCCTGCCGACCTGGAGCCCGATGCCGCCGGCGCCGACGATGAGCGCGGTCTTGCCTGCCAGCAGCAGCGGCCGGTAGGCGCGGGCATTGAATGCGGTGGCATCCCGGTCGACGGCGGCGCGATGCAATCCTTTGGCGGCGTGCAGGATGCCGGCGATGGCGTACTCCGCGATGGCCAACGTGTTGCCGGCGCCGCGCGAGGTTGTCACGACGACATCGCTGCCCCACAGGTCGCCCTTCAGCAGATTGCTGGCGCCGGCCGGGCGTTGATGAAACCATTTCAGCCTTCGCGCCCTGGCGCGCAGATCGAGCGGAAATGGCCAACCGCCGACGATGACTTCGGCATCTGCCAGCAGGCGGTCGCGTTCCTCGCGGGTTCCTGAACCGTCCGCGCCGGGTGCCAGGTAGCGAGAAGCCGTGAAGGCCGGCCAGGTCTCGCGGTATTCGCCATCGAACCAGCCGCCGGCGTCGGTCAACCGCACCGCGGGATCGACCGCCGCGATCCTGGCGCGGTCCGCGCTGTTGATGCGTTGGATGGTCAGGACGTTGAGCGTTGGCATGGTGGGCTACACGCTGGGAACAGTCTGCTTCAAAGGAAGTCGCGTGCCCGCTCGAGGTCTTCCAGCACACCGGAATGTGAGACCAGCAGGATCTCATCGAAGCCAAGCTGCTGCATCCGCTTGAACCGCTGGCGCGCTTCATCCGGGGAACAGGTGAGGGCGACGTCGGATGCCGCGGCGATACTGGCTGATTCGGGTCGGCCGGCGAAATCGACCGCGACGTTGGCAAGCACGGCGTTGGTGCCGCCCGCCTCGCGGTAGATGCGCATGCCGTGTTCCAGGTCGTCCCAACTGCTGTAGCGGCCGGACGGTGTCCACCCCTGGCATTTCTGTGCGGCGTAGGTGATCCAGCGCGGACTGCGCCAGGCGCCGAGAAGGATTGGCGGGCCGCCCTCGCATCCCGGCCACGTGGACAAAACGCCGCCGCCGTTGACGGCTTCGCCGCGCCATGCCTGCCGCATGATGTCGAGCGATTCCATCAGGGTGCGAAAGCGTTTGGTGTAATCGTAGCCAAGCAGTTCGAAATCCGCCTGCGTCGAACCGCTGCCGACGCCGAGTTGCAGGCGATTGCCCGACAATGCCTGCACCGATTGCACCCGATGCGCCAGCTCGATCGGATTGCGCAGCGGAACCTGCAATACCCCGATGCCGAGTTCGACGCGCTGGGTCGCCGTCGCGAGTGCAGCCAGGGCGGTGAGCGGATCCAATGTGGCGCGGCCGCGGCCAAGTGAATCGCCGACCCAGATGCCAGGAAATCCGCTCGCCTCGATACGGCGGGCATAATCGGCCATGTTCGGCAGCAGACGATCCAGGGCATCCGTCCCTGGACTGAGGCGGATCATGGCACCTACGCGCATCGCGAATTTCCCCTGTCGGTGGCCGAGCACTGAACACAAGCATGCGACATATCCGCCGTGCACGCCAACCCTGCCAGGCGTGAGGCAGCAGGCCATATCGGTGAGGGTGATCGTGATGGGTTTCGCGACGCTCCACCCATCCTGCGCCGCTTACAGCGGATTGCGCATCGCGAAACCCATCGCCGGTATCCCGCTCGCTACAATCCCTCGGCAGAGCGCGCCACGCGCTCCACCGCAGCGAGATACTCCTCGATGCCGCGTTCCTCCGGCGCCACCAGGACATGCTGTATGCCGGCCGCCTTGTAGGCATCGAGCCGTCCGCGCAGCACGGCCGTATCGCCACCGTCAAACGGCGTGCGCACGGACACGGTGAAGCCCGTGTCCGGTCGCCCGGCGCGCAGGCGCTGCACCATTGCCGGCGCCTGCTCCGGGGCAACGTGGCTACCGTGCCAGCCATCGAGCCGCAATGCGCGGGCGATTGCTGCGTCCGAGGAACCGCCGATCCAGATCGGTATCGGTGCGCAGGGCTGCGGCTGCATGCGCATCTGGTTCACCACCGCAGGAATCCAGCGGGTGGGGAACGTGACGGGATCCTCGTTCCACACCGCCTTCATCAGGGCGATGCCTTCGTCCATCCGCCGGCCACGTTCCTTGAACGGCACACCGAGTGCGTTGAACTCGGCTTCCATCCAACCGACGCCGGCGCCCAGGATCAGGCGGCCCTGGGACAGGTTCTGCAGTGTCGCCAGCTCCTTTGCCAATGGCAAAGGATGCCGCATCGGCAGCACCAGCACGCTGGTGCCGAGTTTGACCCGTTGCGTGCAGGCGGCAGCCCAGGTGAGCGTCAGTACCGGATCCCAGAAATTCGGTGACGGCGGATAGTTCGCGTCCTTCGGGATGATGATGTGCTCGCTCACCCAGACATCGGCGAAGCCGAGTTGCTCTGCCTGCACCGCGGCGCGTCGGATCGCATCCGGACCCGCCTTGCGGCCGATATGCGGCAAATGAATGCCGATTTGCATGGTTGCGGCCTCCTCCGTTTGCGCCGCGAGCCTCGCGCGTCACGTAGGCCGCGTCCAGGGTCGCGAGGCAGCCGCACCACGCTCGGCGATGGTTGCAGAAATACGTCGGTGGCGGAGCTTGCGTCGACCTGCCCGGCTGCGCCACCTTCGCCGCCCATTGATTCCCAGCCCGAAAACGGCGACTCGGTGCGATAATCCAGCCATGACCAGTGTCCGCGAGGCGAAGCCGAAGCGAGCGAAGGCGACCAGGCCCCCGGGTAAACTCCCGGATCAGGTGCGGGGGCACGGGCGACGCACGCAGACCGACGCAACGTTGCTCGATCCGTTGGCGCCGCCCGATGCGTTCGCGCCGCTGGCCACCGAGCGACTGATCCTGCGGCCGCTGGTGCCCGAGGACGCCGAGGCTCTGCATCGGCTGGTGAACGACTGGGAGGTGACACGCAACCTGTCCGTGGTGCCGTTCCCTTATCCGCGCGACCTCGCAGACGACTGGATCCTCTCCACGCGCAGCGCGCTGGCCGATGGCAGTGCGTATCAGCTCGCGATCACCGGCCGCGAGGGCGAGCATGAGGTGATGGTCGGTGTCGTCGGCCTCACGGTTGACGCCAAGCGGCGCTGCGGACGTCTCGGCTACTGGGTGGGGCGGCGCTTCTGGGGCCATGGTGTCGCGACCGAAGCGGCCGGCCGGCTGGCACGTTGGGGCTTCGCCAACCTCACGCTGGAGCGGCTGGAAGCCGGGGTGATCACCGACAACCCGGCCTCCGCCGCGGTGCTGCGCCGCATCGGGTTCCGCCAGGTGGAGGATGGCACCGGGACATTCCTGGCGCGTGGCGGCGACCATTCGGTGTGGCGCTTCGAGGCGACGCGCGACGACATATTCGGCCATGCCGAAGCCGCGGCCGCGGAGGGTGCGGCGCCCGGGGCGAAGCCGCTATTGCTGGTCGCCGCGTGCGCGCTGATCGATGCCGACGGGCGCGTGCTGCTGGCGCGCCGGCCGGAGGGCAAGAAGATGGCCGGTCTGTGGGAGTTCCCCGGCGGCAAGTTGCACCCCGGCGAGACGCCTGAAGCCGCGCTGATCCGCGAGCTGAAGGAGGAACTGGGGATCGATGTCTCCGCCGCCTGCCTGGCGCCGTTTGCGTTCGCATCGCACGAATATGAACGGTTCCACCTGCTGATGCCGCTGTACCTGTGCCGCCGCTGGAAAGGCACGCCGAAGCCGCGCGAGGGCCAGGCGCTGGCCTGGGTGCGGCCGAACAAGCTTGCCGACTATCCGATGCCGCCGGCCGACAAGCCGCTGATTCCGCTGCTGCGCGATTTCCTCTGAGGGATGCAAAGATTGGGGGACGCAAAGATTGGGGGACGCAAAGATGCCCGACACGAATCCCACGGCCTGCCTGCTGGTGATCGGCAACGAGGTGCTGTCCGGCCGGACGCAGGACGCAAATATCCGTTTCATCGCCAGGGGACTGGGCGAGCGTGGCATCCCGTTGCGCGAAGTACGGGTGATCCCCGACGTGCCGGAGACGATCGTCGGCACCGTGAACGAGGTGCGGACGAAGTTCGACTATGTGTTCACCACCGGCGGCATCGGTCCAACGCATGACGACATCACCAGCGAATGCGTCGCCGTCGCGTTCGGAGTACCTTGGGAGCCGCATCCCGAGGCGTGGGCGCGCATGGAACGCAGCTACAAGCCAGGAGAGTTCAACGCGGCGCGGCAACGCATGGCGACGATGCCGCGTGGTGCGACGCTGATCGACAATGCGATGTCGGTGGCTCCGGGCTTTCAGATCGGCAATGTCTACGTGATGGCCGGCGTGCCGCGCGTCATGCAGTCGATGTTCGAGTGGCTTGCGCCGCGGCTGCAGGGCGGTGCGCCGATCGTGTCGCGCGCAGTGCACGTGGTGGGTTTGCCCGAGGGCATCATCGCGGAGCCGCTGGGCGCGGTGCAGGCAAAATATCCCGATGTCGATATCGGCAGCTACCCGTTCTATCGGCCGAGTGGCAATGGCGTGGCGATTGTCGCCAAGGGCACTGACCCGGCGGCGGCGCAGGCAGTCGTCGATGAGGTGACGGCCATCATCACCGGGTTTGGCAAGCTGCCGGTCGCCGGCGAGCCGGAGGGGTGAGCGGCACGGGCAATCAGCTTGTCCGACCACGTGCGTCGGCCGATCAGCCTGTTGCTCCGTTGGGATTCCGACGTGGCGGGCGCGCCCGGCCTAGTCGATGGTCCGGACGACACCGCCTTCGGCGCGAAGCGCCGCGCCGTTGGTCGCGGAAGACAACGGGCTCGCGACATAGGCGACCAGGTTGGCGATCTCCTCCGGCTCGATCATGCGCTGGAGGAGCGAGGTCGGCTCGGCCTTGGCGAAGAATTCCGCTTCAATCTGTTCCGCCGGTGCGTCGCGGTCGCTGGCAAGGCTCCTGAGGAAATCGACGACGCCTTCGGAGCGCGTCGGTCCCGGCAATACCGAATTGACTGTCACATTCGTGCCCTTGGTCAATTCGGCGAGGCCACGCGAAATGGCAAGCTGCGCCGTCTTGGTCATGCCGTAATGGATCATCGGCCCAGGCGTGACGAGACCGGCTTCGCTCGACATGAAGATGATCCGCCCCCAGTTCCGCTGCAGCATGCCGGGTAAATAGGCCCGTGCCAGACGCACTCCGCTCAGCACGTTGAGCTCGAAATAGCGCCGCCACTCGTCGTCTGTGATGTCGACAAAGTCCTTGATCTCATAGATGCCGAGGTTGTTGATCAGGATGTCGACCTGTGGCGCGGCTCGCACCAGTGCATTGGCACCCTCCGCGGTCGATGGATCTGCCAGGACGCCGCTTACGTCTGTTCCGCCTACGGCACGAATACGTTCGACGGCCTGATCGAGCTTTGCCTGGCTGCGGCCGCTCAGCATCACCCTGGCGCCCTCGACGGCGAGCTTGCGTGCGATCTCGAGCCCGATGCCGGCGGTCGAAGCGGTGACCAGTGCCGACCGGCTGTTCAGTTGCAGGTCCATCTGAGGCATTCCCTCAATCGGCGATCCACGTGTGGCAATCGATGATGGGCGTAGCGGCAGAGTTTGCTTGAACGAATCCGGCGGTTTCATCGAGCCGGACGCGTATGGCGGGAGCGCAGCGCATTCCGCCAGGACCGTGGCGCTCAGCGATCCATCCGGAACGCCTTCGCCGTCTGCCTGACCAGCGCCAGGAATTGCCGAACGATCGGTGAGGTGTCGCCGCGCCGGCTGGCGAGCAGCAGCGGCGCCCTGGGCTGCGCGGTGCCGGTGAGCCGGCGATAGCTCACGCCATCCATGTGCATGCGCTGCAGCGAGGCCGGCACGATCGACAGGCCGAGACCGGCGGCCACGAGATTCAGGGTCGAGACAATTCGGGGCGCCTCCTGACCGATCAGCGGGCTGAATCCCGCGGCATGGCAAGCGGCGATGATGGCGTCATACAGCCCCGGGCCGCTGTGCCGCCGGTACACGATGAACGTCTCGCCGGCGAGGCGCTTCAAGGCCACCGCCGCGTCATCGCCGCGTCTGCTGCGTGCCAGCACGTGCTGGCTGGGCAACGCGACCAGCATTGCCTCCTCCAGCAACGTGTCGACCCGCAGGCCAACCGGATCCGCGACGGGAGTGCGAATGAACGCTGCGTCAACCCGTTCCTCGCGCAGGTCCTGGATCAGCTCCGTCGTGCCGCTTTCTTCCAGCGTGAGGGCGATCAGCGGAAATGCCTCGCGGAACGAGCGGATGACGCGTGGCACAAACGGATGGAACGGCGCGGAGCTGGTGAAGCCGATGGTGATGCGTCCCTGTTCGCCGCGTGCGGTGCGGCGCGTGCTGGCGAACGCATGTTCGACCTGCGCCATGATGGCGCGGGCATCGCCGAGCAGCGCACGCCCGGCATCGGTCAGCTCGACGCCGCGCGGCTTGCGACGGAACAGCTGCACGTCGAGTTCACGCTCCAGTGCGCGGATCTGCTGGCTGAGCAGCGGCTGCTGCATGCCGAGACGTTCTGCGGCCCGCGTCACGTGGCCTTCCTCGGCGACTGCAATGAAATAGCGGATGTGGCGCAGTTCCATCTGCCATATCCCGTCGATATGGATTTTGCATCTGCCATATTATGGCTCGGCGATCGCCGGTTGCCTACCGTCAGTCCGCCAGGAGAGGAGGGCGGCGATGCTCGCGATCGAGGTGACACCGGAAGCAATGTCCAAATTGTACCAGACCATGGCGCGCAACCTCGCCGTGATCCGTCGCCGATGGAGCAGTCCGCTCACGCTGGCGGACAAGGTGCTGCTGGGTCATCTGGACGATGCGGAGACCCAGGAGCTCGAGATCGGCCGCAGCCAGCTTGCGTTGAGGCCGGATCGCGTGGTGTTCCAGGATGTGCTGGGCCAGAGCGGCATGTTGCAGTTCATGCAGACCGGCCGCCCACGCGTCGCGGTGCCGACCACGATCCATTGCGATCATCTCATCCAGGCACGGACCGGGGCAGACGCGGACCTGCGCGCGGCCCGCGACGAAAGCCGCGAGGTGTTCGATTTCCTCCGCACCGCAGCGGCGAAATTCGGTTGCGGGTTCTGGGAGCCGGGCGCCGGCATCGTCCACCAGGTCGTGCTGGAGACCTACGCGTTTCCTGGCGCAATGATCATTGGTACCGATTCCCATACACCGAATGCCGGTGGTCTTGGTGCCTGTGCCGTCGGTGTCGGCGGCGCCGACGCGGTCGAGGTCATCGCCGGCCTGCCCTGGGAGTTGCTGTATCCCAGACATATCGCGGTGCATCTGACAGGAACGCTGGGCGGCTGGACGGCGCCGAAGGATGTCATTCTCTACGTGGCCGGGCAGCTTGGCGTGGCCGGCGGCACCAATGCAATCGTCGAGTATATCGGGCCCGGTGCGCGCAGCATCAGTGCGACCGGCAAGGCGACCATCACCAACATGGGCGCCGAACTTGGCGCAACGACCTCGATGTTCCCGGCCGATGAGCGGATGGATCGGTATCTCCGCGCGACCGGTCGCGGCGATCTGGTGCCGATCATCGATCGCAACCGCGACATGCTGGTGCCGGATGCGGAGGTCGAGGCGCACCCCGAGAAGTACTACGACCGGGTGATCGAAATCGACCTCGCCCGGCTGGAGCCGCACGTCGTCGGCCCGCACACGCCGGATCGCGCGCGTCCTGTGTCCCGGCTCGCTGCGGAAATCGCCGACCCGGCAAACGGCTTCACCGACTCGATCTCGACCGCGCTGATCGGCAGTTGCACCAACTCGTCGTACGAGGACATGAGCCGCGCGGCCGATGTGGCCGAGCAGCTACGGCGGCACGGGCTTGATGCCGCTGTGCCGTTGCTGGTGACGCCAGGTTCCGAACGTGTGCGTGCGACGATTGAGCGTGATGGGCAGATGCAGTCGCTCACCGGCATCGGCGCAACGGTGCTGGCCAACGCGTGCGGGCCGTGCATCGGCCAATGGCGGCGCGCAAGCGAGGCAACCGAAGCGCCGAACACCATCGTCACGTCGTACAACCGCAACTTCCCGCGCCGCAACGACGGCCAGGCGACGACGATGAACTTCATTGCCAGCCCTGAACTGGTCACGGCCTTTGCGGCAGCCGGGCGGCTGTCATTCAACCCGTTGACCGACACATTAACTGGCGCCGACGGCGAGGCGTTCCGGCTCGAACCGCCGCGGCCGGCGCCTGAGGTGCCCGCGCAGAATTTCGTGGTCAGCGGCAGTGCCTACGTCGCACCACCCCCGGACGGCACGGGCATCGCGCTGGAGATCGATCCCGACAGCGAGCGGTTGCAGCGCCTGGAACCGTGGCCGGCGTGGGACGGCCGCGATTTCACCGACATGCCGGTGTTGCTGAAGGCGACAGGCAAGACGACGACGGACCACATCTCGCCAGCCGGTCCATGGCTGCGGTTTCGCGGACATCTCGACCGGTTCAGCGATAACATGTTTCTCGGCGCCACGAATGCCTTCACCGGAGAGACCGGTAAAGCGCGCAACATACTGACCGGAGAGACCGGGCAGGCGTTCTCCAGGATCGCGCGCGACTATCGGTCACACGGCCTGCGATGGGTGGCCATCGGTGACCGCAATTATGGCGAAGGCAGCAGTCGGGAACATGCCGCCCTGTCGCCGCGCCTGCTCGGCGGCGCCGCGATCATCGCCCGCAGCTTCGCGCGCATCCATGAGTCAAATTTGAAGAAGCAGGGCCTGTTGGCGCTGACGTTCCAGGCTGACGCGGACTGGGAGCGGATTCGCGAGGATGATCGGATCAGTCTGCTCGGGATTGCACACCTTGCGCCGGGCAAGCCGGTCGAGTGCCGGATCACGCACGCCGACGGCACGAACGAAACACTCTGGCTGCGGCACAGCTTCAGCGCATCACAGTTGCATTGGTTCCGCGCCGGCGCCGCGGTGAACCTGGTGCGAGACGCATAGCGGGCGCTCGCCTCCGCCCCGCTGCTACACGCCGGTCAGCAACGCCGGCAATGGCGCTGATGTGCTTTGATTCATGCCGTGACGAAGCGCGCCAGGCGCACTGCCGTGTGGCCACGGCTTGGCCGCAAGCTCGGCATGATCAGCAGGCAGTCGTCGTGCGGTGTGCGGATCTCAGTTTCGCCATCCAGTGCGATCAGCGTATTGCGGCGTGCGATGATGTCGCAGCCGCGATACGGCTGCACAAAGGCGAAATTGCTGCTGGCCGCCGTGACGACCATGGTGACCTCGGCGAAACGTTGGTTCGCGCATGCCGGCGCCGGCGGCAGTGCCGGATGGTGCGCGACCACGCCAAGATGCCGCAGCAGGCCGGACACGCTGGCGAACATGGTGTCAACGGTGCGCGTGTCCCAATGCTGTCCGGCTTCCACCAGGCTGGCCGAGCATGGCGTGGTGGCTTCGGCAAACCGCACATAGTCGATCAGGCGGCGCCCGGTGGCATGACCATGATCGGCAACGACCAGTTCAGGCACGCCGACGCCGGATGCCAGGTCGCGTCCCTTCGATGACGTGCCGCACAGGATCAGCGGGTCGGACGGCCACAGCATCGAATGCAGGTCCAGCAGCACGTCCACGCTGTCGATCAGCGGACGAATCTCGCGCGCGCGGTCGAGCTCGACCGAATGTCGCCCGCCGTCCAGCGTCGCCAGGTCCCATACGCGGTTGATGTCCTCATCGACGAAGCGGGATGCGGTGGGCTGGCGCGGATCGAAACGTTCATACGCGGCGAGATTGACGAAGCCGAATGTCAGCTCGCCGCGTACTGGCGCAACGCCGGCCGCCAGCAGCCGATCGAGCACGATGGCGCCGGCGATCTCATTGCCGTGCGAAATCGCCAGCAGCGCAACATGCGGCCCAGGCTGCCCTGAACTGCGCGTGGTGAATCCGCCAATCCCGGTGTTCCCGGCGATCCATCTGCCGATGTCAGGCGCAGACAGGTGGACCTCGAATGACGGCAGCGGTGGCGGGGCGATCGGGGACATGCGCAGTGAGCGCCCGGTTCAGGTCAGCAATCGATCCGCCAGGCGGCGGATGAACACGTCGCACGCGTCGAGCTGGTCCTGCGCGATCCACTCGTCGGGCTGGTGCGCCTGCGCGATATGGCCGGGACCGCAGATGATCGTCGGGATGCCGCTGTTCTGGTAATAGCCGCCTTCCGTGCCGTAGCTGACCTTGCCCGTGCTGTTCGAGCCGGTGAGCTGCTTGACGATTGCGGTCAGCTGATGGTCGGCATCGAGCGACAGGCCGGGCATGGTGGTGAGCACCTCGAAGTCGAAGCCGGTGCCACGGTGCACCGCATGCATCGCCGGTTCGATGCTCCGCGCGACGAAATCGCGCAGGCGCTGCACATGGCGCGTCGCGTCATCGCCGGGGATGTTGCGCCATTCCATGATGAATTCGCAGCGTTCGGGAATGATGTTGAGGATCGTGCCGCCCTGGATGGTGCCGACATGGATCGTCGTGTGCGGCGGATCGAAACCGTCCTGGAACGGGCCTTCCTGCGCCAGCCGCCGCGCCTCGGCAGCGATATAGGCGATCGCCTCGCCGGCGGCCTGGACGGCATTCACCCCTTTGCCCGGCTCGCTGGAATGACCGGGCAGGCCGCGCACCCGCACGCGGAGGTTCAGCTTGCCTTTGTGCGCCAGGATCGGCTGCATGCCCGACGGCTCGCCGACCACGCACAGCGACGGCTTCAGGCCGGACGCATCCAGGTCCTCGATCAGCCGCTGCGCTCCCTGGCAGCCGACTTCCTCGTCATAGCTGATGAACAGGTGCAGCGGCCGCGCCAACGGCTTCGCCTTGAAATCCGGCACCGCCGCGAGGCAGGCGGAGACGAAGCCCTTCATGTCCGCGGAGCCGCGCGCATACAGCCGGCCATCCGTGCGCCGCAGCGTGAAGGGATCGGCACTCCAGGCCTGGCCGTCCACCGGAACGGTATCGACATGGCCGGAGAGCGCGACGCCGCCCGCCTCCTGCGGTCCGATGATGGCGTGGATGTTGGCCTTCTCCCCGGTCGCATCCGTACTGACACGGTACGGAATTCCGTGGGCGTCCAGATAGTCGCGGACGAAGCCGATCAATTCCAGATTGGAATTGCGGCTGGTCGTGTCATAGGACACGAGCCGGGCCAGCAGTTCCGCGGTATTGAGGCGTGGCGCGATGGTGTCGGAGGCATTCATTCGAGACAGCTTATACAGGTCGGTGGGGACGGGGAACCAGCGCAGTTTTGCGATTGGTCACATTGTTCGATTGCAGTCGGATTCCTATTGCGTCAGCGCCCTGGAGCGCAGGGCCGCACACCGCCAGCTTGCCCGCCCACGTGGAATGGAGCCGCGGTCACCAACCAGCAGAATGCCACCGTGTACGGCAATGTGCAGGGCATCGCGATTACCGGGCCTGTCATCATCCCCAATCCGGGAACCTAAATCAACTTGGGCGCGGGAACCGTCGTCAATCTCGGCACGGTGACAGCGCAGAATGGCCCGAGGCGTCGTGTTGAGCCAGGCGGTACTGTCGTCAACGATGCCAGTGGCCCGGTTGCATCGACTGCCAGGGTCATCGCCTACGGCTACGGCGCGTGGAGCGACTTCAGCAACGCGACGGCGTCGCTCGTCGAGGGAACCGTAACGAACTACGGCACGATCATTGGCACCTTGTCCGACGAGATTGCTCGGCCTGCGGCGTGCCGGCCTGCGCCCGGGGGTTGCCGCTGACCGACGATTCCGATCTGCATCTTCTGGTCGACGGCGTGCGCGTCAATCCGCGCGTCCGGAACGGTGCGGTATCTATTTTCCATCTGGACGTGCCAAGGGACCATGTGCACATCGTTTCGCGTGCCAGCGTTCCCGCGGTTATCGGCGTGGCCCGCGATGAACGCACACTCGGCGTGGCGCTGCAGCGTATGGTGGTCGCCGCGAGCGCTGGCTCGATGCGGAGGATCCGATGCTGGCAGGCGGATTCCACGCTTTCGAACCGACCAATGGCTGGCGCTGGACCGCCGGCGAGGCAATGCTGCCCGCAGTTCTGTTCAGCGGGCTCACTGGACCGATCGAGCTCCGGCTCGATGTCGAATGCACCACAAGCTACCTGCTCGACGGCGCCCAGGAGCGCCGGCGGGCTGCCTGAGGAATGTCGGCCACTGGTTCGCTGTGGGAGCGCCAGCTATAAGCTGGACCAGGGGCTCGGGAGACTGAATGACAACCTGGCTGATCCGGCGGCTGATCCAGGCGCTGTTCGTTGTACTCGTCATGTCGGTGATCGTGTTCATCGGCGTGCATGTGATCGGCAACCCGGTCGATATCCTGATCTCGCCCGAGGCCGACCAGGCGGAGCGCGCGCGGATCATCGCCGCGCTGGGCCTCGACCAGCCGCTGTGGAAGCAATACCTGCTGTTCGTCAACGACGCGCTGCACGGCAATCTCGGCCGCAGCTTCGTGTTCAACGAACCGGCGCTGCGGCTCATCGCGCAACGCATGCCGGCGACCATGGAACTGGCGGTGACGGCCGTGCTGATGTCGATCGTACTTGGCATCCCGCTGGGGTTGTATGCCGGGCTGTATCCGGAAGGCGCGGTGGCGCGGACCATCCTGGCCGGCAGCATCCTGGGCTTCTCGCTGCCGACATTCTGGGTCGGGCTGATGCTGATCATGGTGTTCGCGGTGCAACTCGGCTGGCTGCCGAGTACCGGCCGCGGCGCGACGGCGGAGTTCCTCGGCGTGCAGTGGTCGTTCCTGACCCTGGATGGATTGCGCCATCTGGTGCTGCCGGCACTGAACCTGTCGCTGTTCAATATCTCCTTGGTGCTGCGCCTGACTCGCGCCGGCGTGCGCGAGACGCTGCCGATGGACTTCGTCAAATTCGCCCGCGCCAAGGGGCTGACGCCGGCGCGGGTGATCTTCGTGCATGTGCTGAAGAACATCATGATCCCGGTGGTGACGGTGGTCGGGCTGGAGCTGGGTTCCACCATTGCATTTGCGGTGGTGACCGAGAGCGTGTTCGCCTGGCCTGGCATGGGGAAGCTGATCATCGATTCGATCAACGTGCTCGATAGGCCGGTGATCGTCGCCTACCTGATGATGATCGTGCTGCTGTTCGTGACCATCAATCTGGTGGTCGATCTCTTGTACACCTTGCTCGATCCGCGGGTGCGCCTGGAGGCCAAGCGGTGAGGGGGCCCCGAACCACTCCGGATGGCCGGGACAGGCCCGGCCATGACGATTGGCGGGGCGGTGCACCGAACGTCATGGCCGGGCCTGTCCCGGCCATCCGTTGCGGCAGGATGCCACCGCCATGAGCATCACCACGCTTCCCGCCATCCGCGAGGAAACCCCGTTTCGCCGCTTCGTCGCGGAATTCGCCGCGTCGCGCGTCGCCCTACTGGGCCTCATGGTGTTCGTCCTCATCGCGTTGCTGGCGATCTTCGCGTCCGTCATCACGCCGCAGAACCCATACGACCTGTCGCAGCTCGACATCATGGACGGACGCCTGCCGCCTGGCTCGGCATCGGGCGCAGGCTACACCTACATCCTCGGTACGGACGACCAGGGCCGCGACATGTTCTCCGGCATGCTCTACGGCCTGCGCATCTCACTCGGCGTCGGCGTCGGATCGGCGCTCATTGCCTGCGTCTTCGGCACCGCACTCGGCCTTTTTGCCGCCTATGCGGGCGGCCGCACCGATGCCGCCATCATGCGTTTCGTGGACCTCCAGCTTTCCTTCCCCTCCATCCTGGTCGCCCTGATGATCCTCGCCATGCTCGGCAAGGGCGTGATGAACGTCGTGCTGGCGCTGGTCATCGTCGAATGGGCTTACTACACACGCACCGTGCGCGCCTCCGCGATGGTGGAGCGGCAGCGCGAATACATCGAGGCAGCCGAATGCCTGGCGCTGCCACGGCACCGCATCATCTTCCGCCACCTGCTGCCGAACTGCCTGCCGCCGCTGATCGTCGTCGGCACGCAGCAGGTCGCCCGCGCCATCGCCCTTGAAGCGACCTTATCGTTCCTCGGCCTCGGCGTGCCGATCACCGAACCGTCTCTCGGCCTGCTGATCGCCAACGGCTACCAGTACATGCTGTCGGGCAAGTACTGGATCAGCTTCTATCCGGGGATCGCGCTGCTGGTCACCATCGTTGCCATCAACCTGGTCGGCGACCAGTTGCGCGACGTGCTCAACCCGCGACTGAAGCGGTGACCACCGCAACCCTCGAGGTGCGCAACCTGCGCACGCATTTCTTCACCCGCGCCGGCGTGGTGAAGGCGGTGGACGATGTGTCGTTCGCCATCGCGCGCGGCCAGGTGCTGGGGCTGGTCGGTGAGTCCGGCTCCGGGAAGACTGTCACCGGGTTCTCCATCATCGGCCTGGTCGATCCGCCCGGCCGCATCGCCGGCGGCTCGATCCTGTATCAGGGCCAGGACCTCGCGAAACTGTCGGAACGCGAGATGCGTGCGCTGCGCGGCAACCGCATCGCGATGATCTTCCAGGACCCGATGATGACGCTGAACCCGGTGCTGCGCATCGACACGCAGATGATCGAGGCGGTGCAGGCCCACACGAAGGTCTCGCACGCCGAGGCGCGCAGCCGGTCGCGCGACGCTCTCGGCATGGTCGGGATTCCCAGTCCGGACGAACGGCTGGCGTCCTATCCGCACCAGTTCTCCGGCGGCATGCGCCAGCGCGTGGCAATCGCCATCGCGCTGCTGCACCATCCGGACCTGCTGATTGCCGACGAACCCACCACGGCGCTGGACGTCACGATCCAGGCGCAAATCCTCGCCGAGGTGCAGAAGCTTGCCACCACCTATGGCACCGCGCTGATCTGGATCACCCACGACCTGTCGGTAATCGCCGGCCTCGCCGACGACATCGCGGTGATGTACGCGGGCCGCATCGTCGAGACCGGTCCGGCGGAAGCGGTGCTGGACCGCCCGGTGCATCCCTATACCCACGGCCTGATCGGCAGCGTGCCCAGCCGCAACAAGCGCGGCGAGAAGCTGCGGCAGATTCCCGGTATGACGCCAAGCCTGCTGTCGCTGCCACCCGGCTGCGCGTTCCGCACCCGCTGCGCGCGGGCAGATACGGTGTGCGAGCAGGAGCCGGACCCATCGCAACCGGTGCCCGGCCAGACCGCGCGCTGCTTCCATCCGCTGATCGGCGTGCCGGCATGATGGGAATGCCGGCATGACCACAGCGCCGATCATCGAACTGCGCGGCGTGTCGAAGCGCTTCGGCCCGACCTACGATGCAGCCGCCCGCCTCGCGCGTTCGCTGTCGCGTCGGTTCGGTTCGGCGCCGAGAAACGAAGTGGTGCAGGCCGTCGATCATGTGGACCTCGCGGTGGCACGCGGCGAGGTGGTCGGCCTGGTCGGTGAATCCGGCTGCGGCAAATCGACGCTCGGCCGCATGGTCGCCGGCATCATGCCGCCGTCCGACGGGCAGGTGATGTTCAAGGGCACGGATATCACCACGCTGCCACTAGACCGTGCGCGCGATGCGAAGCTGAAGGTCCAGATGATCTTCCAGGACCCGTATGCCTCGCTCAATCCGCGGCTGCGCGTGGCCGATATCGTCGGCGAGGCGCCGCTGGTGCATGGCCTGGTGAAGCGCGACGGGTTCGACGCCTATCTCGATGCGCAACTGCGTCGCGCCGGCCTCGATCCGGCATTCAAGCGGCGCTATCCGCACCAGTTCTCCGGCGGCCAGCGCCAGCGCATCGGCATCGCCCGCGCGCTCGCCGTGCAGCCGGAGTTCCTGGTGTGCGACGAGGCTGTGGCGGCGCTGGACGTGTCGATCCAGGCGCAGATCCTCAACCTGTTCATGGATCTGCGCCGCGAACTCGACCTCACCTACCTGTTCATCAGCCATGACCTCGGTGTGGTGGAACACCTCTCCGACCGCGTGCTGATCATGTATCTCGGCCGCATCGTCGAAAGCGCTCCGGCCGACGAGGTGTTCGCCCGACCCAACCATCCCTACACCCAGGCGCTGCTCGCCGAAGTGCCGCGCATCGAGGCGCGCAAGCGGCGCTTCACGGCGCTGACCGGCGAAATCCCCAGCCCGCTCGCGCCGCCATCCGGCTGTCACTTCCATCCACGCTGCCCACACGCCATGCCGCGCTGCACCGAAGAAGCCCCGCGGCTGCGCGAGATCGCGTCGGGGCACCGGAGCGCCTGCCATCTGAACGACGCTCACTGAACGTCGCGGCGCAAAGTTTAATATCGGTTAATCAATGCGCGTCACCCTCGGCGCATGGCCATCCTGCGACCGCTGCATCGAGCCTGGCGCCTGCTCCCCGCGCGTCCACGCCGGCGGCTGTTCACGGCGCTGACCGCAGCCATTGCGCCACGGCCGGATCGTGCGCCGCCACCGGCACGGCATGGGATTGCCGTGGCCGGCGACCTCGCCCAGGCCACCGGTCTAGGCGAAGCGGCGCGGCTGATGCTGCGTGGCCTGCAAGGCTGCGGCGTCGATTGCTGGCCACTCGATCTGGCAGCAAAACAAATCTCACTGCCACCACCGGGCGTGCCGCTGGTCATACATGTCAACGCGCCGATGTTGCCCGCCGCGTTGTTGCGCCTGCCGCGTGCCCTGTTGCCCGGCCGGCGTGTCGTCGGCTACTGGGCCTGGGAACTGCCCGTCATGCCGGTGGAATGGCACCCGGCCCTTCGGTTCGTGCACGAAATATGGGTGCCGTCGCGCTTCACAGCAACGGCCATCGAGACCGTTACGCCGGGCCGCGTGCGCGTGGTGCCGCCTCCGTTGGGGGTCTTGCCGCCATTACGCTCGTCGTTGGACCGTGCGGCCTTCGGTCTGCAGGATACCGCCGTTGTCGTACTCATGTCGTTCAACCTGGCATCCTCGTTCGAGCGCAAGAATCCGATGGCGGCGATTGCCGCATTCCGCGCGGCGTTCGGCGACCGGAAGGATCGCCTGCTGCTGCTCAAGGTGGGCAACCCCGCGCATTTTCCCCGCGACTTCGCCGTGCTTCGCGCTGCGGCCGCCGCCGCACCCAACATCCGCATCGACACCAGCCTGCTGTCCGCTGCCGACCACGCCGCGTTGATCGCCGGCAGCGACATCGTCATCTCGCTGCACCGCGCCGAGGGACTTGGCCTGGTGCCGGCCGAGGCCATGCAGCTTGGCAAGCCGGTGATCGCCACCGGATGGTCGGGCAACATGGACTTCATGGACGAAGCCAGCGCCGCGCTGGTGGGCTATCGCCTGGTACCGGCACGTGATGCGCGCCATGTCTATGACGTGAATGGTGCGGTCTGGGCGGACCCGGACATGCAGGAAGCTGTAGCGCAGTTGCGCCGCTTGGCCGATGATGCCGCAGAGCGCGCCGCGCTCGGTGCGCGTGCCAGGAATTCGATCACGGCGAGGCTCGGAGCCGATCCGCTGGCGAATGCGGTGCGTGACCTGGGGCTATCCGTGGGTGTCTCGATGGCGGCATGAGGGTTCTGGTCTGGCAATGGGGGCGTCGCGGTGCGGGTCCGCGCTTTGCAGCGGCGCTGGCCGACGGGCTGCGGCTGATTCCTGGCACCGAGGTTCCGTTGTCGCTGTCCACCGGCGCCGAAATCCTGCAAGGCCCGGCACCGCCCTATTGCGAGCTGCCGGTCGAGACCTACGGAAGCGTCGCCGGACTGGTTTGGCGCCTGGCGAAGGCGCCGTTGCTGGTGCATCACCTCGCCCGGCGGCTCGCGGCGCTCAGGCTCGACGGCGCGATCTGCGCCATGCCGGGTCCGCTCGACCTGCTGCTGCTGGTGGCACTGCGGCGCCTGCATGTACCGGCTGTCGTGGTGGTGCACGATGCCGACGCGCATCCGGGCGATGTCATGCCGCTGCTGATGATCCTGCAGCGGCGCCTGACGCGCCGTGCCGATGCGGTCGTCGCACTGAGCGAACACGTCGCCGCGCGGCTGCTCGAGCAGCAACTGGTGGATCCGGCCAGGCTGCTCGTCGTATCGCATCCGCCGTTCATGTTCGGCCCCATGCCGCCGCCGCCGCGCGCGCATGGCGGCGCGCTGCGGCTGCTCTGCTTCGGGCGGTTGCTGCCGTACAAGGGGCTCGATCTGCTGGCATCCGCCTTGCGGCTGCTTGGCAACCGGCGTGGCTGGGAAGTGCGTGTCGTCGGCAGCGGGCCGGAAAGTGCTGAACTGGCGGCGCTGCGGGCGCTGCCAGGCGTGACGGTGGAGAACCGCTGGGTGCCGGAGGATGAGGTCGGTGCGCTGATCGGCTGGGCCGACGTGCTGGTGCTGCCGTACAAGGAAGCCAGCCAGAGCGGCGTTGCGCCGGCGGCGATCGCAGCGGGGCGCTTAGTGGTGTCCACCCGCGTCGGCGGATTGATCGAGCAGTTGCGCAACGAGGGACTGGCCACCTTGTGCGATCCGGACGCCGCGAGCCTGGCTTCGGTGCTGCGCAACCTGCTGGATGCCGCGCCGACCGAGCCGCCCGGCACCGTGCCGGCTGACCCGGGTCTGGCCTGGCGCGACGTCGCGCAGCAGTTGCTGGAGCGGATCGCCGCGTTGATGCGCGGTGACGGCCCCTGTCCCGCCGCCACACGGTACGTCATGCTGGCAGGCAGCGAGGGCACACAAGGGGGGACACGGCAATGAAGGTCGGCTTCATCGGCGTCGGCAACATGGGTGGACCCATGTGCCGCAACATCATCCGCAACACCAACCATGAAGTCGTCGTGTTCGACCTTAATCCCGCGGCGATCAAGGCCTGCACCGACCTTGGCGCCAGCCCCGGTGCATCGGTGGCGCAGGTCGCTGCCGGCTGCGACGTGGTGTTCACCTCGCTGCCGATGCCGCGCAACGTCGAGGACGTGACGCTGGGCGCCGACGGCATCGCCGCGCACGCCAGGCCCGGCACGGTCTACATCGACCTTTCCACCAACTCGCCGGCCACCGCGCGACGGGTGAACGACGGCATGCGCGCCAAGGGCATCCAGATGCTCGAGGCACCGGTGTCCGGCGGCACGTCGCGCGCGACCGACGGCACCATCGTCATCATGGTCGGCGGTGACGCGGCAGTGTTCGAGAACCAGTTGCCGCTGCTGAAGTCGTTCAGCGGCGAGGTGGTGCATGTCGGCGAGATCGGCATGGGTTCGGTGGCCAAGCTGGTCAATAACATGCTGGCTTTCTGCAATGCTGCCGCCGCGGCCGAGGCGCTGATGATCGGCGCGATGTCAGGCATCGACCTGCGCAAGCTGCAACAGGTGATCAGCAATGCCAGCGGAAATTCCTCGGCGTTCCGCAACATGTCGGAGAAGGCGTTCAACGGCGAATTCCAGGCCACCTTCGCACTCGACCTGGCGCACAAGGACCTCCGCCTCGCGCTCGAACTGGCCGATGAACTCGGCGTTCCCGGCATGATCGCGCCGCAGGTGATGAACCTGATGCGCATCGCGCGCGCCCGGGGAATGGGCGGCGACGACAGTGCCTCCGTCATTCGTGTTTACGAACAGGCGCTCGGTCGTGAAGTGCGCGCCAAATCCGACTGACGATGAAGTATTGATGCTGCACGGCGAATTTCTTCTTCTCCATGCAGAAAATAACAATGGCGCGATTGTGCGGTCCGACACTTTGGAAACATTGTGCACACTTGTAAGCATAGTGGACCCGAGACGCGGCCTGCTTTGCCGCCAAGGAAACAAGGGTGCAATGGCCAGTCGATCCCACATCCTGGTCGTAGAAGACGATCCACTCGTCGGCGAAGTCGTGGTGGATGCACTCGAGGGGATCTATCAGACAAGTCGGGCTGAAACTTCCGCTGCGGCGCTGGACCGCCTGCGCGCCGGTGGCATCGATGCCATGTTGCTGGATTGCACCCTGCCGGGCGGGCTCGATCCGCATCTTGTGCCGATGGCCGATCGGTCGGGCGTGCCGGTCATCTTGATGTCGGGCCATCCCGACATGGTTGACTGCCTGCCGGGTCTCCGGCGGCCGTTCATCCAAAAGCCGTTCAGCCTGAACGCCTTGCTGGCAGCGATCGAACAGGCAATGCCCGGCTGAGCGCCGTCTAGTTTAGCTGTCGGTCAGCAGATGCTGCACCGCCGAGACCAGCGCGCGCCGCATGAATGGCTTGGGCAGGAATTCCTCGGCTGCGGGAGGGCGCTGCAGGCCGCTGAGGAACAGCACCTTCAGTGCCGGATGCGATCGCCGTGCGCGGCCGACGAAGGCCACGCCATCCAGGCGCGGCATGGCAATATCGGTGACGATCAGCGAAATGTCGGGATGATCGGCGAGGACCTCGAGCCCCTCCTGTCCATCCGACGCCTGGTAAACGTGGTCGCACAGGTCCTCGAGGATGGCGGCAACGGATTCACGCACGAGTTCGTCATCATCCACCACCATACCGATCGGATGAACGGAACCATTTTCTGGATGCAGAGTTGCAGTCATTTGGTTCTCCAGCGTCGCTGGTATGTGTGAATAAAACCCGCCGTGCTGCATCCACGTTTCAGTGTGGACCGAGCCAAGCCAATCAAAAAGCCTGCGATGGCGGAGACAGCGAGGATGTCGGAAAGTGCCGAACCGCGATTAGCGCTAACCGCTTTGTGCCGCCGATGGCCGACGACACAGCCGCCGGCGCGCTTTCCCACCGCTGGCGGCGCAAAACCTGCCGGCGACCAGCCGGCTCAGCCTCGCCCCGGCACTATTCGCCGCCTGGCCGCGGGCGCCATCACGACTTGGCGCGCGGCAGCGGCCGCCCCTCGGCATCGTAGCGGCTCGGCCAGATGGTCTGCGGCGCGACCCCGATTGCCTTGGCGACCAGGAGTTCCATCGCCGGCCACGGCTGCTTCAGCGCCTTGCCCGCCGCCGTTGGGTGGTAGCCATTGGCCAACGATAAGCCAGCCAAACTCATGCCGCGTTTCTTCAGCGCGGCGAGCACATCGGCCGGATGCCAGTCCGTCGCGAGGTCCGGCGGGTTGGCCGTCGGTAGGTCAGCTGGATTGCTCTCAGAATCTTTCATTGCATCCTGCTCATTCTCTCTGGAGAATTAGCTTCCGAAAAGTATTACGATCATCTGGCCTCAACGTTCGAAAGGAGTCGGGAATCTAGCTTAAAAGTGTCGAGACTTTGAGTGGGTCACAGGTAAATGTCACGTGCCAGAGAGAATGTTAAAACCAACCCGAACGCCGCCATGGCGGATCGCACGGCGTTTGTTGCTCGCCTGCATGTGATCCTGCGCCATTGGCCAAGCGCGGACCGGCTGGCCAAGGCGACCGGGGTTTCTCCCTCGGCCTTTCGCAAATGGCTCAAGGGCGAGGCAGAACCGAGCCGCGAACGGCTGGTGGCCCTGGCCGAGGCGGCGGCGGTTACCGTCGGCTGGCTGGCGATGGGCGAGGGCCCCGAACCGCGGTTGCAGAGCGTGGGCAAGCCGCCACGCGGCCGTGGTGCCGCCAACCAATCGGACCTTTCGCTCAGCCACCAGGAATTCGTCCTCCTGCCGAAGCGTCCGGAGGCCGCGGCTGCCGGTCCCGAGTCTGCCGTCCCTCCACTCGCTGCAGAGTTCATCGCGCTCCGCCACGATTGGATCCGCTCGACACTAGGAATTGAGCCGGACCATCTGCTGGTCGAGACCGCCGTCGGCGAATCGATGCTCCCCGGCATCCGGGATGGCGATCTGCTGTTGGTCGACATCGCGGAGAACAAGTTCCGCAGCTTCGGCGTCTATGTGCTGGAGATTGCCGGCGAGAGGCTCGTGAAACGTGTCCAGCCGAAGCTGGATGGCAGCTTGACGCTGATCAGCGACAATGCGGCATACGAGAGCGAGCATGTGTCGCCGGCCCAGGCCGGCACCGTCGAAGTGGTAGGCCGGGTCCTGTGGACCTGCGGTCCGGTGCGGGGATCCGGGTTGACGTCGCCCTGACCCCCGCTTCGGTGTCCGCCGGCCGGCCGGTCAGCGCCAGACCGGCCGGCCCAGGTTGATGTCGTGGCCGCTGGTGAGCGCACCGCCCAGCGCGCCGGCGCCACCGCCGGTCGCCGCGCCGACCAGCGGGCTGCCGCCGGTCACCGCCGCGATCGCCGCACCGCCGCCGGCGCCGATCAGGCCACCGACAGGGCGCGGTCGCCCCGGTTATAGCCGCATCCCGCCAGACCCCGGGTCAAAGGGACCAGAACCAGGCTCGTCGCGATGCCGCGGCGCATGAAAGACACTCCTTTGCTTTCAGTATCGTGGTGGAAGTCGTCAGCCGCTCACCGTGCGGTAACGGCGCCGCCGACCGCGCCCACGCCGCCGCCGATC
The DNA here is from genome assembly GCA_036265005.1 of Acetobacteraceae bacterium. Classification (GTDB taxonomy): domain Bacteria; phylum Pseudomonadota; class Alphaproteobacteria; order Acetobacterales; family Acetobacteraceae; genus JAMXLO01. Next base: position 7,357 of record DATAPW010000320.1, on the reverse strand, counting down.
AGCGCGCCGGTCGCCGGCCTGCCGCCGGTCACCGCCGCCACGCCGGCGCCGGCACCGGCGCCCAGCAGGCCGCCGGTCACCGCACGCGTGCCAGGGCTCTCGCCACAGCCGGCCAGGACCGACAGCAGGCTACCCAAGGCCAATCCGAAAGCGATCTTACGTGTCATCGGTCATCCTCCCGTGACTTTGGAAATGCGGCCACCGTCTCCCGCGGGGGAGGAAATCCAGTGGCTGGAATGCGGCGATGCCGGGGCGGACCTTCAAGCTCTTGTTAACAGCAGTCAGCAGGGCTAAGCCCACCGTTTCCCGGCAATTCTCAGACCAGAGGCTCATTTGATGTTCTCGCGGATGCTAGGCTTCATGTCCGCCGACATGGCCATCGACCTCGGCACCGCCAACACGCTGGTCTACGTCAAAGGCCGAGGCATTGTGCTGGCAGAACCCTCGGTGGTCGCCATCGCCGATGTGCGTGGCAAGAAGCAGGTAGTCGCGGTGGGCGAGGAGGCCAAGCAGATGCTCGGCCGGACCCCTGGTTACATCACCGCGAGCCGGCCGCTACGGGACGGCGTGATCGCCGATTTCGAGGTCGCCGAGGAGATGATCAAGCATTTTATTCGCAAGGTGCATAACCGGCGCGGCTTTGCCTCGCCTTTGATCATCGTTTGCGTGCCGTCCGGCTCCACCGCGGTGGAGCGCCGTGCCATCCAGGAAAGCGCCGAAAGTGCCGGCGCGCGCAAGGTGGCGCTGATCGAGGAGCCGATGGCCGCGGCGATCGGCGCTGGCCTGCCGGTGACCGAGCCGTCGGGCTCGATGGTGGTGGACATCGGCGGCGGCACCACGGAAGTGGCGGTGATCTCGCTGGGCGGCATCGTGTATTCGCGCAGTGTCCGCGTCGGCGGCGACAAGATGGACGAGGCGATCATCAGCTACATCCGCCGCAACCATAATCTGTTGATCGGCGAGTCCTCGGCCGAACGCATCAAGATGGACATCGGCGCCGCCAGCCAGCTCGAGGACGGCGATGCCGGCCCGCTGCGCGAGGTGCGCGGCCGCGACCTGATGAACGGCGTGCCGCGCGAGGTGCTGGTGAGCCAGCGGCAGATCGCCGAAAGCCTGTTCGAGCCGGTGAGTGCCATCGTCGACGCGGTGAAGGTGGCGCTGGAGAACACCCCGCCCGAACTGGCGGCGGATATCGTGGACAAGGGCATCGTGCTGACTGGCGGCGGTGCTCTGCTGCACCGGCTGGACCAGGTGCTGCGTGACGCCACCGGTCTTGCGGTCGGCGTGGCGGAGAACCCGCTGCAATGCGTCGCCCTCGGCACCGGCCGTGCGCTGGAAGAGCGCAAGCGGCTCAGCAATGTGCTGACCTCGATGTACTGAGGCGTCCGGTTCCGGCTGCGCCACCGGGTCGACCAGCGCCGGATGCAATCGTCCTAGGGCCAGGAAGCGGTGCGGCGACACACCGTGTTGCTCGTAGCAAAGCGTGCGCAGCGTCCGCTCCGAAACCCCGATGATGCGACAGAGTTCCTACATCAGCAGGGGGCGGTCGTAGTTGGCCTCAACAGCCTCCTGGAACTGCTTCACGAGAACCGAGCGTCAACCTTCCTTGCGCGCCTCACCAGTGGACGCCGTACCTGTTCCAGAACAACAGGATGAAGCCCAAAACTTTCTATGGTGCCGATCCAAAATACGCCAACATGCTGCGCACCGCAGTGCGGCGCCGGCGGCAAACCGCGATTGTCCTCGTTGTCCTGGCAACAGCTTGAGTGCTGGCGTCGATGGCCGAAACTTGCCGAACTAAACAGCGCGAGAGCCAACAGAACCGGTCGGTCAACGGCCCGAGATCGCCGACCCAGCCTCAAGCTGAGAATAGGAGAGACTAAAATGGATCACCGTAATATCCTCGACGGGATAGTTTCGCCGGATGCTTCCATTGCAGATCATGATATTTGTTCGACGCGGCGGGGACTTGTCGTCGCTCCGCTCCTCGCCGCGCTGTCGCTCGCTCTGTCGAACGAGGCGGCGTTCGCCGGCAAAATCAACTCGTCGGAGACTCAGATCTCCCTTCCCGGCGCGATCGAGTGGGGCGGCTGGATAGCCGGTTCTCCACCGCATAGCGGCGAGGTGGCGACGCTCTACGGCGGCTTGGACAAGCCCGGACCCTATCTTGTGCTGATGAAGTGGTACCCGGGCTATATGAGTGCCCCGCACACCTACGCGACCGATCGTCTCTCGCTGGTGCTCTCCGGCACGTGGTGGGTGAACAGCGGCGCCGACTTCGATCCGGAGAACACGGTTCCGGTTCCTGCGGGAGGATTCGTCAGGCGCGTCGCGCGGACCCCGCACTATGACGGGGTCAAGAAGAACGCACATGAGCCGGCCGTCATTGGTCTTTTCGGAATCGCCCCCGTCCAATTCGAACTGGTGGATCCGTCCAAGCCGCGCTGGCGCAAGCTCTGACCAGCCAAGCCGTTCTTCAGCCGATCGCCCCGCGTGGCATTGCGGCCCGCGTTGGTACGGCTTGCAGTCCTATCGGGAAGATCTGGTCAATGAGGGACGGCCGCGAGCCCGGCTTGCGCGATTTGCACGTCGTGCTCCGGCGTGTCGAAGCTCGCCCCGATGGCGCCGATGACCTCGCCATCGACGACGATTGGAAGCCCGCCTTGCATCTCGGTGAAGCCCTGCGCCGTAACGGCGGCGACGCGACCGTGGTTGATCGCGTCCTCGAGCGCCTGGCTCGGTTTTTTGAACAATGCGGCTGTTCGGGCCTTGCCGGGCGCAAGCTCCACACTGGCGATATAGGCGGCGTGGTCCATGCGCTCGATCAAGATCGGCCATCCGCCGTCATCGACCACAGCGACAACGCCGGCCAGGTGGTTGCGCTCTGCCTCCGACTCGGCGGCCCCGACGATTTTTCGTGCGATCTCCAGAGTCAGCACCTTCTTTTCCGCAAATTGTGCGGCCGCAGCCTGCGGAAGCAGCGCGACGGCAACGAACACCAGGCCGCTGGCGATGGCAATGCCCATGATGGGTTTCTTCCTAAGCGGTTTATTGGCTCAGTGCGCCGGTTCATCGAACGCACAGCGTCACCGTCGCTTCATTTCGAGGCGACGCGGCCGCCCGTAGCGGCAAGCTTCTCGGCGCGCTGCAAATGGTCCACGATCTTCGGCAGGGTCTGGCGCGCGAACTCCTTCAGCTCAGGATCGCTGCCGTTCTGGATCTCCTGTTCGAACAACGCCGCATTTCCCTTTTGATACTCAACTTGGCCGTTCACATAATCCCGGTCGAACGCAGCGCCACGGTCCGCTTCGAGTGTGGCAATCATCGCGTTGTAAGCGCCATGCAAAAGCGTGTTCGACGGAGTGATGTTCTTCTGCTTCAGGATTACATTTAGCGCGTTGACGACCGGAATATGGGTGGTGACCATCAGTTGGGCGTAATTGCGGATCGCGGGGGTCGTGCCCTTGGTATCCGCCAGCCGGCCCGAGTCGATCTGGAAGGGGGCACCCAGGTTCGCCTGACCGACGAAATTAAAATCTATGGCGTTGAGGCTCGCCGGGGCCTCCGGCGGTGCGGCGGTCTGCGCAACGGCGACGCCAGTGCCGACTGCCGACCAGAGCAGAGCGCAAGTCAAGCCAAGTCCGGCGAGATGGCTTGTTGCAGATGTTGATTTCATTTCGGGAAGCTCCATTTATTTGCGTCGCCTGCAAGTACAGCCAGATCGCTCATGACGACGATCAGGTCGATGGCTCCAGATACGGGCAGCCTGCCGACCACCCCAATTCAAAAACCGCATGGGGCCATGCGTCGGAGCGCCTGACTTCATGACTGCTGCAGAGTCGTCTTCTTAAGCCTGGCTCCGATATTCACGCTTGGCCGCACTGCCTGTCGGCGCGCGGTGCGCGGCATGTCGTCCAGGAGAGGTGCGGTGGGAGGATACCTTACCTCGAATTGTCGTCGCTTTTGCAGGTTCACCGGGTCTGCTGGCGCTGGGCCGGGCACTCGGTACAGCCCTCACGGCGACATCATAAACACGGGACGGCCATGAGCACGGCCGTCTCCCGCCGCAGTTTTCTCGGCGCCGCCCTTGCCGCCGGTGCGCTGCCTGCCGGTGCGCTGCCTGCCGGGGCGCGCGCCGCATCCGCCGCACCGAAGCGTCTCAACGCTGCAACACGCGTGCTCGAAGTGAATGGCCGGCCGGCCCGGGTCTTCGGCCTCATCGGCCCGGACGGACGTTCGGGTATCAGTCTAGCCCCCGGCGAGCGTTTCCGGGTTGAGCTTGCGAACGAAACCGGCGCGCGCACCCTTGTGCATTGGCATGGGCAGCTTCCGCCCTGGATGCAGGATGGATTCCCGTGGCCACAAACCCCGCCGATCGCAAGCGGCGTCGTTCAGCCCTATGACTACGCGCCGATCACCGGCACGTATTGGATGCACTCGCATCACGCCATGCAGGAACAAAGCCTCATGGCAGCGCCGCTTATTGTCCACGACGTGGCGGAGCTTCGCGAGGACCGGCAGGAAGTCGTCCTTATGGTGGAGGATTTTACCTTTCGAACGCCGGACGAGGTGCTCGCCGGCCTCGTCGGCACAACCGCAGCCGCGGCACGCGCCATGGCAGAAAATGTCGAGGCAGGTGATGAGCGCAAGGCTGGCGACACGTCGCCGCCACCGGGCGCCGGCGGAATGGTGAACATTGCGGGACGGACCATGCCGGGCATGGCGACGGCGACAGATTCCATGTCTAAGCCGGCCCACATGCAGATGGACCTGAATGACATTCACTACGATGCTCTCCTCGCCAACGATCGAACATTCGCCGATCCGGAGATCGTACGCGTCGAGCGCAGCGGGCGGATCCGCCTCCGCATCATCAATGGCGCGTCCTCCAGCCAATTCTGGATCGATCTCGGCGAACTCGTCGGCCAGGTCGTCGCAACGGACGGCCACGCAGTACACCCGGTCGCCGGCAGTCGGTTCCCGATCGCGACGGCTCAGCGCCTGGATATCCTGGTCGATCTGCCGCGAGCCGGCGTGTTTCCAATTCGTGCGCGGCTTGAAGGTTCAAGGCAGCAGACCGGAATTGTGTTCGCCACAGCAGGTGCGCAGATCCCACGGATTGCGGATCACGCGCAGCTTGCGCCGCCTGTCGACAATTCATTGGAGGCTCGACTCGCCGCAACGGCGCCGCTTCCGCTACGCCCCGCTGATCTTGTCCGTACAGTTGCTCTTGCCGGCGCCATGAAACCGTATGCCTGGTCGATGAATGGCGAATATTGGCCACGGACGACGCCGTTGATCCTAGGCAAGGGGCAGCGCGTCGAGATCGAGCTGGTCAACCACTCGATGATGGCGCATCCGATCCATCTTCACGGCCACGCGTTCCAGGTGGTTGCGATCGACGGCCGGACGATCCAAGGGGCCGTTCGCGACACGGTGCTGGTCCCGCCGATGATGGGCCGGGTCCGCATTGCTTTCGATGCGGACAATCCCGGTCGATGGCCGCTCCACTGCCACAACCTCTATCACATGGCGACCGGGATGATGATGGAGTTCAGGTACCAGGGAATCGCTGCCTGACTGGCAGCGCTTGTCTACTCCACGCGCCGCGTCATCAGAGGCGGTGCAGTCAGCCGCGAAACATGATGGGGAGAGTGGCCCGGGGCGCCACCGCGAGCACGCCGTCCGGCACATAAGCCTGCCAGCGCTCACCGCAACCGGCGCCACTCTTCACGTCGCACCCGCACGGGCAGGCTTAACGATGCGCCTGTTTATGCTCGGTTTCGCCATCGCGCCCTTACTGTGTGGCCCGATACAGATGGACTGTGCGTTTGCTTCGGGTCCGCTTTACGGACTAACGATTGTGAACTTTTGTTCAGCGGCCATGCGCCCTTCGTACCAGAGTTGGAAAGTCCAGGTGCCGGGCACAACTTCCCAGTCGTGATCGAATCTGTAGCCTGTGTACAGTTCCTCTCCCACATGTACGGCGCGGTCGTATTCGTCGCGCTCCCTCGCGGGAGGGTTCGCTGGGTTGTTCAATCCGGGGCTCGGATAAATAGTCACTACGTGAAGTGACACGAGCATCCCTTGAGGCTCGCCGACCACAACGTAGCTAAAGCCGAACCGCGTCCCAAGCTGCGCCGGGACCGTTTGGGTGGTCATGGCATGCTGAATGTTGCCCAAGGTGCTCCACCTGCCCGCCGCGGTGCCCGGCGCCGTGAGGTGACCTTCCGTTCGGGCGGTGTATGTGCCGTAATCGACGATATCGATGCGGTCGATGTGCTCCGCTTGGGCGCAAGCGCTCACGAATGAGAATGTCAGCAGCAAAAGCGACAGCATGATTTTCATGGCAACATCCACGCAACCGATCACACCCGACAACCGCAACATTGCCCAATCCTTTTCGCAGCAGGTCGGTGATCCTCCGATCCGTCGCCGACGCGGCATGGAGCAATGCGGCGTCCTGTACGAGTGCGTCCGATAGCATCGGGCGCTCAAACCGAGCCACCTTGGCCGCAAGCGTCTGTTCGTACAGGTCTCCAGTCAAGTTTTGCGGTTCGGCGACCCAACACTTCAGCAAGCGGTGCGATTGCAGTGACGCGCTGTCGTCCGCAGGGAGTAAAACCTCGAAGCTTGACGTCGCGCTGCGGTCGCGGATCAGCAGCCTTCGGCCACCGGACGATGCCACAGCACCCATAGCGTGGCGTGGTCGCGAAACCCCAGCCGCCGGTAGAGCTGCAGTGCCGGGTTGTTGGGGAAGACGTGCAGAAACGGAACTTCACCCCGGGCAATTGCCGCCCGCACCAGGGAGGCCACGATGGCGGCGCCAAGGCCGCATCCGCGCGCCGCCGGATGCACGGCTATGGCGCTCAGCTCGACGCAATTGTCGAGCCGGAGCCGCTCGCCGCCCATGGCGATCAGCCGACCGTCCCGCGCATCGCGGATCCCGACGTGAACGCCCAGCTCGTGTGTCCGGACGGCGAAGGGACCGGGTTCGGTTGCCTCAGCGAGGGCAAGCATATCCGGCACGTCCGCTGGACTGAGTGTCACAATCCGGCTTCCGGATTCCCGTGCAGGCGGAAGTTCCTTGTCGTCGCACAGCATTTGGAGGATGCGGCGCGCGCTCAGTACCTCCCATCCGCGGGGCGCCGGTTCGTTCTTCAACCTGAACAGGCGTGCTTCCGCGTAACGCGGAAGATCAGCCGCAAGATCGGCATAGGCTGCTGGCGTTGGCTCAGCGATGCCGGAGAATGGAGCTATGTCGCGGGGATAGTGGCGGGCGTTTCCACGACCAAGGGCGAACCTCGCATGAGGGCCCGTCAGCGCATGCCAAACAGGGTTGTTCAGCCTGGTGATG
>DATAPW010000319.1:0-3845 GCA_036265005.1 Acetobacteraceae bacterium | reverse complement strand
TTGGTGTCGCGACTCGCAGACTGCCCGATGGCGTGACAGGCTAACGCACGAACTTCAGCTATTGCCAGCTACAGCTGATCACGCAGTGCCGGTCAGCCCCTCCGCGATACCGGATGCAAGCAGCGCATGAGCCTGCGCGGTCGGGTGCAACGAGTCGAAGAACAAGGACTGGTTCTGCGCGGACCCTGTCGCATGCAAGGTGCCGCTGCTGCTGCTGCTGGTAAGATTGCCGCTCCATACCGGATCGGCAACGTCGGTGAAGCCGTAGGCACCGGGGTTGGCGGCGACCCGGTTCAGCACCGAAAAAGCATCGACAAGATCGACCTTGAGTGCACCGGACGCCTCGAGCGGGCGGAGCGCCGTCGCCAGTTCGGTATCGTACAGCGAAGCCAGCGACGATGCCGATTGCGCCACTGCCGGTCCGCGTGCGGTCTCGTACGGGGTCTTTCCAAGATCAGGCACGTTCAGCACCAACAGATTTTGTGCGCCATGCGCGGCCATTCCGCTGATCACAGACACCTCGTTGTTCACCGCCGCCGAGACGTCGGACTGCTGCTGCGGCGCTGTCAGCGACGTGTTGTTGGCGATATCGAGCACGTCATTGGACCCGATCCATACACCGTACAACGCCCCGGCCTGCGGTGATGGGACCTGCGCCAGAAACTGACCGAACTGTGATGGCAGGTCCGTCGGATTTAAAGTGTGCACCGACGTCTGGCCCGTCTCTGCGCCGCCGTAGGCGAAGTCCGTTCCGCCCGCGAGGCTCGGCTGCAGCGCGGGAAGTCCGAGGTCCTGCGCAAGATCCTGCGCCCAGACCGGTCCATTGCTGAAGCTGTGGTCGGCATAGGGTGGCGAAACCGGCACCAAGCCCGCGGTCGCCAACGAAACATTGCCGGTATCGCTCAGGCTGTCGCCGAAAACGTAAAATGCGCGGTACGGCGCGCCAGGCGCTGCCACCGTCGGCGCGACCGGGATCGCCGACGCCGCGGCGCGCGCCACATCGTCGGCAATGAAGCTCAACGTTGACGGCTGGCTCAGCGTATCCGGTGTAATCTGTCCGGAACCGGATGGATCAAACTGATTGCGCAGGCCGGTGAGCGTATTCTGCAGCGTGGCCATAGCGTCCCTTTCATCGGATCCGTCACCCTGTACCCAATTGTCTCCCCGCCCCTGGGTTCACTTCACCATGCCGCGAGCATGAATCCACGCTTCAGCTTTGCTCCTTTCGCTTCGCCTTGTCCGCACCGCTGGCCGCTTCCGACGCGAGGCCACGGTAGAAATTTGCCCGTTCGATCGAACCCGATACGATAAAGCTGTGGTCATTGCCGGACGTGATGAAGCGCGAACCCATGGCTATGTAGCGCCGCGCATTCTCGTCGTCGTTGATGCCGCCCATCCCCAACGCCTTGCCATGTTTGTGGCAGGCATCGGCAACCGACTGATAGGCATCGATCAGTTTCTGATGGCCCATCTGTCCGGCAATGCCGAGTTCCGACGTCAGATCGAAGCTGCCGATCAGCAGCACGTCGATACCGTCCACCGCGGCGATGTCATCGGCATTCTTCACCGCCTCGGGGCTTTCGATCATTACCACCGTCAGCACTTCGTCGTTGATTGCCTGCTGCGCTTCAGCGACATGGGGCGCCATATAGCCGTAGATCGGCGGCGGTCCGCCCCAGCTTCTGGTACCCATCGGCGGATAGTGGAATGCGTCGGCGATCCGCTGCGCCTGCTTTCTGGTATCTACGTGAGGCACCACGATGCCAAGAGCACCGTTGTCCAGCAGCCGCGTCGCCTCGTCCAGCGCCCCCGCGCAAACCCGCACCACGGGAGCAATGCCGATGCCAAGCGAGGCGATACAGATCTGCGTCGCCTCCTGCACTGTGAATGCACCGTGCTCCATGTCCATGAACAAAAAATCGTGCCGGGCCGCCGCCGCCAGCATCGGCGCGGCACTGCTGCGGAGATGGTGCAGCCCGAAGCCGAGAGCGATATCGCCTTGCCGCAGCTTCCGTTTCGCGGCGTTGTGGACAATTGCCATGGTGTCCCCCCTCCCTCCGATCAGTCCTTCGCTTGCTTGACGTTCTTCTTCGATCCCTCCGCATCGGTTCGCGGGAGATTGTTGAAAAACCCGCTACGGGCATTGGCGCCCATCACGATATAATTGTGATCCGAACCGGTCAGCACGAACAGCGCACCCATACCGACGTAGCGCGATGCATTCTCCTCATCGTAGACGCCGCCCATGCCGAGTACCTTGCCGTGTTTCTTGCAAGCAGCGCCGACGGTTGCATAGGCGTCGATCAGCTTGGGATGGCCCATCTGTCCGGCAATGCCAAGTTCCGACGACAAATCGGAGGTGCCGATCAGCAGTACGTCGATGCCATCCACCGCAGCGATATCGCCGGCGTTCTTCACCGCCTCCGGGGTCTCGATCATCACCACCGTCATGATCTCGTCGTTGATTGCCTTCTGTGCCTCGGCCATCGCAGGTGGCTGGTAGCCGTAGATCGCCGGCGGGCCGCCCCAGCTTCGCCGTCCCTTCGGCGGATACTGAAATGCCTCGGCAATCCGCCGCGCTTCTTTGGCGGTATCGACATGCGGCATAACGATGCCCAACGCTCCGTTGTCCAGCGCGCGCGTCGCTTCATCGATGGCGTTGGCACAGACACGCACCAGCGGCGTCACGCCGGTTGGCAGCGACGCAATGCAGAGTTGGGCGATCTCGTGGACCGAAAATGCGCCATGCTCGTTGTCGAGGAACAGCCAGTCATGTCCGGTGGCCGCCGCAAGTGTCGGTGCGGCTGCGCTGCGCAAGTGATGCACGCCAAATCCCAGCGCTACTCCGCCTGCCTGCATCTTGCGCTTGGTGTTGTTGGGCACCAGCGGCATAGGCTTCCCTCCCCGGTTGATTGCAGGGCAGAGCGCAGCACGCGCCTGCGATGCGGTCAATCGGCAGCACTCTCCGCTGGCTTGTTCTCCACCAGCGCCATCAGGCTCTCCAGCCGATCCGCCTCGGACGCCGGCTTGTCGGTGCGAATGCGCGCAATCCGCGGAAACCGCAACGCCACCCCGGACTTGTGGCGGTTGGACAATTGCGCCGCGTCGAACGCTACTTCCAGCACCATCGTCTTTTCCACCTCGCGCACCGGACCGTAGCGCGCCGAGGTGTGGTTGCGGACCCAGCGATCGAGGAACGCCAGCTCCTGATCGGTGAAACCGAAATACGCTTTCCCCACCGGCACCAGTTCGTCGCCACGCCATACACCGAACGTGTAATCCGAGTAGTAGCTGCTGCGCTTGCCATGTCCGCGCTGCGCGTACATCAGCACCGCATCGATGGTCAGCGGATCGCGCTTCCACTTCCACCACAATCCTTTGACGCGGCCCGGCAGGTAAGCACTGTCGCCGCGCTTCAGCATCAGTCCCTCGATCGAGGCGGCACGTGCGCCGTCGCGCAACACCATCAGCTCATCGAGAGATTTGAAGCGGATCAGCTCTGACAGATCCATCCGCGCCGGCCGCGTGCGTGCATACCAGGCCTCCAGCCGTGCTCGCCGCTCATCGAACGACAAGGCGCGCACATCGCCTGTGCCCTCGAACAGCATGTCGTACAGCCTGATCCCCACTGGGTACTCCGCCATCATCCTGGCACTCACGATTTTACGGTTCAGTCGCTGCTGCAGGTCGGCGAACGGCGCGGCCAGGCCATCGCGCATCACCAGCAGCTCGCCATCGAGCACTGCATGGAAATCCATCGCCTCGAGAATTTCCGGGAATGCTGCGGAAATGTCGTCCGCACCGCGCGAATAGAGCCGCCGGCCCCCCTCCGTGGCGACCAATTG
>DATAPW010000318.1:0-48865 GCA_036265005.1 Acetobacteraceae bacterium | reverse complement strand
GGCAGAATCGCATGGGCACGCACCTCGTAGCGGGCGAATTCCACCGCCAGCGCACGCACCATGGAGATCATGCCGCCCTTGGTCGCGGCATAGTGCTCGCTGCGCGGGGATCCCTCGATCGCCGCGAGCGACGCCGTGCCGACCAGCACGCCGTCGCCGCCGCGCTCGACCATGTGTCGCGCCGCCACGCGAAATGTGTAGAACGCACCATCGAGATTGACGCGCAGCACGCGATGCCATTGCTCGCTGGTCATCTCCAGGAACGATGCCGCGCCGCCGCCGCCGATACCGGCATTGGCGAAGCAGCCATCCACCCGGCCCAGCGCCTCCAGCGTGCGTGCGAACGCCGCATCCACCGCCGCTTCGTCGCCCACATCGCATTGCAGCGCCACGACGCGGCGGCCGGCCTGCGCCAATTCCGCCTGCGCCGCAGCGTTCTTCGCCGCGTTGGTGCCCCAGATCGCGACATCGGCGCCCGCCTCGGCCACCGCCTTGGCGATGCCGAGGCCAATGCCGCCGTTGCCGCCGGTGACCAGCGCGACCTTGCCGGTCAGATCGAATGGTCGATACGTCATGTGCTGGCCTGACCCAGTTCCACTTCCCACCCAGCCGCGGTCAGCGGGAACTTCTTGATGATGTCGCGCACCGCAAACTGGTAGATCGGCTGGAACAGGATGACCTGGTTCGCCTGGTCGAGCATCGCCTTCACATATTCCAAATACAGCGCCCCGCGCTTCTTGGCATCCTGCTCCCCGGCTGCCGACACCACCAGCTTCAGCAGCGAGTCTGGCACGGTCCAGTGCACGCGCTTCGCCACGCGCAGCACCGAGGCCGACGCCCACTGATCTGTCTCCACGCCCGACGGATTCCAGAAGGTCAGCACCGCCGTGGACTTGGCGGTGGTGTACTGCGTGCGGAGGTTGACCTGATCCATCGGATCCAGGTTCACCTTGATCCCTACCCGCGCCAGGTCCGACTGCAGCTTCTGTGCGAGCACCGCGTAGGACAGTCCCGATACCGCGGCGTCGCCGTAGCTCAGCTTGAATTCAAAGCCGTCAGGAAAGCCGGCCTTCTGCAGCAACTGCTTTGCCCGATCGAGATCCTGGCGATAACCGATCTCCTTCGTCGTCTCGCGGGTCGAGCCATACAGCCCGATCGGTATGAAGCTGGCGCAGCGCATGGCCTGGCCGCCGAGCATGCTGTCGATGATGCCGTCATAGTCGATCGCATAGGCGACCGCCTGGCGCGCTTCCTTCACCGCCAGCGCCTTGTTGAATTCCACCTCGCTGGTCAGCGCCATGTAGACGAAGTCGAGGCTCTCCAGCCCTTCGACGCGAACATCCTTGTTGCCCTTCAGCGTCGCCACCTGCTCCGGAATCAGGTTGAACGCGGCATCGATGTCGCCGCGCTTGATTGCCAGGAGCTGCGTCGCGCTGTCGCCCATATGGCGAAGCACGACGTGCTCGAAAAACGCCGGCCCACGCCAGTAATGCGGATTGCGCGTCAACAGGATCTGCGCGTTGCGCGTCCACCCGGCCAGCGTGAACGGTCCTGCCCCGGCGGAGTTCTGGTTGAGCCAGTTGGTGGCCTTGTCCTCGGTCTTCGCATCGGCGCCGGCCGTGCCGCCCTGCTTCTCCATCACCGTGCGATCGAGGATGCCGAAATTCGGACCGCACAGAATCGTCAGCAGCGGCTGGTTCGGATCCTTCTGCAAAATATCCACGGTATGCGGATCGACGGTGACGACCTGGTCGACATTGGCGACATATTGTGATGGTTGGTCCTTGATGTTTATCACGCGATCGATCGACCATTTCACATCGTCGGCGGTGACCGGGTTACCGCTGTTGAACTTCACGCCATCGCGCAAGGTGAAACGCCAGCCCTTGCCGTCCGGCGTGCGCGCCCACGCCGTCGCCAGCGCCGGCTTCACGTTGAGGTAGTCGCCCGGCGTCATGGTGATCAGCGATTCATACGCCGCGGTCAGCGTCATCGGCGGGGTATACTGCGCCTCGCGCGCCGGATCGAACGTGATGGAATCGCTGATATCGAGGCCCAGGACCAGCGTGTTCTTTGCGCTCGCCGCATGCACGCGTTCGGGCAGCCCCGCAGCCAATGCCGCGCCGCCCGCACCCAGCAGGCGCATCACATCCCGCCGACCGATCCAGCCGATTTCCCGCACATCCGCCTCCCGCCTTGTTCTGATAGCCGAGACGCCATCATAGCCGCGCCGTGAAGCAGGGCAATCGAGTGAGGTCGGCAAGGGTTCCTCGGCTGCCCTCGGTGTGAACCCTTGCCGACCTCACCCGCCTGCTTGGCTCCACAACCCCGATCGGCAATAGTCCGCCGATGCTGCGCTACCTGACGTCCCGTCTCATCGTTGCCGCACTGATGGTGTTGCTGGCCACACTGGTGATCTTCCTGATCGCCAACATGGTCCCCGGCGATCCCGTGCTGACCCAGCTTGGCGACATCGCCGCCAGCGACCCCACCATGGTCGCTGCCTTTCGCCACAAATGGGGCCTCGACCTGCCGCTCTGGGATCGCTACTGGATCTTCCTCACCGGCGTATTTCATGGTGACCTTGGCGTTTCGATCTCGTCGCAGCGACCGGTGCTGGAGGATATCGCACAATACGCGCCGGCGACGGTGGAACTGTCCACCATCGCCTTCCTGCTCTCATTGGTGGTCGGCCTGCCGCTCGGCGTACTCGCGGCGATGAAGCGGGACAGTTGGATCGACCACCTGGCGCGCACCATCTCGCTGATCGGCGTATCGGCGCCGACCTTCTGGCTCGCCTTCGTCATGCTGGCGGTGTTCTACGGCGCACTGGAGTGGGCGCCGGGTCCCGGACAGATCAGCGCCAGCACGTTTCCGCCACCCACTGTCACCGGCATCATGCTGATCGATGCACCGCTGGCCGGCGACTGGGACACATTCTGGGACGCTGCCGCGCATCTCGTGCTGCCATCCATCGTGCTCGCTGCCAGCACTCTCGGCCTGATCACCCGCACCACGCGCGCGGCGATGTTGGAAGCACTGTCGCAGGACTATATCCGCGTCGCACGCGCCAAAGGGCTGATGCGCCGAGCCATCATGATGGGGCACGCGCTGCCGAATGCGTTGCTGCCAGTGGTGACGCTGGGGGGCTTGGCCTATGCGCAACTGCTCACCGGAACGGTACTGACCGAATCGATTTTCTCTTGGCCAGGACTGGGACGTTACACGTTCCAGAGCGCCGTGCGCCTGGACTTTCCCGCCATCATGGGCATCACGCTGGTGGTCGCCGCGATCTACGTGGTGATCAACCTGCTGGTCGATCTGTCGTACGCCGCACTCGATCCGCGCGTGTCGCGCCGATGAGTGGCACCGAAGCTGCGTTGCTCGCCGCGACTGCGGACAGCGGGAGTGCTGGACGCCGCCGCCGATGGCGGCGCCGCTACGGCCTCGCCGCGCTGGGCGGCGTGGTGATAGCCGTATGGCTGTTGGCCGCATTGCTCGCGCCATGGATCACGCCGTATCCGCCCGACGTGGTGAACGTCGCCGGCCGCCTGCTGCCACCCTCGGCTGAACACTGGCTCGGCACCGACGTGCTCGGGCGCGACGTGTTCTCCCGCGTGATCTATGGCGCGCGCATCTCGCTTACCGTCGGTTTCGTCGTGGTGCTGCTGGGCGGACTGTTCGGCACATTGCTCGGCGCCGTTGCCGCCTATATCCGCGGCTGGGCTGAGGAGGCGTTGATGCGGGTCACCGACCTGGTGTTCTGCTTCCCGCCGATCATCCTCGCGATGGCGATCGCCGCAGCCTTGGGCATCGGCACGCGCAACACGGTGATCGCCATGCTGGTGGTGTGGTGGCCGAAATTTGCGCGACTGGCGCGCAGCCTGGTGATCGGCCAACGCTCCGCCGAATACGTCGCCGCGGCGCAGGCGATCGGCTTCGGTCCGACGCATATCCTGTTCCGCCAGATCGTGCCGAATGCCGTCGGCCCGCTGGTCGTGCTGGTCACTCTCGATCTCGGGAACGCCATCCTGGTGTTCGCCGGCCTGTCGTTCCTCGGCCTGGGCGTGGTGCCGCCGACGCCGGAATGGGGTTCCATGGTGTCCGAGGGACGCGAACTGGTGAACCAGTGGTGGGTCGCGACATTCCCAGGCCTCGCCATCCTCACCGTGGTGATCGGCTTCAACTTCGTCGGCGACGGCATCCGCGACTGGCTCGATCCGCATGCCCGACGTCGCTGAGCCGATCCTCAAAGTTGCAGACCTACACACGTGGTTTTTCACCGACGCCGGAGTCGTACGTGCTGTCGATGGGGTAAGCTTCACGCTGCACGCCGGCGAGACACTCGGCATCGTCGGCGAGTCCGGCTCCGGCAAAAGCATCACGGCGAAATCCATCATCCGGCTGCTCGACGAACCTGCACGCATCGTCGAAGGCAGCATCACCTTCCGCGGCCGCGACATGGTGCACATGGACGAGGAAGCGCTGCGCGAAATCCGTGGCGCCGAAATCGCCATGGTGTTCCAGGATCCGATGACCTCGCTCAACCCGGTGTTGCGGATCGCACGCCAGTTGATCGAGACGATGACTGCGCATCGCCGGTTCAAACCACGCGCGGCGCGCGAACGCGCGGTGGCGTTGCTCGGCCGCATGGGAATGTCCGGACCGGACCGCGCGGTGAATTCCTACCCGCACCAGTTCTCCGGCGGCATGCGCCAGCGCGTCATGTTGGCGATGGGCTTCGCCAACGAACCGACCCTGCTGATTGCCGACGAACCGACGACGGCGCTGGATGTCACGATCCAGGCGCAGATCCTCGACCTGTTGCGCGAACTGAATGCCGACCTCGGCACCGCGGTGATTTTGATCAGCCACGATCTCGGCGTCATCGCCAATGTCTGTTCGCGCGTGCTGGTGATGTACGCCGGCGAGGTGGTGGAAGAAGGTTCGCCCGAAGATCTGCTGAGCGACCCGCGTCATCCGTACACCTGGGCGTTGCTGCACGCCGCGCCACGGCTCGACCAGGCCAGCGAAGGCGATCGGCGCCTGACCACGATCGAGGGCCAGCCACCCGATCCGCACGACTGGCCATCCGGCTGCCGGTTTCGCGCGCGCTGCCCGTTCGCCATCGCACAGTGCACCGAGCATCCGGCACTGCTGCCGATCGACGCGGGCCGCTCGGCGCGTTGCTGGGTGACGCAGTCCGGCGAGCGGCTGCATCCGCCAACGCATGCACGCGCTGCGGCGGAATCGCGCGCCGCCAGCACGGCAAGGCCATTGCTCGAGGTGCGTGACCTGGCCAAGCACTTTGTGCTGCCGCGCGACAGCTTCCTGGAGCCGCGTCGCATCCTGCGCGCGGTTGATGGCGTGGACTTCGACGTGTTCCCCGGCGAGACCGTCGGCCTGGTGGGCGAGTCCGGCTGCGGCAAGTCAACGCTGGCGCGCGTGGTGATGCGGCTGACCGAACCCACCGCCGGCCGCATCATGTTCGACGGCCAGGACATCGCGCATCTCAGCCAGTCGGAAATTCGTCCGCTGCGCCGGCGCATGCAGATGATCTTCCAGGATCCCTACGGCTCGCTGAATCCACGCATGACTGTGGGCGATATTCTTGGTGGTCCATTGCGCCTGCACGGCCTGGTACCCAAAGACAGTTCGATACGTGGGCGGGTGCAGGAATTGCTGGATCTTGTCGGCCTGTCACCGACAGCGGCGGCGCGCTTTCCGCACGAATTCTCCGGCGGACAGCGGCAGCGCATTTCGATCGCCCGGGCTTTGGCGGTTGAGCCCGGCTTCATCATCGGCGACGAACCGATCTCCGCGCTGGACGTCAACATCCAGGCGCAGATCATCAACCTGGTGATCGGGCTGCAGGAACGACTGGGCCTGACCTACCTGTTCATCGCGCACGACCTTGCCGTGGTACGGCACATCTCGGATCGCATCGTGGTGTTGTACCTGGGCCGCGTGGTCGAGACCGCGCCATCCCGCGAATTGTTCGCACGGCCGCTGCATCCGTACACCAACACGCTGATCTCCGCCGTCCCGGTGCCCGATCCGCACCTGGAGCGCAGCCGCCGCCGGATCGCTTTGCAGGGCGAGGTGCCGAGTGCGATCAACCCGCCTTCCGGCTGCCATTTCCGCACCCGCTGCCCGGCCGCCACCCCGCGCTGCGCCGACGAGACGCCACATCTCACCGAGGCTGCGCCTGGACATTTCGTCGCCTGCCACTTTCCGGGTTCGGTGACGATGGTCTAGCCATTACCGGCGCAAGCGGCATGGCGCCTGGTACCAATTATCATTGCGAGGCGCTCGGCGCCACGGCAATCTGGTGTTCGATCCGCGCGCACAGCACGACCAGGAGTATCTCAGTGGCAACCATCGAACGTGCCAGCGTCTGTACCTTCGATTGTCCGGACACGTGCAGCCTGAACGTCACGATCGAGGACGATCGGATCATCAAGGTGCGCGGCTCGGAATCGGCGCCATTCACCGCTGGCGTCATCTGCAACAAGGTTGCGCAGGACATGGCGGCGTTCGTCCACGGTCCACAGCGCTTGCTGCACCCGCTGCGGCGCATTGGACCGAAAGGCTCGGGCCAGTTCGAACGCATCTCGTGGGACGCCGCGCTGAACGAAATCCATGCACGCGTCAGCGCGGTGATCGAGCGCTTCGGACCGCAAGCGGTTGCGCCGTTGAACTACGCCGGACCACATGGCTTCCTGGCCGGCGAGAGCATGTCGGCGCGGTTCTTCCACAAACTCGGCGCCTCGCAGCTTTATCGACGCTCCATGTGTGGCGGGGTGCGCAGCGAGGCGTGGGCAGGCACCTATGGCGCCGTGCCCGGTTGCCCGCCGGAATTCGCCGAACACGCGGCGCTCAATGTCGTGTGGGGCAACAATGCGACGGTTACCAACGTGCATCTCGTGCGCTGCGTGCGCCAGGCCAAGCGCAAGGGTGGCCGGCTCGTGGTGGTCGATCCGCTGCGTACCAAGATTGCCGAACAGGCGGACTTGCACGTGCAATTGCTGCCTGGCACCGACACGCTGCTTGCCTGGTCGCTGGCTGCGGAGCTGGAGCGCATCGGCGCGCTGGATGCCGCGTTCATCGGCCAGCACGTCCTGGCGGCCGAGGAGTTCATGGCGCAGGTACGCGATTGGCCGGTTGCACGGGCGGCCGCTGCGTGCGGCGTGGCGGAGAGCCAGATCACGACGCTCGCTCAGTGGCTGGCGGAGGCCGATCCGCTGGTGATCGCGCCGGGCAACGGACTGGAGCGCGGGCGCAACGGCGGCAGCGGCATTCGGGCGTTGATCGCGTTGCCGGCGCTGCTTGGCAGGTTGGGCAACCGCAGCGGCATTATCCTTGGCGCCAGCAATGCTTTTCCGAAGACGCCGGCACGGCTGCAGCGCCCCGACCTGGCGCCGGCGGGCACGCGTACGCTGAACCTCATCGATGTCGGCCGCTACCTGGCAGCCGACGATATCGATCCGCCGTTGCGCGCCGTGTTCGTCTACAACCACAATCCAGTCGTCGTGCATCCTGACCAGAATCGCATGCGGCGCGGGCTGGAGCGCGACGCCGTGTTCACCGTTGGCATCGACGTGACGATGACCGAGAGCATGAACTATTGCGACGTGGTGCTGCCGGCGGCGACGCATTTCGAATATGCCGACCTGTATCCGTCATACGGTCATCACTGGCTGCAGCGGGCCGAGGCGGTGATTCCGCCGCAGGGCGAGTCATTGCCGAACACCGAGATCTTCCGGAGGCTGGCAGCGCGGTTCGGCTTCGACGAAGCGTGCTTCAAGGCGACAGACGAAGAACTGATGGATGATGCTGTCGATCCGGCCGATCCACGGCTGGGCGGCATGCGACCAAGCCGGATTTCGCAGGAGCATGCCTTGCAGATGAAGGCGCCGGACGGCAAGCCGATGGTGCTGTTCGACAACGTGTTTCCGGCGACGCCGTCGGGCAAGATCGAGTTGAAGTCCGAGGCGCTGGCGAAGCGCTGGGGCGCGGCTGCGCTCATGCCGGCCTGGCGCGAACGGCCGGCGGATTATCCGTTGATGCTGATTTCTCCAGCGTCCGACAAGCGGATTACCTCGACGCTCGGCGACCTGGCGGCCTCGCGCAGCACGCCTCGGCTGATGATGAACCCACGCGATGCCGCGCAACGGAAGCTGGCAGCCGGTGGTGATGTGCGGGTGTGGAATGAGCTGGGCGAGGTGATCCTGCCGCTCGACGTGACCGACGACGTGCCGCCGGGCGTGGTCGCCAGCGAGAAGGGTGCGTGGCTGTCAACCAGCCGCACCGGGCAGACGATTTCAGCGCTGGTGTCGGCCGACATGCGCGCCGATCTGGCCGAGGGCGCGTGCTTCAACGACACGCTGGTCGATGTGGCGATGGTGTGAGAGCGGGCAGGCCGATGGGTAGAGTGCAGCGAAACCCACCGACCCATAACGACGGACCAGCCGCTATCGCGGCAACGCGCTAGTCCCCATCAGGAACTCGTCCACCGCGCGCGCGCATTGCCGGCCTTCGCGGATCGCCCAAACCACCAGTGACTGGCCGCGACGCATGTCGCCTGCGGCGAACACCTTGTCCACCGACGTGCGATAGTTCTCGGTATTCGCCAGCACATTGCCGCGCGGGTCCAGCGCGACGCGCGCCTGCTCCACCATGCCCGGCTTACGCGGCCCCAGGAAACCCATCGCCAGCAACACCAGATCCGCCTTGAGCTGAAACTGGCTGCCCGGCATTTCAGTCATCGCCATGCGGCCATCCGCGCCCTTGGCGAACTCGACCCGCACGCACTCCAGCGCTTCGACGGTGCCGCTCAGGCCGATCGCGCGCCTGGTCAGCACCGACCAGTCGCGGTCGGTGCCTTCCTCATGCGCGTGCGACGAGCGCAGTTTCAGTGGCCAGTCCGGCCAGGTTAGCGCCTTGTTTTCCCGCTCCGGCGGCTTCGGCAGAATCTCCAACTGGATGATCGACACCGCGCCCTGCCGCGCCGACGTGCCGATGCAGTCGGAACCGGTGTCGCCACCGCCGATCACCACGACATGCTTGCCCTTTGCGGTGATCGTGCCGCGGCCTGCCGTCGCGCGCACCTCGTCATCGCCGGCGCCGCGCTTGTTCTGCTGCGTCAGGAAATCCATCGCGTAGTGGATGCCGTCCAATCCGCGTCCCGGCACTTCCAGGTCACGCGGCCACTCGGCGCCGCCCGACAGCACCACCGCGTCGAAGTCGCGCAGCAGGGATGCCATCGGCAGCGTCACGCCGATCTCGATGCCGGTGCGAAAGGCCACACCTTCGGCCGACATCTGCTCGATGCGCCGATCGACCAGGTGCTTATCCATCTTGAAGTCGGGAATGCCGTAACGCAGCAGCCCACCGATACGGTCGTTCTTCTCGAACAACGTCACCGTATGGCCGGCGCGCGCAAGCTGCTGCGAGCACGCCATGCCGGCTGGCCCAGACCCAACGACAGCAATGCGCTTGCCGGTGCGGTGCGACGGCCGATGCGGCACGATCCAGCCTTCCTGCCATCCGCGGTCGACAATCGCGCACTCGATCGTCTTGATGGTCACCGGGTTGTCGTCGATGTTCAGCGTGCAGGATGCCTCGCATGGCGCGGGGCAGATGCGGCCGGTGAACTCCGGAAAGTTGTTGGTCGAATGCAGCGTGCGCAGCGCGTTCTGCCACTGGTGCCGGTAGACAAGGTTGTTCCAGTCGGGGATCAGGTTGTTGACCGGACAGCCGTTGTGACAGAACGGAATGCCGCAATCCATGCAGCGCGCCGCCTGCTGGGCCAACTCCGGCTCCGGCAGCGGTTTCAGAAACTCCTTCCACGACTTGCGCCGCGCTTCGGGCTTTTCATAAGCGCGGTCGTGCCGCTCGATCTCAAGGAATCCGGTTGGCTTGCCCATCAGGAAATTCTCAGTCGGCAGCAGCGGCTTTTGCCGCCTGGCGTTCGGCGCGCAGGTCGATCAGGGCACGCCGGTAGTCCATCGGCATCACCTTGACGAAATTCGCCAACGCGTTGTCCCAATCATCCAGCAACGCGCGCGCCCGCGCACTGCCGGTGAACAGCAGGTGCTTCTCCACCAGCACGCGCAGCCGTTCGGCGTCGAACCGCAGCAGGTCGCCCATGCCGCTGTCCTCAACCGACACCGCGCGCTGGCGCGGCCGTTCCGGATCGTCCGATGCAGCCGGATCCGCCGGCAGGATCGGTTCCATTTCCACGCCGGCAAAATTGCACAGGCTCTCGAAACGCCGCTGCGGATCGTAAACATAGGCGACGCCGCCCGACATGCCCGCGGCGAAGTTGCGGCCGGTATCGCCGAGCACCACGACCACGCCGCCGGTCATGTATTCGCAACCGTGGTCGCCGCAGCCTTCCACCACCGCCAGCGCACCCGAGTTGCGCACCGCGAAGCGTTCGCCTGCAACGCCCTGGAAATACGCCTCACCGGCGATCGCGCCGTACAGCACCGTGTTGCCGATGATGATGTTCTCTGTCGGCTCGCGGTTGACCGACGGATGCCGCACGATGACGCGGCCGCCGGACAGGCCCTTGCCGACATAGTCGTTGGCATCGCCCGTCAGTTCCAGCGTGACGCCGCGCGCGAGGAACGCACCGAAGCTGCCGCCGGCCGTGCCGTGCAGGCTGATCCAGATGGTGTCTTCGGTCAGCCCGGTATGGCCGTATTGCTTCGCCACCTCGCCCGACAGCATCGCACCGACGGTGCGATGCACGTTGCGGATGTCGCGCGAGATGCGCACCGGCTCGCCGCGCTGGATAGCCGGCTGCGCCAGTTCGATCAGCTCGTTGTCCATCGCCTTGTCGAGGTGATGGTCCTGTTGCTCGCAGTTGTAGATGGCAATGCCTTGCCGTGGCGGCGCCTGGTAAAGGATGCGGCTGAGATCGACGCCTTTCGCCTTCCAGTGATCGACGGCGCGGCGCATGTCGAGCTTCTCGACCTGGCCGACCATCTCGTTGAACGTGCGGAAGCCCAGCTTCGCCATCAGCTCACGCACTTCCTCGGCGATGAAGAAAAAGAAGTTGATGACATGCTCGGGCTGGCCGGTGAAACGCTTGCGCAGCACAGGATCCTGCGTGGCGATGCCGACCGGACAGGTGTTCAGGTGGCACTTGCGCATCATGATGCAGCCGGCGGCGATCAGCGGCGCGGTGGAGAAACCAAATTCGTCCGCGCCGAGCAGCGCGCCGATCACCACGTCGCGTCCGGTGCGCAGTCCGCCATCCACCTGCACGGCGATGCGGCCGCGCAGGCCGTTCAGCACCAGGGTCTGCTGCGTCTCGGCCAGGCCGATTTCCCATGGCGATCCGGCATGCGTCAGCGACGTCAGCGGCGAAGCGCCGGTGCCGCCCTCGAAACCGGAAATCGTCACATGGTCCGACCGCGCCTTGGCCACACCGGCCGCCACCGTTCCGACGCCGACCTCCGACACCAGCTTCACCGAAATGCGCGCTGCCGGATTGGCATTCTTCAAATCGGCAATCAGCTGAGCCAGGTCCTCGATCGAATAGATGTCGTGATGCGGCGGCGGTGAGATCAGCCCGACGCCCGGTGTCGAATACCGTACGCGCGCGATGTTCTTGTCCACCTTGCGACCGGGCAACTGGCCGCCCTCACCCGGCTTGGCGCCCTGCGCCATTTTGATCTGCAAGTCGTCGGCGTTCACCAGGTACTCGATGGTCACGCCGAACCGCCCTGACGCCACCTGCTTGATGGCGGACCGCATCGAATCGCCGTTGGGCAACCGCTTGTAGCGATCGGACTCCTCGCCGCCCTCACCGGTGTTCGACTTACCGCCGATGCGATTCATCGCGATCGCCAGCGTGGTGTGCGCCTCGCGCGAAATGGAGCCGAAGCTCATCGCGCCGGTGGCGAACCGCTTCACGATCGACGCGGCCGGTTCCACTTCATCCAGCGGCACCGGCGTGGCGGCGAACTTCATCTCCATCAGGCCACGCAGCGTCAGGTGCCGCGTGCTCTGGTCGTCTATGGTCTTGGTGAACGCGCGGAACTCCTCCTTCGAGTTGCCGCGTGCCGCATGCTGCAACTTGGCGACCGAATCCGGCGTCCACGCGTGATCCTCGCCGCGCAGGCGGAAGGCATAGTCGCCGCCGGCATCCAGCATCCCGTCGTATAATGGGTTCTCGCCATAGGCATTGCTGTGCCGCTGCACCGCCTCGCGCGCGATCTCCTCGAAGCCGGCGCCTTCGATCGTGCTGGCAGTCCCGGTGAAGCATTTCTCCACGAAGTCGCTGGACAGCCCGACAGCATCGAAGATCTGCGCGCCGCAATATGATTGGTAGGTGGAGATGCCCATCTTGGACATCACCTTCAAAATCCCCTTGTCCACCGCCTTGAGGAAATTCTTCTGTACCTCATACGGCTTCAGCGTCAGCCCGTTCTCCACGCGGATCTGCTCCAGCGTCTCGAACGCCAAGTACGGGTTGATCGCCTCGGCGCCGTAGCCCGCGAGCACACAGAAATGGTGCACCTCGCGCGCCTCGCCGGTCTCCACCACCAGCCCGGTGCTGGTGCGCAGGCCGCGGCGAATCAGGTGATGGTGCACCGACGCGGTCGCCAGCAGCGCCGGCATCGGGATGCGTGTCGGCGACACCGCACGATCCGACAGGATCAGGATGTTGTAGCCGTCCAGCACCGCGTCGGTCGCATCGCGGCAGATACGATCGACCGCTGCCGCCATGCCCGCCACGGCCTCGCTTGCCGACCATGTGACGTCGATCGTCTTGGTGCGGAACGCATCGCCCACCAGCGACGAAATCGCCCGCACCTTCTCCAGGTCGGCATTGGTCAGGATCGGCTGCGCCACTTCGAGCCGATAGTGATTGCCGGCGTGATGCCCGAGAAGATTCGGCCGCGGCCCAATCATCGAAACCAGCGACATCACCAGCGCCTCGCGGATCGAATCGATCGGCGGATTGGTAACCTGCGCGAAGTTCTGCTTGAAGTAATTGTATAACAGCTTGGGCTTGCTCGACAGCACGGCGATCGGCGTATCGGTGCCCATCGATCCCACGGGGTCGTCGCCCTCCTGCGCCATCGGCTCCAGGAAGAACTGGATATCCTCCTGCGTGTAGCCGAATGCCTGCTGCTGGTGGAGCAGCGCGGTCGCATCGTTCGGCCGCGGCGGCGGCATCTCGGGCAACAGCGCCGGTGTCTCCGACGGCTCCGGCAATTCCTCCAACTGCACCTGCGTGGCCTTCAGCCACTCGGCGTACGGATGCTCGCCCGCCAGTTTCTGCTTGATCTCCGCATCGTCGATGATGCGGCCTTCCTCGAGGTCGATCAGCAGCATCTTGCCCGGCTGCAGGCGCCACTTGCGAACGATGCGCTCCTCCGGCACCGGCAGCACGCCGGCCTCGGACGCCATGATCACGTGGTCGTCATCGGTTACGATATAACGTGCCGGCCGCAGACCATTGCGGTCCAAGGTGGCGCCGATCTGGCGGCCATCGGTGAACGCGATCGCCGCCGGTCCGTCCCACGGCTCCATCAGCGCGGCGTAGTATTCGTAGAACGCGCGCCGCTGCGGATCCATCAGGTGGTTTTCCGACCACGCCTCCGGGATCAGCATCATCATCGCATGCGCCAGCGAATAACCGCCGGCCACCAGGATCTCCAACGCGTTGTCGATGCAGGCGGTGTCCGACTGGCCGTGCGGAATCAGCGGCCACATCTTGTCGAGGTCCGGCCCGATCAGTTCCGACGCCATGGAGCGCCGCCTTGCATACATCCAGTTGACGTTGCCGCGGACCGTGTTGATCTCGCCGTTATGTGCCAGGAAGCGGTATGGATGCGCCAGGCGCCAGGACGGGAAGGTGTTGGTGGAGAACCTCTGGTGCACCAGCGCCAGCGCCGACTCCGTCAGCGGGTTGCGCAGGTCCTCGTAGAACGTGCCGACCTGCGGCGCCAGCAGCAGCCCCTTGTAGACCACGGTCCGCGTCGAAACGGATGGCATGTACAGATCGCTCAGCCCCGGCAGACGGCGCTGGCTCGCCAGCTCGCGCACGTTGTTCAGCGCCTGCTTGCGGATCGTCAGGATCTTCCGCTCGAACGCGTCCTGGTCCTTAACTTTTGGATTGGCGACGACGATGGCCTGGCGGATCACCGGCATCGTTTCGATCACGCGCTCACCGAGGCCGGTGGTGTCGGTCGGCACCTCGCGCCAGCCGAGCAGCGACTGGCCCTCGGCCGTGATATAATGTTCCAGCAGCCGGATCGCATAGCCGCGTGCTTCGGCATCCTGCGGCAGGAAGCACATGAACACCGCATAGCGGCCCAGCGGCGGCAGCTTCAGCTCCTGCGCGTCCGCCCAGGCGCGCAGCAGCCGGTCGGGCATCTGGATCAGGCAGCCGGCGCCGTCGCCGACCAGCGGATCAGCACCGACCGCGCCGCGATGATCCAGGTTCACCAGGATCTGCAGCCCGCGTTCGATGATTTCGTGCGACTTTCGGCCCTTGATGTTGACGACGAAACCAACGCCGCACGAGTCATGCTCGTTACGGGGATCGTACAGTCCTGGTCCCGGTGGGGAGCCCATCATGGTGCCTTCCAATCGCCTCCGACGGCCGGTTGAAGGAAAATTCCATTATCCGTTCGATCAGGCACAGATGCCAAACCGGACAGCAATGCTACCCTAATTTAGCGTCGGCTTTGCTGCGCTGCAACGACGAACATTGCCCGCCGCGCGGCCCGCATGCAAGGCCGTCAGAAGCCCAGCCGGTCCACTCCATAGAAGCTGGCGACCTGGTCCACTCGCTCCTGGCTCGGGGTGGCGTTGAACCACCCTTGGCGGCTATGCGCAATCCCGGTGGCCCTGCGCAGGTCAACCATCAGCTCAGCCATTTTCATGGTGCACGCGAGGCTGTCGATCAGCGGCACGTCGTCCACCCGGTTTACCCCATTGATCGCCAGCAGCAGGTTCATCGGCACTTCGCCCGGAATGACCACGTCCGCGCCGGTCTCCCGCACGATGCGCCGCACCGCCTCCTGAAGCCGCGTCAGCACCGGCGCCGGATCGGCAAAACCGCCCAGTATGTCGGCAAACGCCAGCCCGGAGGCGCGAACGCCAGCGCAACGTTCCGCCAGGCCGTACATCCGCATCTGCTCATGGTACAGCGACGCCATGCGGTCGATGAACAACATGATGACGAAACGTTGCCCGAACATCGTCGCCAGATGGCAGCTCGTTTCGCCCAGCCCGATCACCGGAATGTCGAGCAGCGAGCGCAGCTCGCGCAGCATCGGATTTGGCAGGGTGCACATCGCATAGGCATCGAAACCATCGCGTGCAGCAGCACGGCCGGCCGCTACCCATTGATGTCCGTGCATGCCGTACAGATAGGAATAGGCAATGTCGTCGCCGGGGTAATTGCCCGGGTAGGTGCCGTCGAGCTGGCCGTGGAAGACGATATCGGTGTCGTTGCGCACGACCTTCGTCAAATGCCGTCGCATGGCATCTTCATAGCCCGGCACATCGGCAAGCACGGTGAAGCTCTGATGCCAGATGCGCATTGCCATGACGGTTCCTCACGTTAACGGACTGATGCTACCTCACTCATTCGTGAGGTATTGTGCGTCAATTCTTACGCAATTCTCTGCTGCTCCCAAGCGGCAACTTCCCGCTGGGGTCCGCGGTCACTCCCGGACTGTCAGGCGACCGCCGGCATCAACCCTCTCTCTTCATGCCCTTTGCGGGCCTTGCCGCTGGTGCTGGGTTGCAAGGAAAGCGGTCATTCGAGTGTGCGCTGAAGCGCTTCAACCCGCGGCATGAAACTGGTGAAACCCCCGATAATATTCGGCTATGGATAGCGCCGATCAGGGCAGGTCCGCGAGCGCGACAAACGCTGCTCCGGCCGGTCTACGAACGGCTCACCGAAGGGCTCGACGCCGCCGATCTGAAGATGGCAAAGGCGCTGTTGGTCGAGTTGGCATAAATCGTACTGTCAGGTTCGACTATAGGTGGAGTTTCGCACTCCGGTCGCCGTCCCGGAATCGGCGCTGCCTCGCCGCCGGCGCCGTGGCTACCAAAGACAGAATTCCATCCGGAGCGGACTGTGCAATGGATTACCAAGCGTCAGATTTAGACCACTAGTTGGTCCTGGAGCGACCGCCGCGCTGTGGTGCCCGTTGCGACCGGCGCTTGGCGACCGGCCTCGCGGGCGGCGCCGCAGCCTTGCGGCCGAGGCCAATCTTCTTGGCCAGCGACGAACGCACCTTGGCATAGTTCGGCGCCACCATTGGATAATCCGCCGGCAGGCCCCAGCGCGCGCGATACTGCGCCGGTGTCATCTTGTACGACGTCATCAAATGCCGCTTCAGCATCTTCAGCTTCTTGCCGTCCTCGAGACAGATGATGAAATCCGGGCGGACAGACTGTTTGAGCGGAACTGCAGGTACCGGCTTTTCCGGTTCCACCGGCGTCTGACCGACGCCGCGCAGCGTCTGGTACACCTTCTCGATCAGGCCGGGCAGAGCTTCGGCCTGCACGGCGTTATGCTCGACATGCGCGGAAACGATCTGGGCAGTCAGCCGCAGGACTGTTTCCGATGAATCGCCTTCGACCATTGTTATAGCCCCGCACTTGTGCCGCCACGGCTTCTCACTACAGCAATATTACAGGCTTTGCCAGTCGTTCCTTGGTACGGCACCGGGATTGCCTGCCAGGACGGCGGATCTGTTGGAATAGTCATTGTGGTTGCCGCGTCTGGCGCTGCAACGAAGTCGTTCCACGCGGGGTTCCCTCTGTAGTCCCAATGTGGCCCTCGGCGTGGAACCTTGCCTGTTTCCTGGCTTGCCCACAGCCGGCCGATCTGCCTGAATTGCCCGTATACATCCGCAACCAGGTGGTTCCATGCGTCTGCTGCCGCTGCTCGCAAGCCTCGCTGCGCTCGCCACCTACGCGCCGACGGCGAGCGCCCAGTCACCCGACATCCTGCGGATCGGCATCCGCGACGACCCCGATATTCTCGATCCCACATTTTCGCGGACCTATGTCGGTACCGTGGTGATGACCGCCCTGTGCGACAAGCTGTTTGATTTCGATGCCAAGCTCAACATCGTCCCGGTGCTGGCGAGCAGCTACGCGTGGACCGACAGCAAGACGCTGCTGATCCGGCTGCGCCCGGACGTGCAGTTCCAGAACGGCGAAAAGTTCGATGCCGATGCAGTGAAGTATACGCTGGAACGTGACCTCTCGGCCAATGGCAGCTTCCGCCGCAGCGAGATCGGCGCGATGGACCATGTCGAGGTGGTCGATCCGCTCAGCGTGCGCGTGGTGATGAAGCAGGCGTTCTCGCCATTCGTCGCGATCCTGACCGACCGCGCCGGCATGATGCTGCCACCCAAGGCGGCCGAAGCCGGCGGCAAGGAATTCGGACTGCATCCGGTGTGCGCCGGGCCGTTCCGCTTTGTCGAGCGCGTTGCGCAGGACCACATTACACTCGAACGCTTCCCCGGTTATTGGGATGCAGGGCGCATCCATTACGACCGCGTCATTTACCGCGTCATTCCCGACAGCAGCATCCGCCTCGCCAATCTCCAGGCCGGCACGCTCGACCTGACGGAGATCGCACCGCTCGACGCCGACACGGTGAAGCGCGATGCGAAACTGTCGCTGGTTTCGGTGCCCAGCCTCGGCTACGGCGCACTCACCATCAACACCGGCAACTACCCCAAGGCCGATACGCCCCTGGGCCGCGATCCGCGCGTGCGCCATGCATTCGAACTGTCGCTGGACCGCGCCGCCTTGAGCCAGGTGGTCTATGCCGGCCAGTACCAGCCCAACGCGCAGGCGACGTCGGCGCTCAGTCCGCTCTATGTCGAGGAGATCGCGCCGCCGACACGCGACGTCGCCGCGGCGCGCGCGTTGCTGAAGGAGGCCGGGGTCGCCACGCCGCTGGCAGTACCGCTGATCGTGTACAATACGCCGCAGAGCGTGCAGGCGGGCGAGGTCATCCAGTCGATGGCAGCCGAGGCCGGATTTGCCGTGCAGGTCAATGCAATGGAGTTCGGCACTGCGATCGCCGCGGTGCAGCGTGGCGATTATGCCATGACGCTCGGCGGCTGGTCCGGACTGCTGGATACCGACAGCAACGCCTGGAGCTTCCTGCACACCGGCGGCGCGCTCAACCGGGCGATCTATTCGAACCCGACGGTGGACGAACTGCTGGACCGCGCGCGTGCGGTCAGCGACGTCGCACAACGCCGCGAAGCGTATGCCGGGGTTTGGCAGCAGGAGAGCAAGGATCTGCCGATCATCTATCTCTGGACGCCACGCAATATCGTCGGCCTGTCTGCGAAGATCACCGGATTCAGTTTCCTGGCCGATGGACTGCTGCGGTTGCAGGATGTGCAAACGCAGCAGTAGCGAACCGGTTGTTGCCTTGAACGACACGGATGTAGGGAGCCACTGTCATGCGACGCATCTTCACTTTGGCCTGCACCGCATTGCTGACCGTCGGGGCCGCGCGCGCCGATACGACGCTTGTCGTCAGCATGGCAGCCGACCCCACGGGGCTCGACCCGGAAGCCGTGCTCAACAACACCTCGGGCTTCGTGATGGCCACGATCTATGATGGCCTGATCCGCTACAAGCCCGGCACGGTGGAGGTCGAACCGGGCCTCGCGCAGAGCTGGGACGTCGCCTCGGACGGCCTGAGCTACACGTTCCATCTGCGCAAGGGCGTCAAATTCCATGATGGCACGCCGTTCAACGCGGCAGCACTGATCGCGACCCTGGATCGCCAGCTCAACAAGAACGACCCGAACTACATCGCCAACTCCGGGCCGGTGCAGAACCTGGCCGACTTCACCTACGGCTCGGTGGCGTCTTATCGCGCGCTGGACGACAGCACGGTCGAACTGAAGATGAAGGAACCATCCGCCGCGATGCTGGCCAGCCTGGCGATGGTGTGGAACGGCGTGGTCAGTCCCACCGCGGCGGCCAAACTCGGCAAGGAATTTCGCAATCATCCGGTCGGCAGCGGCCCGTTCGTCTTCCGCGAATGGCGCCAGCGCGACCAGGTCGTGCTGGACGCCAATCCGGATTACTGGAAGGGCAAGCCGAAGGTCGATCATCTGGTGTTCAAGGAATACCCCGACGCACAGGCTGCGTTGCTGGCGTTGAAGCGCGGCGAGGTGCAGATCATGGGCGATGTGGCGACGCCGGTGATCGCCTCGATCCGCGCCGACCCGAACCTGGTCCTGCTGACACAGCCGGGGTTGGCGGTGAACGGCATGGCGATGTCGAACGACGTCGCGCCGTTTACCGACAAGCGGGTGCGCCAGGCGCTGAACTATGCAGTGGACAAGGAGGCGATCGACAAGGCGCTGTATGGCGGCCTGGCGAAGCCGATGGTGTCGCCGCTGCCCGAAGCGCAATGGGGCTTCGACAACACGATGACCGGATATCCTTACGATCCGGCGAAGGCGAAGCAGTTGCTGGCCGAGGCCGGCGTGCCGCCTGGCTTCAAGGTCGAACTTCTCGCCTACAGTTCGCCGCGCGGCTACAACCCCGCGGGTGCCGATCTCGCGGTGGCGCTGCAGGGCTACTTCCAGAAGGTCGGCATCGAGGCCGATGTGCGCAAGCTCGACATCGGCGCATTCCTCGCCCAGGTGCGATCGGGCAAGTATCAGGGGATGTTCCTCGCCGGCTTCAGCGGCGACAACGGCGATCCCGACAACTTCATGAGCTCGCTGTTCGATTCAAAACAGATGCCGGTCGGCGACACCTCGCACTACAAGAATGCCGAGGTGGAGAAGCTGATGGCGGAAGCTGCGCGCGCGCCCGATCCCAACAAGCGCCTCGCGTTGTACAAGACGATCCAGCGGCAGATCATGGATGATGCGCCGTGGGTGTTCGTGAACTCGGTGCTGCAGGTCCGTGCCGCACGCAAGGAGGTCAAGGGCTTCGGCCTCAACCCGACGCAGATGTTCTTCGACATGGACCAGGTGTCGGTGGAGAAATAGCGGGGTGCCTATGGGTATCGCTTCGCTCAATCCATCCGACGCATTCGGGCCGCTGTAGCTGTCGTAGGATGGGTGGAGCGCAGCGACACCCACGCACCACCTACCGCAACCGCGGATCGTACTGATCGCGCAGCGCGTCGCCCAGCAGGTTGAAGCCGACCACCACGAGGAAGATCGCCAGTCCGGGAAACGTGGCGATCCACCACGCGGTCAGAAAGTACCCGTGGCCGTCGGCCAGCAGCGCGCCCCAGTCGGGTGACGGCGGCTGCGCGCCGAGCCCCAGGAACGACAGGCCTGCAGTCTCCACCACCACCGCCCCCGATTGCAGCGTGGCCAGCACCAGTACCGGCGTGAAGCTGTTGGGCAGCACGTGGCGCAGCATCACGCGCAGCCTTCCGGCGCCGATCGACCGCGCGGCGACGACAAAATCCGCCGCCTGCACCGTCAGCACCTGGCCGCGCATCAGGCGGGCATATTGCGGGGTGTAGATGATGCCGATCGCGATCACCGAATTGGTCAGGCTGGGACCCAGCACCGCGACGATGATCAGCGCCAGCAGCAGGTAAGGAAACGCCAGCAGCACATCGACCAGCCGCATGATCAGCGCATCGACCCGACCACCCGCATAGCCGGCGACCAGTCCGAACGAGCCACCCAGCAGCAGCGCCAGCCCATCCGCCACCACGATCGCCAGCAGCGCGGTGCGCGTGCCGTACATCACCCGGCTCAGCATGTCGCGGCCATATTGGTCGGCGCCGAACCAGTGCACGGCCGAGGGCGGCGAGAGCGCGTTCGACAGGTCCTGGTCGAACGGATCGTACGGCGCGACCAGCGGGGCGAACACCGTTAGCACCAGGAACACTGCAGCGATGACCAGGCCGGCGCGCGCGCCCGTGCCGCGCATCGCACGACGCACCACGCCCGGCGAGGACGGCGGAGCCGTGGTGGTGGTGACGCTCATGCCCGGCTGATCCGTGGATCAAGCGCCGCGTACAGCACATCCACCACCAGGTTCACCAGCACGAACAGCACCGCGATGAACAGCGCACCGGCCTGCACCACCGGATAGTCGCGCGACAGGATCGAATCGACCATCAGCCGTCCCAGTCCGGGCAGCGAATAGATCGTCTCGGTCAGCACCGCGCCCGACAGCAGCAGGCCAAGCTGCAGCCCGATCACCGTGACGATGGGGATCGCCGCGTTGCGCAGGATATGCCGCAGGACCACCTGCGCATCGGCAACGCCCTTCGCCCGCGCGGTGCGCACATGATCCAATGTCGCAGCCGCCATCACCTCGGCCCGCGTGATCCGAGCAATCAGCGCCAGCGGCACGCTGGCCAATGTCACCGCCGGCAACAGCATGTGGCGCAGACTGGCGGCGATCATCGTTGCATTGCCGGACAGCAGGCTGTCGATCACGCTCATGCCGGTGACATGCGGCGGATCGAGGCCAACCGGCATCAGCCCGCCCACCGGCAGCCAGCCAAGTCCGGCGGCGAACAGCACCAGCAGCATCAGGCCAAGCCAGAAAATCGGCATCGACACGCCGAACAGCGTCAGCGTCATCACCACCGCATCGAAGCGCGAGCCCTGCCAGACCGCCGACAGCACGCCGATCGGCACGCCGCACAGGCAGGCCAGCAGCAGCGATGCCAATGCCAGTTGCAGCGTGACCGGGAAAGCCGCGACCACGTCATCGAGCGCCGGACGGTTGCTCTGGACCGATATGCCAAGATCGCCGCCGAGTGCGGCACGCATGAAGCGTGCGTATTGTACCCAGACCGGCTGGTCGAGGCCAAGCTGTTCACGCAGCCGCTGCAGCTGCTCGTTCGTTGCATGGTCCCCGAGCAGCAGTTGGGCAACGTCGCCGGGGAGCAGGTGCATCGTGACGAACACCACGACACTGACGCCGACCAGCACGAACAGCAGTTGGATCAAGCGGGCAGCGACGTATTTCCCCACCAGCTGCCCCCGCGTTTCGCCATCACCGGGCAGGCCCGGCCACGACGAGAATAGCGAATCACACCGCGTGCGTCTTGCGTCGCGCCGCGTCGGTGTCCTGTGTCAGTCCCAGTGCCGCACGCAATGTCTCGGTCAGGGTGCGCGTCAGGAATGGCTTCATCAGCACCCACCGCTCGCCGGCGATCCATTCGCCATCGCCGCCGGTGAAGAACACCACGGGGACGGACGGACGGCGCGCGCGCACGATCTCGGCAAGCTCCATGCCGTTCATGCCCGGCATGGCGAAATCGACCAGCAACAGATCGAACGTCAGCCCACGCTCGATCAGGCGCTCCGCCTCCCCGCCGCTCTCCGCGGTGGCGACCGTGAAACCGTTCGCCGACAGCATCGCGGCAATCGTCTCGCGGCACTCGACCTCGTCGTCCACCACCAGGATCGTGCGGTTCCAGTTCGCGACCGCTGCGGGTTCCGGCTGCGATTCGGTCGTCACGACATTCTGTGGACGCGGTGCATCGCCGGTGTCGTCCGCCGCCTCGGTGACGGCGCGCGGGAACAGCACGCTGACCGTGGTGCCCTCGCCGATCGCACTGTCGATCTGCACGCCGCCGCCCGACTGGCTCGCCACGCCATAGACCTGGCTCAACCCAAGTCCCGAACCCTGGCCTGGCGGCTTCGTGGTGAAGAACGGCTCGAATGCGTTGCGCAGCACCTCCTCGGTCATGCCGGTCCCGGTATCGCTTACCGAAACCATGACATACTCGCCTGCCGGCAGGTCCACCGCACGGCCGTGCCGCCCCAGCGTCGTGTTCGCGGTGGTGATGGTCAGCGTGCCGCCATCCGGCATCGCGTCGCGTGCGTTGATCGCGAGGTTGAGGATCACGTGCTCGATCTGCGTCGGATCGATCAGCGCCGGCCACAGTTCCGTTTCCAGCTTGGTCTCCACCCGGATCCTGCGGCCGAGTGTGGCGCGCAACAGGTCGCCGATGCCACGCACGACCTGGTTGAGGTCGACCAGTATCGGTTCGAGCGTCTGCTTGCGCGAGAACGCCATCAACTGCCGCACGAGATCGGCGCCGCGGCTTGCCGCCTGCAGGATCACCGCCAGGCGCCGGGCATGCGTCGGATGCTCGTTCAACTGGTTATGCAGCATCTCGGCATTGCCGCTGATCGACACCAGCAGGTTGTTGAAGTCGTGTGCAACGCCCGCGGTCAGGCGGCCGACCGCCGCCATGGTCTGTGCCTGGCGCAGCCGCTCCTCGGTCTGATGGCGCGCCGTAACGTCGGTGTAGAGCGTCACGAAGCCGCCGCCCGGCAGCGAATTGCGGCGGATTTCCAGATGGCGCCCGCCGGGACGCGCCCGCTCGATGGTGCCCATCGATGTACCGGCACGCAGCAGCGCCATCCGCCGCGCAACCTCGGCCTCCACATCGACCGGTCCGAATTCGCCGGCGGCCACCTGGGCACGCAGGATGTCCTCCATCGGCAGCCCGTCACGCAGGATTTCCGGCGGCACGCCGGTGAACTCGGGAAAGTGCTGGTTCCACGCCATCAGCCGCAGGTCGTCATCGACCATCATGATGCCGTCGCTCATGCCGGTCAGCGTGGCTTCCAGGATGCCACGCTCGCGGTTCAGGGTTTCATGGCGCCGCCGCGCCACGATCTCCTCGCGCAGCAGCAGCCCCGCCATGAGCAGTACGAGCACGGTGATGCCGCCGGCGAAGATCAGCGCGTTCAACTCCCACGCGGCGGCTTCGCTCATAGCCTCGGCGCGGTCGATCCCGACCACGACCTTCAGCTTCCTGCCGGGAACGGTCGCGAAGGCGTACATCCGATCGGCGTCGTCCAGGCCCGACGGTCCCTGCCAGCCACCTTCGGCCGAGGCCTGCATCGCTGCGAAAATCGGCGAGCCGCCAATGCTGACCACGGAGGCTGGCTCGGTCGGGTTCGACGATGTCCACGCCTCGCCATCCGGGACGCTCACCACGGCGATGATGCCGTGCGTGCCGAGATCGACCTCGCGGTAAAAGCGCGAGAACGAATTCGTGTCGTAGGATGCGGCGATCACTCCGGCGAAGGTGCCATCCGGATTGTCCAGGCGGCGGACCATGTTGATCTGCCACAGCCTGGTGACCTGTCCCTGGGTCAGGGAGCCGACGAACATATTGCCATCGTCGCTGGGCAGGGTCGCTTCGTGCTTGAAATAGTCCCGGCCGCTGACATCGGTGCCGACGATGGCCGGCCGTGTGCTGGTCCGCACGATGCCGCGTGCGTCGGCAATGAACAGTTGCAGAGAAACGTCATTCAGCACCACCACCTGGCTGGCCCGTGCCGCCAGATCGAAATGCGATGAATCACGCTCATATTCGTATTCCAGGATCCGCAGTGTCTGGTCGAGCGACAGCAACTCACGGCGCAACTGCTGTTCGAATGCCTGCGCTTTGCCGAGCATCTCCGCCTGAACGCGCGCATGCGCTTCGGTGCGGTGTGCGCGAATCGCGTCACGCACACCGAGCCAGGTCAGCGCGATGAGCACCAACGCCGCGAAGACGACTGTAGCGCGGCCAATCCGGCGAACCCCGTGGCTCTGAGCATGTGACGCGGCGCGCCCGTCGCCCCGGGCGTGACGGTTCTGGTCGATCTGTCCCTCCTGTATGGTACAGCAAACCCCCCGGTAGCGCCGTACCTCTTGTCTCTTCATGCCGATTTTATCTGAAATTCCCAAGGATGTACGGAAAAAGCGCAAGCCACTGCGAATCCGCATATCGGCGGCGTTCGCCGGCCTGCTGCGGTCGTGCTACGTCGTCGGCAAAGCAAAATTGGAGACGTCCCATGGCGGCACCCAGGCAAGCGACCCGATTCGGCCGGATCTATGCGCCGGACGAGGCCTGGCTGGCCAAATCGCCGCCCGAGGCCGTCCTGGATCCCGACCTGCCAATTATTGATACACACCATCACTTATGGGATCGTCCAGATCATCGTTACTTGTTGCATGAATTGGTCACCGACCTGCGGACGGGTCACAATGTAGTGGCAACTGTGTTCCTGCAGTGCCACGCCATGTATCGCGCCGATGGTCCCGAAGAAATTCGCCCGGTCGGCGAGACCGAGTTCGTTGCGGGAATCGCGGCGATGAGCGGCAGCGGCGGCTACGGCACCACGCGCGTCGCGGCGGGCATCGTCGGCTTCGCGGACCTCACGCTGGGCGATCGGGTCGAGGCGGTGCTGGAGGCGCAGATCAGGGCCGGCGGCGGCCGGTTCCGCGGCGTGCGCCATTCCGGCAACTGGGACGCCGATCCGATCATCGGCAACGGCGCACCCGGACCCGACGTCTACCGGCGCGCCGATTTCCGCGCCGGGCTCGCGCGACTCACCGCGCTCGGCCTGTCGCTCGACGCCTGGGTGTTTCACACGCAACTGCCGGATGTGATCGACCTGGCCCGCGCCTACCCGGGCACGAACATCATCATGGGCCATGTCGGCGGAGTTCTCGGTTATGGGCCGTATGCCGGCGCCCGCGACGAGATCTTCGCCTCGTGGAAGGCGTCGGTCACCGAGTTGGCGAAGTGCCCGAACGTGACGATGAAGCTGGGCGGCATGATGATGCGGGCGGCGCTGTTCGACTACAAGGCGGCGGAGCGGCCGCCATCGTCCGAGGAACTGGCAGGCTGGTGGCGACCCTACATGGAAACCTGCATCGAGCTGTTCGGCGCGAACCGCTGCATGTTCGAGAGCAACTTCCCGGTGGAGAAGATGGGCATCGGCTGGGTGGGACTGTGGAACGCGTTCAAGCGCATCGCCGCAGGGGCGTCGGACGACGAGAAGCGCGCCATGTTCAGCGACACGGCGCAACGCATCTATCGGCTGGGATGAAGCAACAATGACCGATGCAGGCCACCAGGAGCGGATCCTGGACCAGTTCACCCGCCAGGCGACGCCGTTCAGCACGGCCAACACCATCACCGATGCGAACGCGCTGCGCATGATCGTCGAGGCGGCCGCGCCAGGACCGGGCGACACCGTGCTCGACGTCGCATGCGGCGGCGGGATCATCGTCTGCGCCTTCGCCCCGGAGGTGAAGCACGCGACCGGGATCGACATGACGCCGGCGATGCTGGACCGCGCGCGGGCGCTGGCCGCCGAGAAGGGCGTCGCCAACGTGTCGTGGGACCAGGGCGATGTCGGGTCGCTGCCCTATGCGGACGGCACGTTCGATATCGTGGTGACGCGATTTTCCATGCACCATTTCCTCGATCCGATCAGCGTGCTGCGCGAGATGCTGCGGGTGTGCGCGCCGGGCGGCCGGGTGGTTGTCGTGGACATGTACGCGTCTGACGAACCCGCCAAGGCAGCCGAATGGAACCGCCTGGAGAAGCTGCGCGATCCGTCGCACGTGCGATGCCTGACGCTGCCCGAACTGAAGGGGTTGTTCGGCACGGCCGGGCTGGGCGAGCCCGCGGCCAGCTATTACGAACTGCGCGACGAGGTAAGGAACCTGCTGCGCCGTTCGTTTCCGAACCCGGGGGATGACATGAAGATCATCGAGATGTTCCGGGCATCGGCGGCGGACGACAGGCTGGGGATTCCAATCCGCCTGGATGGCGACAGGATCAACTACGCCTACCGGGTTGCCATCCTCGCGGCGCGGCGCGGCTGACAGCCACACTGCGCCAAGCCAGCCCCTGTTCTCATACCTGCCCCCGTGGTTGTCACACCGCCGCCTTGGCGCGCTTCGTCGCGGCCAGGCGTTCGGCATAGTCGATCGCCTCGATCAGGCTTTCCTCGTTCGCAATTCCCTTGCCGGCGATGTCGAACGCCGTACCGTGATCGACCGACGTACGGATCACCGGCAATCCGAGCGTGATGTTCACCCCCGACAGAGCGCGCCACACGCCGGTTGCCGGATCGACGTCGAAGCCCAGCAGCTTGACCGGGATGTGCCCCTGGTCGTGGTACATCGCGACCACCGCATCGAACTGCCGCGCGCGCAGCTTGACGAACACCGTATCGCCCGGCACCGGCCCGGTCACGTCCATCCCGGCGGCGCGGCACTGCTCCACCACCGGCGTGGTGATCTCGATGTCCTGGCGGCCGAACAGCCCGCCCTCACCGGCGTGCGGGTTCAGCGCCGCCACTGCGACACGCGGCCGCGCTATGCCGAGATCGCGCACCGCCTGATAGGTGACATCGATGGTGCGGCGCAGGCGCTCCGGCGTCAGCAGCCGCGGCACGTCGGCCAGCGCGACATGCGTGGTGACGTGGCCCACGCGCATGTCGCCGTGCGCCAGCAGCATGATCGACCCTGGCGTTTTGGTCAGCGCCGACAGCATGTCGGTGTGGCCGGCATAATGGTAGCCGGCGAGGTTGAGCGCCTCCTTGTTGAGCGGCGCGGTCACGATCGCATCGATGCGTCCGGCAAGCGCCAGTTCGACGGCGCGTTCCATCGCCAGGTAGGCGAACCGCCCGGCCTCCGGCGCGACCTCGCCGAAGCGGATCGGCGCGGCCTCGTCACCGGCTGCCAGGAAGCCCAGCGACGCCTTTTCGGTCTCGGGAAACGCCAGCGTCTCGTTCAGCAATTCGCACGCCGCGTGCAGCGCCGAACGATGGCCGATCAC
The DNA here is from genome assembly GCA_036265005.1 of Acetobacteraceae bacterium. Taxonomy (GTDB): domain Bacteria; phylum Pseudomonadota; class Alphaproteobacteria; order Acetobacterales; family Acetobacteraceae; genus JAMXLO01. The sequence goes on along the minus strand of DATAPW010000318.1, from coordinate 21,261 downwards.
CAGCAGGCGCAGCTTGCCGGCGTCGAGCCGCGGCTTCAGCCGGCGGCAGGCCTTGACGATGATCTCCGGGCCTACGCCCGCGGGATCGCCCATGGTGATTGCCAGGTTCGGGGTGACCGTCACAGTGTCCTCCATGTGCGTCCGCTTGTTACCTAGGCGGCTGTGCCATGGTTGTCACCGCTGCGCTGTTGCGGCCCGTCGCGAATGGCTCGCCGGGTTCCCGCCGCGCAGCAGGACATCGGCTGCGCTGCTACGCCACGTCGGCCACCGCGTCGTGGAACCGACGGATCGCCGTCAGGTGCTCGGCCACCGACCGACCGGCGATGCGCGTGTGGTGACGCCGCCCGAACGCGGTGAACAGCGTCAGGTGCGTGGCACCGGCGCGCTTCCAGAACCAGGCCTCCTCGCGCCAGTCGGCCTCGGTGCCGGCACCGCAGGACATCCATACCTCGATGCCGATCTGCGCCGGATCGCGTCCCGCCTGCTCGGTGAGGCGGCGCAGCTTGGCGAACGCCGCCAGCGCAGTATCGTCCGGCGGATAGGCGTTCATGATCCAGCCGTCGCCCAACGTGGCGATGCGCTCCAGCGTCTGGTCCACGTTGCCGCCGAACCACACCGGAATGCGGCGGTTCACCGGCAGCGGATTGATGCCGGCGTCTTCGATCGTGTGCCACTTCCCCTTGAACGTCACATGTTGCTCGGCCCACAGCGCCTGCATCACCTGCACCTGTTCGGCTGAACGCCGGCCGCGATTGGAGAAGTTCTCGTTCAAACCGGTGAACTCCACCGGATTCCAGCCGACGCCGACGCCCAGCCGGAAGCGCCCGCCGCATAATACATCGAGGCTCGCCGCCTGCTTGGCGACCAGCACCGCCTGGAGCTGCGCCAGGATGAGCACCTGGGTGGAGAATTCCGTGGTCGGCCGGCACACGCCCGCCAGGAACCCGAACGCGACGAACGGATCGTGGAACAGATCCGCCGACGTATTGCGGTCGCCCCACCCCGGCCGGCTTGCGACGTTCACCCCGAGCACGTGGTCGGGCAGGCCGAGATTGGTGTAGCCGATCTCTTCCGCCGCCTGCGCGAACTCGCGCAGCACCGAGGGTTCGCCGCCGATATCGGTCAGTGGCAGCATCACGCCCAGTCGCATGGATTCCTCCTGTCGATTGTCGGATGACTTATAGCAAGGGATCGCCGGTTACCTGCTTCCTACGAGGCGCCCAGCAGCCGCCGCAGAAACAGGCTGTCGCCGAATGCGCCGGATTTCGACACTAGCCGCTGCCCGTCCCAGGCGCCGCCGCGCAGAACCGACGTCGGCACACCGGGTTCGAGCTCGCCATCCACCTCGAGCCACGCGACACCCAGCGCATCGCACAACGCGCGCAGCGTTTCGCCACCGGTGACGAACAGCGTGCCCGGCCGCTCGCCGCTCCGCAGTTGTGCGACGAACTGCGCCGTGATCAGCCGGCACGCCACATCGCGCGCCGTGCCCGCGGGCACGGCAGGGATCACCACCGCAGCATTTTCCGCCACAGCGACCTGCGTGGCGGAGACCGCATGGTCGCTGCCGATCAGTGCCAGGATCGGCCGCGGCAACGCGGGACACGGGACGACGCCCCGGCCGGCGAGCGCGCCGGCCAGGCCACCGGTGCCGCACCACAGCACGCGGCCCGGCAATGCGCGGCCTTCCGCCACGATGGCGTCCAGATCGGCATCGGTTTCCGCATCGCGCATCTGCAGTTCCGGCGGCAGGTCCACGCCGGTGTCGCGCCAGCCGTCGCCGCTGCGTACCAGTTGCCGGCCGCCGCGCGTGATGCGCCCCTGGAACGGAAATGCCGGTGCCACGATGCAGTGATCGAACCGCGCCATGCACGCGGCGAGTTCCAATGCGACGTGGCCACGCAGCAGGCTGTCGATCTTCTTGAATGCCGGATCGCCGCCATCCAGCAGCGGCACGAAGCGCGCAATCGCAGTGCGTGCGGCGGCGGCGGACAGATCGCGCGTGCCGCTGTCGATCGCCACCTCCCCCGCCGGCACCGCATCGCTGCGCCAGGAGGTTGCCACGGGTCCGGTCAACGGCACGAAGCGCGCCGCGCTGTCCAGTGCGCCGGTCAGGTCGTCGGCCAGCAGGCGCAACCGGGTCATCGCGACTTCGGCATCTCAAAGCCCGCGCCGCGCTCGACGAAGCGCACGATGCTGGTGAGGTCCTCGTTCTCGCTGTCGGCGAAGATCGCGTGCTTGAACATCAGCCGCGTCGCCTGGCACACCCACATCGGCACGCCGAGTTCTTCCCCCTGCTGCATCGCCAGGTCGATGTCCTTCATCAGGATATGCAATGCCGCGCCATAGTTGAATCCGCGGTTAAGCACGGCGCGGGGGAACATCGACTGCGTCGCGGTGTTGTTGCCGGTACCGGCATTGATCGCCTGCAGCATCACCTCCGGGTCCAGCCCGGCCTTGGCGCCCATCACGAACGCCTCGGACGTTGCCGCAAGCGCCACCGCGCACAGGATGTTGTTGGTGAGCTTGAGCACCTGCGCCGCGCCTGGCCTGTCGCCGGCGATGGTGAGCGTCGGACCCCACAACGACAGCAGCGGCCGCACCGCTTCGATCGCCGCCGGATCGCCGGACACCATGACCGAAAGCGTGCCGGCGCGCGCGCCGACCGGTCCGCCGGAGATCGGACCGTCCACGACGGTGACGCCCCTCCCCGCCATCGCCGCCTCGATCTCGCGGATGAATTTCACACCGACAGTGCAGGTGTTCACCAGGATCTTCAGCGCATTGCCCTGCAACAGGCCGTTGTCACCGAACACGACGGAGCGGAAGGCATCCAGCGTCGGCAGCGAGACAAACACCACCGCGTGGCGATCCGCCAGTTCCTTCGGCGAGCCGGCGCGCCGGGCCTGGCGGTCGAGCAGCGGGCGCATGGCAGCCTCGTTGATGTCGAGGATGGTCAGCGCGTGGCCGCCTTCCAGCAACTTTCCCGCCATCGGCTGGCCCATCGCGCCAACGCCGAGAAATCCTGCATCCATGTTGCGTCCTCCCTGTTCGCGCAGCAGCGTGACGCGCGGGGAGGCGAACGGGAAGAGGGTGTCCGTGGCGCCCTCGTCCCCGTCGTCATTCCCACTTGTCCCCGTCGTCATCCCCCCGGAGTGACGACGGGGGAACCGGGACGAATACTCCACCCGCGTCATCGAGCCGCCCACAAAGCTGATGCAAACCATCGCATGACCTCACCGCGTACCGAGCAGCATGCTGGCGGGAGACATCCACACCGCCAGCGACCCCGAACTCGAAGCCGACCGCTTCGCGCTGCTGCGCGAACGCCTGCGAGAAGTGGGAGACGGCGCGGCCATCAGGCCGCCGTTTCACTGCATCGGCCGCAACGGCCGCAACGGCTGGATCGGCGGCGGCGCGATCATCCTGACGGGCGTGACAATCGGCGACGACTGCCTGTTCGGCGCCGGCAGCGTCGTCACGCGCGATGTGCCGCCCGGCGCCACTGCATTGGGAAATCCCGCGGATCACACCACGCGGTGGAGCAGCGCCTCACCCGAGGTAAGCCGGCGGCAGTTCTCCGCCGCCAGTGCAAAACTGCGATCGAACGTGCCGGTCGTAAGCCACGCGATATGCGGCGTCAGCACCGCGTTGGGCAGCGCGAACAGCGCATCGCCCGGTTCCACCGGTTCGTGCACGAACACGTCCAGCCCCGCCGCCGCCAGCGTCCCGCCGCGCAGCGCCTCGACCAGCGCGACCGGATCCACCAGCGCGCCGCGTGCCGTGTTGATCAGGATCGCGGTCGGCTTCATCCGGCGCAGCGCGGCGGCATCGATCAGCGCCTCGGTCTCGGCGGTCAGCGGCAGGTGCAGGCTGACGATGTCCGCCTCCGCCAGCAGCGCATCGAGCGGGCGCCACTCGCCTGCGGCGTCGCTCAACGGTCGACGTGTGGTGTAGATCAGCCGGCAGCCAAGCGCGATCAGCACCGGCGCCAACAGGCGCGGGATGGCGCCGTAGCCGACCAGCCCGACAGTGCGCCCGCCCAGTTCGCCGATGCCATCCTGCAACGCCGGATCGGACCACGTGCCGGCGCGCAACGTCGCATCGAAGCGCGGCAGCCGGCGCAGCGTCGCCAGGATCAGCGCCAGCGTCAGCTCCGCGACGGCACGCGCATTGGTGCCGGGCAGGTTGCATACCGGAATGCTGCGCGCTTGCGCCGCCTCCAGGTCGATGGTGTTCACCCCGACGCCGATCTTCTGGATCAGCCGCAGCTTCGGCGCCGCAGCGATCATCCCGGCGGTGCAGCGCTTCAGCACGTGCCATAGCACATCGGTCTCCGGCAGCAGCCGCATCAGCAGCGCATCGTCATGCTCGGGACAGGCGGTGATGCGCAGGCCGGGCACTGCGGCCAGCCGCGCCGCGAGGTCAGGCCCAGCGGCGTAGTGAAACAACACGTTCATCGGCTGGTGTCCTCAGTGGCTCCATTGCACCATCGCTCAACCCCTCGCCCCGACCCTCGTCGTCATTCTCGCGCAGGTGAAACACCAGGCGTGTGCCGCCGGCTGTGCGACATGGATTCTCGCCTGCGCGAGAATGACGCCTGGGAGGGCAGTGTGCATCGCCGGCGCGCCGCCCCGCCTAGCGGCCGGAGCGTCCCAGCATCGTCCCGCCGGCGAACCGCGCCCGTGCACCGAGCGCCTCCTCGACACGCAGCGCCTCGTTCCACTTCGCCATGCGCTCGCTGCGCGCGAAGCTGCCGACCTTCAACTGGCCGACACCCCAGCCCACCGCGAGGTGCACAATCGTCACGTCCTCGGTTTCGCCGGAACGCGCCGAGACGATCCCGGCGAAACCCGCCTGTTGCGCCGCCTGCCAGGCGGCCAGAGTCTCGGTCAGCGTGCCGCGCTGGTTCGGCTTCAGCAGCACCGCGTTGGCGGCGCCGCGCAACGCCGCCTCGCGCACGCGCGACGCCTGCGTCACCAGGAAATCGTCGCCGATCACCTGCACGCGGTCCCCCACTTCGTGGGTGAACGCGGCGAACCCCAGATCGTCATCCTCGGCCAGCGGATCCTCGATCGAGACGATGGGATAGCGCCTGATCCAGCCGGTCAGCAGCCTGATCATGCCGTCGCTGTCCAGCTCCTTGTCCTCCAGCGCCAGCTTGTATTTGCCGCCGCGGCCGAATTCCGACGCCGCAACGTCGAGCGCGATGGCGACCTGGCTGCCCGGCGTGAAGCCGGCGCGTTCGATCGCGCGCACCAGGGTTTCCAGCGCCTGCTCGTTGGTCGAGAACGCCGGCCACCAGCCGCCCTCATCGGCAACGCCCGCCAGCGTGCCGGCTTCCTTCATCAGTGCGCCGGCTGAGCGATAGACTTCCGCGGTCCAGTCCAACGCCTGCGCGAAACTCTTCGCCGCGGGACACACCACGAGGAAATCCTGGATGTCCACCCGTCGTCCGGCATGCGCGCCGCCGCCGAAAATCTGAATCTGCGGCAACGGCATCAGGTGGCAGTCGGGGCCGCCCAGGTAGCGATACAGCGGTTCGCCCGCGGCCGCGGCGGCGGCGTGCGCCATGGCCATCGACACTGCGAGCACCGCGTTGGCGCCGAGCCGCGACTTGCTGGGCGTGCCGTCAAGATCGATCAGCCGCCGGTCCACCGCAGCCTGGTCGGCGCCGTCCAGTCCGGTGACCGCGCGGGCGATCTCGCCGTTCACGTGGCCGATGGCGCGCGTGACGTCGTAGCCGCCGAACGCATCGCCGCCGTCGCGCAGGTCGAGCGCCTCGCTGCTGCCGGTGGAGGCGCCGGCCGGCGCGATGGCGCGCCCCACCCCGCCGTTTTCCAGCAGGACTTCGGCCTCCACCGTGGGACGGCCGCGGCTGTCCCACACGCGACGGCCATGCACGAAGGCAATTCTGGTGTCGGTCATGCGGCTAACTCCTTCGTCCAGGCCACGCGCACCTGGTCGAGGCGATCGACCGGAGCGGCAAGCAACGCGCGGGCGGTGCGTCGCACCCGGTTCTTGTCGGCGTCGGCGGTGATGTACTCGACCGGCGACTTGCCATCCACCCTGGCGAGCAACAACCCCGGCAGCAGATGCGCTGCACGCGCCTCCAGATCGGCGGGTGGCTCCCAGTCGATGGCGGCGCGGTAGCTGTCGGCCAGCGCATCGAAGCAGGCGATGAAGCCGGCGGCTGCCGTCGGCGTCCACAGGCACTTCAGCAGCAAATGATTCAGGCAGAACGCGAGGTCAAACGCCGGATCGCCCCACCAGGCGCATTCGGCATCGAGGAACACCGGACCGTCGGGACCGCGCAGGATGTTCTTCGGGCTGACATCGCCGTGCACCAGCGCGCGACGGTTGGCCTGAGTGGTGGCGACAAGCTGGTTCAATCGCGCTGCACGGTCGGGATGCGCGCCGGCGGTCGCCACCAGGTAGGGTTCCAGGCGGATGTCGTAGAAGATCCGGTCAGTCGGGAAGTCTGCGGCGATTGCCGGATCGGCCGCGGTCGCGGCATGGATGCGGGCGAGCCGGTCAGCGACCTGCGCGGCGAACGCCGGATCGGCATCGCCGTCGCGCAATTGTGTCTTCCACAGGGGATGGTCGTGCGGCGGCAGGAACTGCATTGCCAGCGCGCCGGACGCCTCGTCGAGACCCAGCAGCGCCGGCGCGGCGCCGGGCACGGCGGCGTTGGCCCGCTGCATCCAGCGTGACTCGTAGCGGTTGCGTTCCACCGGTGCGTGCCAGTCGGCGGCGACGCGCAGTTTCGCCAGCGCACGCTTCACGCAGACCGGTCCGCCGGCGAGGTCGATGCGCCAGATGTCCGATGACACGCCGCCGGTCAGCCGTTCGCCGCCCGCGACAGCGCCGGGCGCAAGCAGGCCCATGCGGCGCAGCGCTTCCAGGATCCCGGTGGGTGGGACGTCGTCCATTGCCCTGTCATTGCGAGAAGCGGAGCGATGAAGCAATCCCCCTCCCGCCGCTTCGTCGCCGATGCGTTGCTTCGTCACCATAGCTGGGCGGCTAGACCGTGTGCGTGTGCTTTGCCCATCCACGTCAGGTGATGGCACTGGCTTGTTGGGATGAATGGTCGTGTTGCGGCGGCGTTTCGATTCGACACGCTGTCTTGCGCGATTCACCGTGGATCTAGGTGTAGGCCGACGCGGGCAGCGAACCGGCCGCGCTACCAACTAATTGCCCAAACCGCGCCGTCGTAGGTTTGACATTCTCCGTTGCCGTGACCCATGGGGGTGCTGTCCCCTCGACACAGCATCTGTGTCTTCGGTCCCCGCGCCACAAACTGAACCGGGCCATTGCGTATAACGATGGCGGATCCTGACCATCCTCCCGAGAAAGCCATTCCGACGGAACTGCCGAAGGCCACCCGATACTCTCCGGCCAAAACCTCGCCATCCGCCATCGTGATGGTGACGGGTCCTCGTCCAGTTCCCGTCCTGACAAACGATGCCCGCACAGGGCCTAGCTGTTGAGCAGCAGCATTCATCGGGAAGACATCAGCCGTATCAGTGCATCCAGAGACGGTCAGCAGCACGGCGGCCAGGGCCGAGGGAAGCAAAAATCGCATGATGTGACGGAATTACAACGAAGTGTCGGTCGTTGCTAGCCTTTGCGATGGCAGGCTTCGCGGACATGACGAGTGGCCGGGTGATGTGTTCATCTCGCCGCAGCAGGCAGGAGCGACCGATGGCCGAACCAGGCGACATCGCGATCTTCGACGGACACAACGATGCCGTGCAGCATTTGATGGAATACCGCGACGGCGGGCGCGATTTCCTCGTCCGGACGGATGCCGGGCACCTCGATCTGCCGCGCGCCCGGCAGGGCAACCTTGTCGGTGGATTGTTCGCCATGTTCGCCCGGCCGGAACGCCCACCGGTGGACGACCTGACGAAATTCCCGGGTGGCTATTCGGTGCGCCTCGCCGACCCGCTAGACCCCACCTACGCCCGCCAGCGGATCGATGCGCAGTTAGACGCCTTGTCGCGTCTCGTCGCGCGCGCCGCGGGAAGCATCCGTTTCGCCGCCGGCGTCGATGGGATCGCAGCCGCGCGGCGCGACGGCGCGTTCGCCATCGTACTGCACATGGAAGGCGCCGATGCGCTCGACCCGGAGCTCGACGATCTCGAGCGTTTGCATGCTGCCGGGCTGCGATCCCTCGGCCTGGTGTGGAGTCGCCCGAATGCGTTCGGACACGGAGTGCCGTTTGCCTATCCGCGGTCCCCGGATACCGGTCCCGGCCTTACCGCCGCGGGCAAGGAGCTGGTGCGCGCGTGCAACCGGCTCGGGATCATGGTCGATGTGTCGCATCTGAACGAGCGCGGCTTCTGGGACGTCGCGGCGCTGAGCACCGCTCCGCTGGTCGCCACCCACGCCTGCGCGCATGCCATCTGTCCTTCGACGCGCAACCTGACCGACCGACAGCTCGACGCGATCTGTGAGTCGGATGGCATCGTGGGATGCAACCTGTGTGTGAACGATGTGCGCCCCGACGCGCATCTCGACGCGAACACGCCGCTCGAGATGGTGGTACGACAGATTGACTATCTGGTCAGTCGCCTTGGCGAGGACCGCGTCGCCATCGGGTCGGACTTCGATGGCGCAGTGATGCCCAGGCCGATCCGCGATGCAAGCGGATTGCCGCACCTGATGGCGGCGTTGCTCAGCCACGGCTTTGGCGAGGCGGCGGTGCGGAAGATCGCGATGGAGAACTGGCTGCGGGTGTTCCGGCTGACGTGGCGGTAGCGCCGCGTGGCGAAGCAAGCAGGTTCAACACCGAGTTTCACAGAGACAGCGACCAGCGCTTGCGCCAGGTGACCGGGCGAATCCGGGCCTGCGGCGCGACGCGCAAAAAAAATCTTCCTGCTCGGTGAAACTCTGTGCTGGACTTGCTTGCTTCCCTTCAGTGCATCACGTCGCCGCCGTTGGGCGACAGGCAGGCACCGACGTAGTAGCCGCCATCGGGGCCGGCCAGCAGCAATGCCGTGGCCGCAATCTCCGCCGGACGACCGAACCTGCCAACCGGCAGTGCACCCTTGAATGCCGCACGATCCGCCTCGGTCATCGACGCGGTCAGATCGGTCTCGATCGGTCCCGGAGCGATGGCGTTCACCCGCACACCCCTCGGCGCCGCCTCCCAGCACAACGAACGCGTAAATCCGATGATCGCTGCCTTCGCTGCCGAATACGGCGCGGCATTCACCGCGCCCTTGAGGCCGCGCTGCGATGCCACGTTGATGATGCAGCCGCGACCGCGCGCGATCATCGCCGGATACACCGCCTGCGCCATGAAGAACATGCCCTTCATGTGTACGTCCATGATGCGGTCGTAGTCCGCCTCGGTGTAGTCCTCGAACTTCTTGCGGATGTTCATGCCCGCATTGTTGAACAATATATCGATCGGCCCAAATGCGGCGGCGGCTTCCTGCGCGAAAGCCCGCGTGGCAGCGATGTCCACGACATCGACCGAACGATGCATCGCCCGGCGTCCCAGCGCGCGGATCTCGCCGGCCGTCTCATCCGCCTTTGCCCCGTCATCGAGATGGCAGAACGCAATATCGGCGCCCTCGGCCGCGAACGCGAGCGCCGTCGCACGGCCGATGCCGCGCGATCCGCCGGTGACCAGCGCAATCTGACCCTGCAGCTTCATTCCGTTCCCCTCCGCGTCATCTGCGCCGATGTTGCACGACGCCGCGCTCTCGACCAAGGTGCCGCCCATGTTGATCGCGCGGACACTTGCGGAACTGCGTGCCGGCTGCGCCTCGCTCAGGGCAGCACATGGCGCGCTGGCGCTGGTGCCGACGATGGGCGCGCTGCACGACGGACATCGCGCCCTGGTGCGCGCGGCGGTGGTGAGCGGCGCCGCTGTCGTCGCATCGATCTTCGTCAATCCGCTGCAGTTCGCCGCGAACGAGGACCTGTCGCGCTATCCGCGGGATGAGGCGGGCGACCTCGCGGCGCTGCAAGCCAGCGGCTGCGCGCTTGCCTGGCTGCCGGACGTGGCAACGATGTATCCAGCCGGTGACGCCACTACAATCGTGTTGACCGGCCCGGCGGAGCGCTGGGAGGGCGAATCCCGGCCGGGACATTTCCGTGGCGTCGCCACGGTGTGCACCAAGCTGTTCGGCCAGGTACGGCCTGACCGGGCGTATTTCGGCGAGAAGGACTGGCAGCAGTTGCAGGTGGTGACGCGCATGGTCGCCGACCTGCACCTGCCGCTGGAGATTGTCGGCGTGCCGACGGTGCGCGAGCCGGATGGCCTGGCGCTGTCCTCGCGCAACCGCTACCTGACCGCGGAGGAGCGTCGTCGCGCGCCGCGCCTGCATGCGGTGCTGCGCGCCACGGCGTCTGTTCTCGCGGCCGGCGGTGCAGCCGATGGCGCGCTCGCCGATGCACGCACCGAAGTGACGCAGGCGGGGTTCGTGCCCGACTACCTGGCGCTGGTGGACGGGCCGACACTCGCGCCGCTGCCACGGGCGTGCGCCGGGTCGCGCCTGGTCACCGCCGCGCAATTGGGAGCGGTTCGGCTGATCGACAACATCGCGGCGATGTGACACGGCGCCATGTGCCTGCCCGCGCCGCGCCATCATTTGGCCTATGACGTGCAATCTGCTCGCGGGCATGCGGGTGCACCGGGCAATCTGGATCTTGCTGCTGCCACTGATTGGCTGTGCCCCGCAGCAGCAGGCCAGCCAGCCCGCCGAACCGTGCACGCAGGTCGGTATGGCCTCCTGGTACCGGCCGACGATGAGTGTCCGCACGGCCAGCGGTGAAAAGCCAGCCGCGGACGCGTTGACTGCCGCGCATCGATCGCTGCCCTTCGGCACCAACCTGCTGGTCACCGAGGTCGTGTCAGGACGGTCGGTCGTGGTGCGCGTCAGCGATCGCGGTCCATTCAAGAAAGATCGGGTGATCGATCTCTCGGCGGCCGCCGCAAAGTCGCTCGGCATCCGGCAGGATGGGGTCGCCGAGGTGCGGCTGGAGATTTATCGGCCATCCGGCGACAGCGGATCGCAGGATCGCTGCCTGTTCGACCAGACGGTTGAATCGTAGGGCTCTCGCTTGCGGGAGATTGCCGCGTCGCTTCGCTCCTCGCAATGACAGAGGAACGCGACCGCGGTTCGCGACGCAGGGACCCGCTGTCAGGCATGTTGCTATCGCAGCCACTCGATCGTCGCGCCGTGGGAATGCGTCCAGGCAAGCGGATCGCCGTCCACCGCGAGCAGGAACCGGCCGCGCGCATCGCCTCTGTCAACCGCCGCGGCGATGGCGGGAAACACCATCGGCGCCTCGTTGCTGATCCACACCGCGCCCAGGCCGCGGACAGTTTCGCTGAACCGCAGGCGCGCCGCATGGTCGGCAACGTAGCCCAGCACCGCGGAATGGAAGACCACCAGCGTGGCAGCCTTCGGCACCTGCGCCGCCAGCGCCGGCAGATCGACCAGCAGGTCGCCTTGCACCACCATCGGCCGCACGTCTCGCGCGATGGCAATCGCGGCGCGCAGCCGAGCCAGCCGTTCGACCTGCTCCGGCCAGACCAGGGTTTCCAGCCACGCGACATCGTCGGGGCTGTCGAGGTCGATCGGATTGAGATCGAGGCCGCCGCGCCAGACCACGTGCGGCACCGCCTCGGGCAATGGCGTCGATGCACTGGCGTCGCAGGCAAACAACGGCACTGGCATGCGTGAAGGCGAAGCCGGCGCCACGCAATGCGAACCGTAGCAATAGCTGTAGTGATCGGGCAGCAGGCAAAGCCCGGCGGACGCGCCCACCTCCAACAGCGCGAGCGGCTGTGGCAGTCGCGCGAGTACCGGCAACAGGGTGGCGCAGCGAGCCGGCTCGTTGGTCTGGGTCCGACGCGAAAGCATCAGCGCGCGCACCGCATCGGCGTTGTCCAGCAGCAGGGTGCGGAAATGCGCCCAGTCACGCGGCGTGCCGCACAGATGGCGGACTGCGGCCAGCAGCAGGTTGGGCTGCTGCTTCGCCGCCGGCAGAGGTTCGAGGAACGCCAGCACCGCAGTGTCGTCGGCCACGCCGCGCGCCAACGCCGCATAGAGCGGTGATCGCCCGTCCGCCTCCAGTTCGGCGAAGCGGCGATAGCTGACCGCGATCCGATTGCTCACCGGCGGACGTCACTTGCCGAGCGCGCGCCTGGCCACGCTCGCCAGGTAGCCCGCCGCTGCGGGCAGGATTTCGTCGTTGTAGTCGTAGCTCGAGTTGTGCAGTTCGCGGCCGTTCTCGGCGGGGCCGTTGCCGATCCAGACGAAGGCGCCCGGGCGCTGCTGGAGATACCAGGCGAAATCCTCGCCGGTCATCGCCGGCGCCATGTCGCGCCGCAGCGGCAGTCCGGCCGCGACCACCGCCTCGGCGGCAAGGTCGCGTTCGGCCGGGGTGTTCACGGTCACCGGGTTGCCGCGGCGCAGTGCGACTTCGATCTGCACGTCGCAACTCAGCGCCACGCCGGCGCAGACCCGGCGGATCGCGTCCTCCACCGCATCGCACACCTCGTTGCGCAACGTGCGCATGGTGCCGCGCATGAAGGCCTCGCCGGGAATCTGGTTGGCTGCCGACCCTGCCTCCATCGTCGCCACGGTGATCACCACCGAATCCAGCGGGTCGACATTGCGTGAAACGATGGTCTGCAGGCCAAGCAGCAGATGCGCCGAGGCCACCATCGGATCGCGCGCCAGATGCGGCAATGCGGCGTGGCCGGAATGGCCCCTTACGCGGAATTCCAACCGTCCGCCGGACGCCATCACCGCAGCGTCGTGCACTGCGATCGTGCCGGCATCCAGGCCGGGCCAGTTGTGATAGCCGAAGATCCGTTCCATCGGGAACCGTTCGAACAGCCCGTCGGCGATCATGCTCTTCGCCCCGCCGCCCCCCTCCTCGGCTGGCTGGAACACCAGTTGCACCGTGCCGGTCCACGAGGTGTCCTGCTGCAGCAGCGCCGCGGCGCCGAGCAGCGACGCGGTGTGGCCGTCATGGCCGCAGGCGTGCATCACGCCGGGATTGGCGGAGGCGTAAGGCAGGCCGGTGGTTTCAGTGATCGGCAGCGCATCCATGTCGGCGCGCAGGCCGACGCTGCGATTGGATTGGCCGCGGCTGATTGTCGCCACCACGCCATGGCCGCCGACGCCGGCGACGAACGGTACGTTCATCTCGCGCAGCCTGGCGCAGACGAACGCGGCGGTGCCTTGCTCGTGCAGGGTCAGTTCGGGGTGCGCGTGCAAATGGCGGCGCCAGCCGGTCAGCGTTTCAGCAAGTGTCTTTTCCATGAGGGCTCCGGGTAGCCGGTCCCGCGCGGCGGTGCAACCAATCTCGCACGGTCGCAGCGTTTGGACCCCGGGCAATCCTGGGCGTAGGCTGATCCCAACCAGCGACCAATGCCAAAGTTGAGCAGGAGGAAGCCTATGCAGTACAAGCGAATCTCTGCCGATTGCCATCTTGATATGCCGTGGATGCCGCCGGACCTGTTCACGTCCGAAGCCTCCAGGGAAATGCGCGACCGGATGCCGTACGTCACTGATGGACCGGACGGGCCGCTATGGGTCACCAAGTCCGGCGCGACATTCGGCCTGAAGAACGGGGTCGGGCCGTCGGGCGCCAAGCTGGTGCCGGGGCAGAACCGCCGGGTGGACATCATGGCCGAGACCGGGCTGTTCGCCGACGGCAAGAAGGACATCCGCCGGGTCAGCGATCCGCATCTGCGGCTGAAGGACATGGAGCGCGACGGGGTCGATGCCGAGGTGATCTTCGGCATCCTGGGTTCCGCGTCGAAGCTGCAGGACAACGAGGCGGCGGCGGAGATGTTCAGGATTTACAACGACTGGCTGAAGGATTTCTGTAGCCACTATCCGGATCGCCACATCGGGCTCGCCTGCCTGCCGTATGGCGACATCGACTGGGCGGTGCAGGAGATCCACCGCTGCGCCAAGATGGGCCTGAAGGGACTGGAGCTGTCCTGCTCGTGGGACATGGAGCCGATGTGGCATCCGTGCTGGGAACCGCTGTGGCAGGCGGTGAGCGACGTGCAGTTGCCGCTGCACTTCCACACCTTCCCGACCACGCCGCCGCGGGCGCGCGAGATGGCATCCGGCCAGGTGCGGCGTGCGGCGATGTTCACCGGCGTGTCGGCGTTCCAGATGGGGCTGATCCACATCCTGGCGGCGATGATGGGCGCCGGCGTGTTCGAGCGCTATCCGCGCCTGCGCGTGTCGTTCGGCGAGAGCGGCATCGGCTGGATCCCGTACGCGCTCGACCGGATGGACTTCGAGTTCGAGGACCGCTTCCGCGACCTGATGAAGCTGAAGCCGAGTGAATACTGGCAGCGCCAGTGCAAGGCGACGTTCCAGTTCGATCCGATCGGGCCGAAGCTGCTCAACGTGAACAACCTGATGACGACGGACACGCTGATGTGGGGGTCGGACTATCCGCACACCGACGGGATCTGGCCGGAGTCGACGAAGTATATCGAGGAGCAGTTCCAGGGCCTGTCGGCGGACGACATCCACAAGATCACCTGCGAGAACGCCGCGAAGTTCTACAACCTGACCAACTGACGCCGGCGCTCCTCCCCCTCCCCTGGCGGGAGGGGGTTGGGCGCAGGGGTTCTGTCACCTGACTGTCATTGCGAGGGCAATGACAGGGGGTGGCTGCTGTTGCCGAACAGGCCGCAGCTCAGATCGGGTACACCAGCGATGTCGGCACGATGGTGGAATCGTAGATGCAGATCCGTTCGGCGAAGCGCAGCACACCGCCATCATCCACCACGCGGTCCTGGAAGCGGCCGCACAGGAACAGCTCGCCGGGACGATCCGGCATGGTCTGGAACACTGCGAAATTCGCGGTCAGCCGCATCCCATCGGCCTCGATCGCGCGCAGGCAGCCGCCGCTGGTGATCCGGCGCACGATGCGCGGCGCATACAGCGCAGTCTCGCGCAGGGCGACCACCCGATCGACCAGCATGTCGCGGCTCTCGCAGTAGATCACCGCGACAGGAAATCCCTGCTCGAAATTCTCCCGCGGAATGACCTTATAAACGCACGCATCGACGAACAGCTCCGGCCAGCGCTCGAACGCGCCTTCATTGAGCGCGTCGTCGTAGGCGCAGTACAGGTCGGCCAGCCGCGCCCGCAGCTCCAGCGCGACATCCAGCCCGGGTGCGGCGGCAATCACGCGTCACAGTCCCATGACGGAGCGATAGTGCTGGTAGAAGCCGCGGATGGCGGTCTCCGTCACCATGTGCGCCTCGTTGGCCACGCCGCGACCACCCATCTCAACCAGGCAATTCGCCGCGTCGTTGCCGTCGATGCCGGCCTGGGACAGCAGCATAGCCTCGCTGTCGTCGAGTGAGACGAGTCCGGCCGGTCCCATCAGGTTGGCCTGACGCAACCGCCGCTGCCGCATCTCGGGCGTGTCGTCGGCATAGCCGAAGAATGTCCATGCCAGGTCGAAGCTGCGCGCATCGAGCGGCACGATCTGGCGCATCGCCAGCGTGTTGGATTGCTGCTGCACGATCAGGTTGGGCCACAGCGTCTGCATGACCACCGTGGCGTCGCCGGGAAACTCGCGCACCGGGTCCAGCAATCGCTTGTCCCGCAGCGCGAAGTTGGCCTTGAACGCGCGCATCTGCGCGGTCGCTTCATTGGTCTCCTGCGCGCCCTTGCGACTGACCAGCACGGCGTGACGGCCGGCGTCGTCCATCTCGACGGCGGATTGCTGATCGAGGCGGAACAGCCCGAAGGTCACCAGGAACACGTGCAGCAGGCTGGCGTGGTACGGGTCCTTGATGTTCTCGAACATCAGCTTCCAGTTGCTCGGGATGCGCTGGCGCATGTAGCCGAGTACCACCAGCTCGCGCCCATCGAACACGCGGTCGAAATAGCCCAGCATGCGATCGCCGAGATAGGTCTCCAATGTTTCGTTGGGCGCGCCGAAGCTGGCGAACACGACGCCGTTGCGACGCGCCACGGCAAGGCGCTGCAGGCCGTGTTCCTCGGGGCGGAAGTCTTCCGGCATGCCGCCCTGGCCGCGATAGCCGCGGCGGAACGGCAGGCCGAGCAGGGTGCCATCGAGGTCGTAGGTCCATTGGTGGTACGGACAGACGAACTCCTTGGCGGTGCCGCGACTGGCCGTGCAGACCTGCATGCTGCGATGCGCGCAGCGATTGACCAGGACGTTGATCGCGCCGTCCCTGCCGCGAACGGCGAACACCTCGCGCGATCCAAGCCGGCTGCGTTTGAAATCGCCTTCATTGGGGATTTCCGCTTCCAAGCAGGTGTAGAGCCAGTCATTGGCGCCGAAGATGCGGTCGTTCTCGCGCGCGAAGATCTCCGGGTCGGTGTAGACCCAGTTCGGCACGCGGGAACTTCCGCCGTCCGGCCATTCGCGCAAAGCGGACACCGGCGATCGGTGAGGGTTTTCTCCGGTCGCCGGCAAGATGCTATCGGCCATCGCGGTCCTCCGTATCCGTCGTCATTCTCGCGCATGCGACAATCCAGGCGGTGCAGCACCGCTTGCGGCAGTTCTGGATTCTCGCCTGCGCGAGAATGACGGTGGTTGGGATACCCATCCTGCGCCCCCGACAAAAAATTTGCCATGTCTTAGAATTGACAGTCGCCGCTTCCCCCCAATCCCCAACAGTGCCAATCTGCGCCCCAAGCGGAAGGGTCGCCGCGGGCGGCCCAATGGGAGGAGGCCAACCAGAATGGCGTATGACCTGTTGATCCGTAATGGCCGCATCGTCGATGGTTCCGGCATGCCGGCCTTCAAAGGCGACCTTGCCGTCAAGGACGGCATCATCGTCGAAATCGGCAAGATCAATGGCGCAGCGGCACGCACCATCGATGCCGATGGACTCGCCGTGTCGCCCGGCTTCATCGACAACCACTGCCACTACGATGCACAGGTAACCTGGGATCCGCTGTGCACCTTCTCGCCGCAGCACGGCGCCACCACCGTCATCTTCGGCAACTGCTCGCTGTCGCTGGCGCCGGTGCGCCGCGGCAACCAGGAGCGCATGGCAGAATTCCTGTCCTATGTCGAAGCGATTCCGATGGAGGTGCTGCGCACGGTCGACGTCGATTGGGAGACGTTCCCGCAATACATGGATCGCCTCGACAAGCGTCTCGGTGTCAACGCCGGCACGCTGATCGGCCACACCGCGGTTCGCTACTACGCGATGGGCGAGGACTGCCAGAAGCGCGACGCGACCAGCGACGAGCTCAAGGCGATGCAGGACGTCGTGCGCGATGGGATGCAGGCCGGCGCACTCGGTTTCTCGGCGTCGCGCCAGAAGGGGCACTACGACCCGCAGGGTGTGCCGATCCCGGCGCTGTGGGCCAACGAGGAAGAAATCTTCGCGCTGGGCGACGTGCTGCGCGAGCTTGGCACCGGGACATTGCAGGTCGGCGGTGGCGTCGATCCGGAACTCAGCGACGGATTGATGGCGCGGTTGGCGGAAGCGACAGGGCGGCCGGTGATTTACAACAGCCTCAGCCAGACCGTGCGCAATCCCGACAAGTGGAAGCAGCACATCGCCCGCGTCGAGGAGACCGCGAAGGCGGGCATCCGCGCCTATCCGATGTGCAGCCCGAACCGGGTGACGCAGGACTTCACCATGAAGAACTGCCAGGTGTTCCGCGGCCTGCCGACCTGGCATCCGATCCTGCTGATGTCCGATCAGGAGAAGCTGCGCGCCTACGCCGATCCGCAGGTGCGCGACAAGCTGCATGCCGAGGCGGTGGAGCGGTCGGTGCCGGTGCAGAGCGTCGGGTTCTCGAAGACCTGGTGGGACTACATGTGGGTGAACGAGCCCACACTGGAAAAGAACAGGCCGCTGCAGTTCAAGAGCATCGGCGAGATCGCCAAGATGCAGAACAAGCGGGTGATCGATGCGTTCCTCGACCTTGTGGTCGAGGAGAAGCTGGAGACGCGCTTCCTGCAGGCCGAGAACAACATCGACGACGAGGCGTTGAAGCGCATCCTGACCTATCCGAACGCGTTCATCGGATTGGGCGACGGCGGCGCCCACGTGCAGTTCCACGGCGGCTACGGCTACACCACGCGGCTGCTCGGCGAATGGGTGCGCGAGAAGCAGGCGATGACCCTGGAGCACGCGGTGAAGCGGCTGACCTTCGAGTCAGCGTCGCTGTTCGGCATCAGTGATCGCGGCCTGCTGCGCGAGGGCCTCGCGGCGGACATCGTGCTGTTCGATCCCGACACGGTGAAGCCGGGACCGGAGAGCGTGGTGCACGACTTCCCGGCCGGCGGCTGGCGCATCAAGGAGCCCGCAGTGGGCATCCACATGACCATCGTCAACGGCCAGGTGCTGCTGGAGAACGGCGAGCACACCGGCGCGCTGCCGGGGCGTGTGGTACGCAACGGCTGGTATCACGCGCATAGGAATTGACGGCGAAGCGTGATGGGTATCGCTACGCCCAACCCATCCTGCGGCCGCCCGGCGTGGTGGCTGCTAAGTAGGATGGGTTGAGCCGCTCGGCGAAACCCATCACGCCGGCCCGCGTCCTACGCCGGATCACGCCCGACGCGCACCAGCAGCTTGCCGAAGTTGCGGCCGCTGAGCATGCCGGCCAGCGCGTCGGGCGCGCTCTCCAGCCCTTCCACCTCGTCTTCGCGATAGCGCAGGCTGCCATCCGCCACCCACGGCGCCGCAAGCCTGCGCCATTCCGCCAGGCGCTCGGGCCTGTCGGACACGATGAAGCCCTGGATTAGCACCCGCTTGCCGACGACGAAGCCGAGATTCGGACCCGGCGGGAACTCGGCTTCGTTGTATTGCGACACCATCCCGCACATCGCCACGCGCGCGAACGGATTGAGCAGGTCGAACACCGCCTCCTGCACCGCGCCGCCGACATTCTCGAAATACCCGTCGATGCCGTTTGGACACGACGCCGCCAGTTCGGCGCGCAGGTCGAGCGCGCGATGATCGACGCAGTCGTCGAACCCCAGCGTGTCCTGCACCCACAGGCACTTCTCCGCACCGCCGGCGACGCCGACGACGCGCGCTCCGGCCCGCCTGGCAAGCTGCCCGGCCACTGAACCGACCGCGCCGGAGGCGGCGGAGATCACCACTGTCTCGCCCTTCTCGGGCCGGATGATCTCGGTCACGCCTCGGAATGCCGTCGCCCCCGGCATGCCCAGCACGCCGAGATAAGTGGACAGCGGCGCGCCGTGGCGATCCAGCTTGGTCAGCCGGTCGCCCGGCGTCACCGAATGGGTCTGCCAGCCACGCGCACCGACCACCGTGTCGCCGGTGACGAAACGCGGATCGGCCGACGTGATCACCTCGCCCACGGTCTCGCCGGTCATCACCTCGCCGGGATTGACCGGCTGGGCATAGGTCTGCTGCTCGCGCAGCCGTCCGCGCATATACGGATCGATGGACAGCCAGATCGTGCGGGTGACCACGTCACCGGCGGCCGGCGTGGGGATAGCATCCTCGCGGATCTCGAAATCCTCGCGGCGCGGACTGCCGTCGGGACGACGCTTCAGCACGACCGAGCGGCGGGTTGTGGCATTCTGGCTCATCACGCTCTCCGGACCGTTGAATGGTGTGCGGCGATATTGCGCCTCCCGGGCGGCTGCGTCGATTTCCGTACGGGTTGTTCCCAATTTCGCCGCATAGCCGGTGTGTGCTGGGTTATGGCCGCGCACAGGACAGGAGTTCGCCCCATGCGTCCAACCCAGCCACCACACCGACGCCCGCGCACGCTGGCTATCGCCGAACGGGCCGCCGCGCCGCAACCCGCCGCCATCCTCGTGACGCTCGGCCTGATCGGGACACTGCTGCTTACCTGGGTCGGCATGGCCACGGGGTGGCCCGCCCTGCACTGAGTGACACACCACGGCACGATCGCAACCAGGATGCAAGCCTTGCCGTGGCACTACGCGGTGACCGAAAGGTAAGCCCCATGGCCGTCATCGACATCCTGATCCAGCCGCGCGGCGGCACCCGCATTCTGTTCGACTGCCGCGCCAAGCCGCAGCCCGACGACGAAGAGACCATCGAGCGCGCCATCGCCCGTTCGCTCGCCACCGCCAGCGGCGAGCAACTGCCGGCCTCCAGCCTGACCGCCTGGCTCAGGCCGCGTCGGACCGCAGCACCAGCCGCCCGGTGACCTTGCCGTCGCGCAGCCGCATCAGCGCATCGTTGGCCTGACTCTGCGGCACGGTGGCGACCGGCAGCGCCGGCACCTCGCCGTCCTGCGCCAGCTTCACCAGTTCACGCAGTTCCTTCGGGTTGCCGACGTAGCTGCCCTGCACGGTCAGCGCGCGGATCGCCATGATCGGCAGCGGCAAGGTCAGCTCGCCGCCGAACAACCCCACCTGCACCAGCTTGCCCCCCTTGCGCAGCGCTTCGAACGCGACGCGCGCCGTTTGCGTGCCATTCACCAAATCGATCACCGCCAGCACCGGGCCGCCGGCCGCCTCGATGATACGCTTCGTCGCGCCCTCGCCGCTGCCGTCCACCACCTTGTGCGCGCCCGCCTTCAGCGCCGCCTCGCGCTTCTCGGCGCTGATGTCCACCACCACGATGTTCTGGTGCTTCATCGAGCGCAGCACGGCGATGGCATTCAGGCCGAGGCCGCCGGCGCCGACCACCACGACGGCTTCGTTGGGCGGGATCGGCATCGCCTTGCGGATCGCCGAATAGACCGTGATGCCGGAGCACGCGTAGGTCGCCGCCACCGCGGGATCGAGTTTTCCCGGATCGACCAGGTGCCGCGGATGCGGCGCGATCACGTGGGTGCCATAGCCGCCATTGGCATAGACGCCCAGGCTGCGCGGGGTGAGGCACATGTTGTCCTCCTCCGCCAGGCACTTCTCGCAGGTGCCGCAGCCGAGCCAGGGGAACACGATGCGGACGTCGCCGACCTTCACGCCCTTGGCATCGGGGCCGAGTTTCGCCACGCGGCCGACGATTTCGTGGCCCATGGCGAGCGGCAGCACGACGCCGCGATCCTTCAGCGACATCTTCTTGCCGCCGCCGATGTCGTAGTAGCCCTCCCAGATGTGCAGGTCGGAATGGCAGACGCCGCAATGGGTCGTCTCGACCAGCACCTCGGTCCCCGTCGGCACGGGCGTCGGCAGCTCGATCTTGGCGAGAGGCGCCCCGTTCTCGACCACGGCCCAAGCGTGCATGCCCTGTTCCTCCCCTGTTTCGAATTCATGACCGTCGTTGTCGTGATGGAACGCGCGGCAATCATTGCGGTCAAGGTA
>DATAPW010000317.1:0-4559 GCA_036265005.1 Acetobacteraceae bacterium | reverse complement strand
GACGGTCCGGAGCATTGCGTTGTCATCGCGCCCACACGCAGCGGCAAGGGCGTCGGCAATATCTTGCCGACACTGCTGTCATGGCCAGCCAGTTGCCTGATCTACGACGAGAAGGGGGAACTCTGGGCACTGACCGCCGGTTGGCGGGCGCAGCAGGGCGGCAATGTCGTCGTCCGTTGGGAACCCGGTGCTGTCGATGGCAGCGCCGGATTCAATTTCCTGGAGGAAGTGCGTCTCGGCACGCCGTACGAGGTGGCGGATGCGCAGAACATCGCGCAGATGATCTGCGACCCGAACGGCGATGGCATCGAGGGCAAGGATCACTGGGGCAAGACCTCCTTCGACCTGCTGTCCGCCGTGATCCTCCACGTGATGTACAAAGCGAAGGCCAATAAGCAGACGGCGAGCCTCGCCGATGTGGCTTTTGCGCTGTCCGACCCCGACGAGAAGTCGGATGCCCTGTGGGAGGAGATGCGGACCAACCGGCATCTTCCGACTGGAGCGCACGCCGTCGTCGCCGCTGCCGGCCGCGATCAGCTCGACCGGCCGGAGAAGGAGCGTGGCAGCGTCCTGTCCAGCGCGAAGACCTACCTGACATTGGTCAAAGACCCGATCATCGCGGAGAACACGCGGCGCAGCGATTTCCGGATCATGGATCTGATGAACCATGAACGGCCGGTCTCGCTGTACATTGTGACGCGCGGCGGCGACAAGGAACGGCTGCGGCCCCTGGTGCGGTTGGTGCTGACCATGGCGATGCGCCAGCTCATGGGCGTGGAATTGGCATACAAGGATGGTCAGCCGCTGATGCCGCACCGGCACCGGCTGCTGATGATGCTGGACGAGTTCCCCTCACTCGGCCGCCTGCAGATCATTCAGGACGCCCTGCCGAAATGCGCCGGCTACGGCATCAAGGCGTTCCTCGCGGCGCAGAACCGCGAGCAGATGTTCAACGCCTACGGACCCCACCAGAGCATCACCAGCAACTGCCACGTCCGCATCGTGTACGCGCCGAACGAGTGGGAATCGGCGGAATGGGTCAGCCGCATGATCGGCAATACCACGATCGTGAAGGAGGACGTGACGGAAAGCGGGACGCGCTTCGGGTCGTTGAGGAATGTCTCCCGAACATATCACGAGGTCAGCCGGCCGCTGCTGACGCCGGATGAGATCATGGACCTGAAGAAGCCGCGGAAGGATGACAGTGGCCAGATCGTGAAGAGCGGCGAGATGGTCGTCTTCATCGCGGGGGAGCGGCCGATCTTCGGGACGCAGATCCTCTACTTCATTGATCCGGTGTTCGGGCGGCGCGCGCTGATCGAGCCACCGGTCACCGGTTCGACACGACGCGAGCCGAAGCGGTTTCGGGCCGCGGTGTGATGAAGGGGAACGTGGTACATCCATCACGACCGCATCGGGGGCGAGCGGCCATCGCGGTGTCGATCACCGGTGCGCTGATGATGGCGACCCTGGCGGCGGGCGAAGCGGCAGGGTTACGGATCAATGCCACCGCCTCCATGCCGCGTGGACTTTGGAGAGTGCAGGCTGGAGACCCAATCGAGCGCGGGGAGATCGTCACCGTTTGCCCGCCCGATCAGGCAGACATCCCCGAGGCGGCGCACCGCGGCTACATTCCGAACGGCGGATGCCCCGGGGGCTATGAACCTCTGGTGAAGCCGGTCGCCGCCGTTGCCGGTGACCTGGTGACGGTCACGTCCCAGGGGGTCGCCGTGGACGGCAAGCCTGTGGCGAACACCAAGCCCTTTGCAGAGGACGAGGCGGGTCGCCCGCTGCGTCCTGTCCCCATCGGCGTCTATCGCGTGGCGCCGGGAGAGGTGTGGCTTCTCTCTGGTCACGACCCACGCAGCTTCGACAGCCGCTATTTCGGCGCGGTGCCGGCCGCGAATGTGACGGGCGTGGCACGCCCGATCTGGGTGGTGCCGTGATCCCGCCGGCGCTGCTGGCCTGTGCGCCGAATGTCGCGCCCACCACGTTGCAGGCAGTCGCCACCGTGGAGAGCGGCGGCAATCCGCTCGCAGTCAACGTCAACGGGATACACGTGCAGCCGCCGCCGGCGAGAGACGCCAGGGAAGCCGCGCAGGTCGCCGAGAGCTATATCGCACGCGGCTACAGCGTCGACATCGGCCTCATGCAGGTGAACAGCCGCAATCTCGCAGCACTCGGCACGACGGTCGAACAGGTTCTCGATCCGTGCACGAACCTTCAGGCTGCTGCGACGATCCTGACAGCTGACTACGCGGCGGCGGCGCGCACGCGCGGCGACGGCCAGCCGGCATTGCAGGCCGCGCTCAGCGCCTACAACACGGGCGACTTCTATCGGGGTTTCGCGAACGGCTACGTCGCCAGGTACTACGGACCAGGCGGTGTGCCAGCCCTGACCGGCGGCGTGCATGAGGTCACGGCGGTGAAACGTGCTGCTCCGTCGCCACCGCCCAATCCCTTCACGGCCGACACTACAGTCTTTGTCCGGGAGACGACGAATGTCCGCATCGAGTGACGGTCCGCCCGACCCAACAGCTTCCGCTGTCATATCGACCACTCTCGACGACCTTCTGGTGCCCGGCGTGGTGGTGGAGCTGGACGCCGGTGAGGCCGAAGACCTCGGTGCCTTCGAGGAAACCGCACTGACCGAGGCCGATGCGTGGGAAGCCAACGCCGATCTCGACACTGACGAGGTGCGCGATGGCGAATGACTATGTCGATCAAGTCGCGGGTGCGATCATCGAGCAACTCAGGGCGGGTACCGCTCCTTGGGTTAAGCCCTGGCAGCCAGGCGAACGGTTCATGCCGTACAACCCAACCACCGGGAATCCGTATCACGGCATGAATGCGGTGTGGCTGATGAGCCGAGCCGAGAGCCGGGGCTACAACGACGCGCGCTGGATGACCTATCGCCAGGCGCAGGCCGCCGATGCGCAGGTCCGCAAGGGCGAGAAAGCGACCGCCATCCAGTTCTGGAAGTGGCAGGGACTGGAGCCTGTTCGTGACGCGGACGGCAAGCCCGTGCTGGACCAGGATGGCAACCAGGTGCGGCAAATGGTCCGCTATGAGCGACCACGTGTGTGGTCTGCCGCAGTATTCAACGCAGAGCAGATCGAGGGCCTGCCCCCAGCGCCAACCCGGCCGGCGCTTGCCGAGTGGGAACGCCACGAGCGGGCGGAGACGATCCTGACGCGCTGCGATGTCGGCATCCGCCACGTGCGTGGTGATCGCGCTTTCTACCGGCTGGCCGACGACACCATCACGCTGCCGGAGCGCGAGCAGTTTCCATCCGGTGACCGGTATTACGCGACGGCACTGCACGAGGTCGGCCACGCGACGGGCCACCCATCGCGACTCAATCGCGAGGACCTTGGACATCCGTTCGGCTCGGAGGCCAACGCGCGCGAGGAGCTCCGCGCCGAGATCGCATCGCTGATGCTCGGCGAGCAGCTCGGCATCGGCCACGATCCAGGGCAGCACGTCGCCTATGTCGGGAGTTGGATTCGCGCGCTGGAAAACGATCCGCGCGAGATTTTCCGGGCGGCCGCCGACGCCGAGAAGATCACCACGCTGGTACGTTCCTTTGAGCGGGAGCACGAGCAGCAATCGGGTCAGGCGCGCGAGCTGGAGCAATCCGAGCCGGAGCAACAGAAGGGCATGGGGGCCGATGCCGGCATCCAGGTGCGCCTGCCGGTGATGATCCAGGAGAACCACCCCGCGATGACGACGACCGACGACCGCACCTATCTGGCCGTGCCCTATGATGAGAAGGACGATGCGAAGCAGCTCGGCGCAAAGTGGGACCGGCAGGCAAAAGCATGGTACGTCCCGGCCGGTGTGGACCTGGAAGCCTTCACCCCGTGGCTGCCTGCCCATGGTTCGGTACATATCGCCGTGGATGTCGATCCCGCCGAGCAGTTCGCCGATGCGATGCGCGAGTGCGGCTTGCGGCCTGATGGCCCGGTGCAGATGGACGGCCGGATGCACCGCGTGCCCGTCGATGACGACAAGCGCGGTGAACGCAGCGGCGCCTATGTGGGGCACCTGGACGCCAGGCCAGCCGGGTTCATTCAGAACTTCAGGACTGGCGTCAAGACGACTTGGAAGGCCACCGGCCAGGTTGCGGCACTCGGCGCGCAGGACCGTGCCCGCATGGCTGCGGAAGCCGCGCAGAAGCGGCACGAGCGCGCGCTCGAACGCGAACGGCAGTACGAGCGCACGGCCGAGGAGGTGGACGCCATCTGGACGGCGGCCACGCCTGTCCAGGCGCATCCCTACCTGGCCGACAAGGGCGTGCAATCCCATGGGCTGCGGCAGGGTTCCGACGGACAGACAATCACCGTGCGGGATCACGATGGCACCGACCGGGAAGTCAGCATCGCAGGCAGGTTGCTTGTTCCCGTCGCTGACGCGAACGGCAGGATGACCAGCCTGCAGTTCATCGATCCGACCAGCTCGAAGATGTTCATGCCGAACGGCCGGGTGGAGGGTGGCCACTTCGTCATCGGTGATGCACAGCAGCCGGGGCCGCTGCTGATCGCCGAAGGCTATGCCAC
>DATAPW010000316.1:0-32032 GCA_036265005.1 Acetobacteraceae bacterium | reverse complement strand
CGGCACGTGGCTGTTCGCGCCGAACCAGAATCAGGGCAACGGCAGCTAATCGCCAGCGGACAATCACTCACCGATCCGCCTCCTGATGGCAGGTCGGGCCCGGTTGCCGGTGCTTCGGGAAGCACGAGAGAGGGCCGACACGAGTGCCGGCCCTTCTTGTTTTGGGCTGGGCAGCGGGCGCGTGCCAGAGATCCTGACCCGTCGGCGACCCCTGACCATCGACATGATCGGGCGTTGCCGCCAGAGGAAATTGTCACGTTGCTGTTACATTCGGCATCGCGCAGCGTGTTTGGCTGCGCTGCCTCGTCCTGGAGACGGGGCAATCGAGAGATGGACTCAGCCGCCGCCCGCCTGGGAGGGCGGCGGCTTCTTCGTAGTGACGACCGCCGGCACGCCCAGAGCGGTCGCTGACGATGCTGGCAATCAAGACTCCGGCTTCGCCAGCAGGATCGACGCCGCCAGCGCCCAGACACCCGACACCTCATAGCACCTACACGCCACGCCAGCTCCGACCAGGAGACTCACGAGGATTATCAGGGTGCCCGTCAGAATGGCGTTGTCACGCCAGACCTGATCGATCGACGGTGGCGGCAAGGGGGGCGTGCGTCTGCAGCGGCGGCGAGGCGTAAGCTCGTAGCGATAGTGCGTGGCTACCCTAGAGCTGGATTGCTATAGTGGCACCAACGAATCGGGGAGACGACTATGCGAATTCTTGCCGCGCTGACTATGGCAACGCTACTTAGTGCTTGCGGGACAACTCAGCCTGATCGGACGGAAGGTGGGGCCGCGGGCGGCGCTGCCACCGGTGCTGCAGTGGGATTGATCGGTGGTCCGATCGGCGTTGTGGTGGGCGCTCTCATTGGTGGCGGGGCTGGGGCACTCACCGGCGCTGCCGTGGACCACCGGGATCTGAATCTCGGGACGCCACCATGGAGCGACACCGAAGGATCGGACAGCGACAGACAAGCGAGCGTTGCCGCTATTCCGCAGAACTCTGGCGTTGCCGCCTCGATGCCGCCGGGGGATAATCCCGTTCGCTAGGCCGATGCGCCGATCTGGACGCATCGGCAACCTGATCTCACCCGGAATAGCAGTGATTGATCCGGCAAACCGCGGCGACGGATTGACGTCCGCTAAGATTTAGCGAGCTCGGTCATTCGCTGCTCCTGGGTTGCCGCCAGGCCCATCGTGACGAGGTTTCTCGATTCGGTCGAGTGGGGTTTCTCCGTCCCGGCCATCTTCGTCAGCGCCGTCGCGCGCGGCCTGGGTCAAACCTGGCCGCAGGCCACCGGCGCAGCCGGCGCGCAGCGGGCTTGATGTGGGCGAAGACAATGGCAGCCAGATCGAGTCCGCCGTCCAACCACCATGTGCCGAGTGCGGTCTCACCTCGTTGTAGTCGTGCTGCCAGGCCGCCGGGCTTGCGGGGGACCATGTTTGACGGTCGCTCCTTGCTCGCTGAAGGCACCGCACGTCCTGCGAGCGTGCCACAGAGCGAAACCGAGTAGACGATGTTAAATCCTCCTCGATGCACACTGCCATTGGCGCTAGTGAAGCCTCCTTGCAACCTCCGTGAAACAGCTTTTGTGGGATTGGAGCATCCCCCTGTAACCCATGGTCTGACGATGAGCTACGCTCAACGTGCTGGTTTGCTCCTCTGTGTGCCACCCAAATCCTCGTCCGTTGACTTGCATCTCAGCGTTCCGCCTGAACCCATATCAGATGAAGAGCACGAGCTTTTGCAAGAATGGGCGGCGGCGGCTTCAAAGTCCGTTACAGCATACATAAGCCGACGACCTTCTGATGATCCGAGGCTACATGGGCGGATCGTCATCAGTGATCGGAAATCACGGAAGCCGCTCTACTTGGTTTACCGCACAATCGGAACCGAGTCATGGACTGTGGCCTCGGTTGTTGAGAACAGCGAAATTGGGGCGCTTCAGACGCTTCGTGATGCATTGATCTTCGTGCGGCCCGTATGGCGTGTTTAGCCGACGCGCCGGCGTCAGTCGCGGTCTAAGGTCGGCCAGTCGGGGCTTGAATCTAAGAAGTGGTGGAGGCCATGTCAGCGGAAGCAATTCCGCTGGGTCCGCGTGATCTCTGCAATCGGATCAGACGCCGCAGGCAGCCAGGGCATGTCACGTCGTCGGCTGGTGGTTCGGCCCACCGGGATCTCGCGCCGGGTTCTTTTGAGCAAAGGGCTATGCGACAGAACGGCGTGACGGCGTGATACACGGGCTTCACATGCACCGGCTGTCGGTTCGACGCCTTCCGAAGTGCCACGAAGAATCGTCCCGAACATTCAATGACATTGCTCATAGTTAGGGCGGTAGCACAGGGCAGGAGTCGGCCTCAACCCCAGATGTCACCGGAAACTGTTGAGTGGGTGAACGATTTCTTCCGATTGGGCTCACCTAGCACCTGGTTGGTCTGGGGGGCGAGCATGACGTCTTGCTGATGCCCCGGACGTAGTGGACGCAGACCTGACAATTCGCCATTCGGAGCGCCAGACCTTCCAGGGTTCGCGATTGCTGCATCGGGTACGCAAATCTGTCAGTTGCGGAATGCGACGTGAATTGGGTCACATGCAACGCTGTCTCATTGGCGAAAGCACACCCGATTGTCGCCGGCGGATGCGGGCAGGCCGGCCGAAAGGCAAACTGGTTCCGATACGCGCGGTTGCGAGGGAGTGCCTGTGTTCGTGTCTCGAGACAGATCAGACTCTGGAGCACAACTCAAGTGTCGTACGGAGAAGGACTCGACGGCATGAAGCCAGTTATGCTGGTGATCCTGCTTACTCTCATACCCGGCACATCACGCGCCGCTGAAGCTGGGCAAGCATATGGAGTAGGGTTGCATACCTGCGGCGATTTTTCTCAATCCTATATTGCGAATCCTGTTCTAGCGGAAGGCGTATATTTTGCATGGGCTGAAGGATACATGAGCGGCCTAAATTTGGTTGCAGCCGCAGGAAAGAACCCGGCAAGGGAGTTCAAAGGCGGCGAGGCTTCTATGAGCGAATATCAGTCCTTCCTTCGAACATATTGCGATCAGCACCCATCAGTCCGGTATCTACAAGGGGTCACGGCTCTCTGGAATAGTCTTCCACCAATACCGCCGGGAAAATGAGACGCCTCTGGCTTATCGGTGGTGGTTCCCGGGATACTCTCCCCCGTCGTCTTCCGACCGCGGCGAGACGACCGCCGCCAGGCTACTGGCAATGGCTTCCTGGCGACACAATGCCTTACGAATGCTCGAGTCGGTTCACACCAAAGGTCGTGCCCCATATGGCCCGCGCCGCAACAAATCCATCCCGACAAGCACTGCTGGAAGGGCACAGACTGCCCAGCCGGCTGTATAACCACCCGTCAGGTGGAGTAGCAATGCAAACACCGACGGACACAGGAATGCGCCCATCTGACCGAACGATAGCACCCCACCCGTGACCGTGCCCGCCCGGCCGAAAGGGGCGAGGCGAGCAGATTCTGACAGCAGAATGCCGTGCCAGGACATCGCCGTTGCGCTGAGCACACCAGTGACCACCCCGATTGCGAGAGCGGGCCACGCTTCGGTGAATGCCCCAGTGAGTACAACGCTCGCTGCCATGCCGAACGCCAGCCAGGACATCACGAGGCGCGGTGCGACATAGAAGCTGCCGATCCAGCCCCACAGGATGCGGCACGGGATGGCAATGGCAATGACCGTCGAGAACAATGCCCCTGCCGCCACGAGGTCGTAGCCGAGCGAAGTGAGGTACGTCACGAAATAGGCGATGAAGACAGCCTGGAGACCGTTGAATGCGAAGCAGGCGAAGGACAGTGCGCGCAACTCCCGTGCCGCCAATACGCCTGTGATCGTCGTCACGAAGTCGGACAGGTGGATCGCATGGGTCGGTGACGGATCGGTATCGAGGCGGCCGTGCAGCGGCTGCAACAGGAGGGCGAAGAACCAGCAGGCTCCTGCGCTGACTAGCATCGTTCCGCGCCATCCCAGGGAATGGGCCAGAGCCGGGCCAACCGTGCCGCCGAGTAGAATGCCCGCAGGGATGGCGGTTTGCGCGACCGAAAAGGCAAATGGCGCGTACCGTCTGACCGCCCATCTGCCAAGCAACTGAGAACTGGCGGGAGTGGCGACGGCGGCGATACCGTTGCCGACCAGCGCCGACAGCACGAAGCCTGCCGCGCCTCCGATGATAGCGACGGCCATCCCGCCTCCAGTCGAGAGCAGTGCGATTTGGCTCATGCGAATGGCGCCATGGCGGATGATGAAGCCACCTGACCCCAGTTGCCCGATCAGTGCGGCTATCGCTGTCAGACCAAAGTACACCCCAACCCAAGACGGATCAGCGTGCAGTTCGAGAATGATCAGCGGGGCGAGCACCGCAGGCAGCACTCTCCCCACCGAGCCGCAGGTTTGTTGCAGAAACATCGCCACGACGGCGATCAGCATTCGTGTCAAATCGCGTGCTTCCTTTGGGCTGACCTGTTCCAACCCAAACGACACACGGCGTCAACGTCAACGGCTATTGAGGCTGCTGTCCCGACCGGCAAGTTGCTCCGCGCCATCGCCGACAACTACGTGGTTGGCGCGGCATCCATGTGGACCTTCCACTTCACCCCAACCTCCGCCTAAGGCTCAATGCCTCGATGGCTTCTTCGCCAGTTCACCAGCCGACGACTCAAGCGGGGCGTGTTCCGATCCATCGTTGAACTGCAGGCAGCCATTAATCGCTTCCTCGCTCCGATCCACGCCCCTTCCGTTGGACCAAGGACCCCGGCAAGAGCATCGCTGCCGTCAAACGTGGGCACCAAGTGTTGGATTCTGTCCACCAGACTCGCCCGTGGTGAATTCGGTAGATCGCTTCCTGCGGCGTTACCCGGCGGCCGCCCACGGCCCACGGATGTGCGCGCCGTCGTCACGATCGCCCACACCACATCGGTCAGATTGCTGTCGTGCACCATGCTCGCACTCCGGCCGATTGGTTAGCTTACCAGGCACCCGTCGCCACTTCTTGGACATCCTCTGAACCAGTCCACCATAGTTGCGAGGCAGACCAAGCCCCGAGCGCGCCGTGAACGACTCTCCCATGCCCCTTTGCAGATAACGGCGCGTGATCATTGATGCTTCTGTCGGGCATCAATGGGGACACCGATTCCGCTTGACTTGCTGTTACGATTTGTTGCAGCGTGAATTTCACATCAAAAAACGTCGAATAGCCAAGGGGGGAGCAATGAAGGCAGCGACACTGTTGGCCTTTGCGCTGGCGGCAGCACCACTTACGGCTTCTGCCAATGTAATCACCGACTGGGACGACATTGCCGTCAAGACGATTCAACCTGCCGGTCCTGTACCGCCGATAAGCGTCGATCTGACCTTCCGTGCATCGGCGCTAGTCGAAATTGCAATGTTCAACGCGGTGGACTGCATTGAGCCGAAGTACCAAGCTTACGGGATGCAAGTGGAACCATCGCCCGACACGTCCCAGGATGCCGCTGCGGCCACGGCTGCCGCAAATGTGTTGATGAAGCTAGTCCCGAATAGCAATGTCAAACAGCAGCTTGCCGATTACCTTGCGAAAATCCCGGATGGTCCCGCCAAGGATCGCGGCGTGAAGGTTGGCGAGGACGCCGCGGCCAAGACAATCAAGATGCGGGAAAAGGACGGAGCAACGGCACGTAATGCCTATCGGCCGATCACTGAGCCCGGCAAATATGCCATCACGGCCACGACAGTGGGGTACTGGGCAACCGATGCCAAGCCATTCGTCCTGAAGAATGTTGAACAGTTCCGTCCAGGCCCGCCGCCCGATCTCAAGAGCGACATTTGGGCCCGCGACTACAACGAGATCAAGGAAATCGGCGAGAAGTACAGTAACAAGCGCACACCACAGCAGACCGAGATCGCACGCCTTTGGCTGGCGGCCGGTCCGATCGCCTACAATCCATGGGTACGCCAGATCGCGATTGCCAAGAATATGTCGGTGATCGATACGGCGCGGTTTATGGCGTTGGTTACCATCGCCGAGGCTGATGCTTTGCAATCAGTGTACGCTGCAAAGTGGCACTATCTGTTCTGGCGGCCAATGACGGCGATCCGCAACGGAGATATCGATGGCAACGATGCCACGGAGCGCGATCCGACCTGGGAGCCGATCGACATCACACCGCTGCATCCCGAGTATCCGTGTGCCCACTGCATCCTGAGCGGTGCGGTGACCACCGTGATCGAGAAGGTGATCGGCACCAATGACATCCCAGAGGTGTTGATCAGCACGCCGACGGCGCCAGGAGTGGTGCATAAGGCCACCAACTTGAACGCGATCGCCGATGAGATTGCATTGGCACGCATCTATGCCGGCTTTCATTATCGCAACTCGACCGAGGTCGGGCGTGCGATGGGTCAGAAGATCGGAGAGTATGTCGTTGCAAACACTTTGCAGCCGATGTGATTGTTGTCCCACAACAGGAAGAACCAGCGATTACGCCGCTCGTGACCCGACACACCGGGTAAAGGATTATAACTATGGCATTCACACTTCGGCCGCCACAAAGGTAACCGCGTCGCATACGAGATCAGCAATCCTTGCGTTTACCGCTATTGAACGGTCTGAATGATCTGTAGTGGCGGATCAGGATGCGTTGCCCCGACTGTCATGGCCGGCCCACGCCCGGCCATGACAGTGGGATCGATGAGTCGCTATCAACGAGCGTTGAATTAACGCCCCCTGAAGTTGGCGGGGACCCGCACGGCAGCGCTCCGGTTTCGCGAGCGAACCGGGCAGCCGCTCGAGAGAGAACGTCGCGCTCCACCCGCAATTGCTTGTTCTCACCGCGCAGCCGGACCAATTCTGGCATACGGTGAAGTTGATCCCGCCGCAGCCGGACCCGTGCAGGCAGTCGGACATATTTCATCGGTCCCGTGGCTCGACGGCCTTCATCACCAGTACGTTCGGGGTGGCGACCAGCCTGTCCTGGGTAGGTCATCCGCAGCCGAAGTGTGATATAACCCAAGCGGAAGCCGGGGTGGACTAGGAGCCTTGAATGATCAAGCACTTTGACCACGTGACCATCGTCGTGAATGATCTCGCCGACGCCCGACGATTCTTTAGCGTCCTAGGGTTCAGAGAGACCGCCGCCGTTGTCATCTCTGGCCCCGTCATGGAGGCCTATATGGGCGTGGCGGACATCGAAGCGGATCATGTCACCTTGGTCGCGGAAGGCGTTTCTCCGCGAACCGAGATTCAGCTGCTTCATTATCGGCACCCGACAGCAATTGTCGATCCGAATATCCGTGATCTACATAAGATGGGCCTCAATCACGTATGCTTCGCGGTCGATGACATCGCGGCGACAGTCCAAACGATGAAGCAGAACGGCTACGAGACGCGCAGTGACATCATGGACTTCCATTCCCGGAAACTGGTCTTTCTTGTAGGGCCAGGTGGCGTAACGATCGAGCTCGCCCAGTGGCATTAACTC
This sequence comes from Acetobacteraceae bacterium, assembly GCA_036265005.1. GTDB lineage: Bacteria > Pseudomonadota > Alphaproteobacteria > Acetobacterales > Acetobacteraceae > JAMXLO01. Next base: position 24,557 of record DATAPW010000316.1, on the reverse strand, counting down.
GGATGGTGCCGTGGACGACCCTCAGGATGCGGCACAAGAGACCCCGCATGATCTAACGAACGGACTATCCGCAGCAGGACCCGCGTTGGTGTCGGGTAAGGAAGGCCCATGGGTCCGGTTCGATAAGCTGCAACACCAGTACCGGATCGTAGACTTTTGCCTCCAGGCATTTGGTGACTTCATCGCCAAGCGCTGGCATGACAGCAGGGGGGATCGGCAGGCGGATGAACGGAAGCTGCGGCTGGTAGGCCCTCGCCGCAGTCGACGCCGATCGGCGAGACGGCCCTTAGACCGAGGCGAATATGCAAGACTTCTGGCCGTCAATCACCACATTCGTGTTACTGTGCGTCAGTGCTGGCGCAGGCCGGTACATCAGCCCACGTCTGCCAGAAACCTACCGCACACGTGACACGATCGAGACTATGCAGCTCGTCATCGGCATGCTGGTCACTTTCGCAGCTCTGGTGCTCGGGTTGCTGACGGCGTCGGTAAAGACGTCGTATGATATCGCTGCCCGAGATCGTCATGCTTATGCATTGCATCTCACCCAACTTGACCGCTGTTTGCGTGACTACGGACCTGGCGCCGATGCGGCCCGGGTTGACCTTCAAAGTTACACGGCCGCAGTGATCGCCAGCACTTGGCCCAACGAGTCTCCGCCGACCGACGTTCGTTACCCAAACACAGCCGCCATGCCTGTCGTCGGCGCTTCTCCTGTACTGGGTGACCTGATGGAGCAGGTCGGCCAAGAGATACGGAGCCTGGATCCTAAGACGCCGGTCGGCGTCAACACTGTCCAAGACTGTCGTGCCGCGTATCAGGACGTCTTGCACGCCAGAATGACTGTGATTGAAGATGCAGGAACATCACTTTCGGCGCCATTCTTCTGGATCCTGGTGTTCTGGTTAATGGTGATCTTCCTGGCGCTTGGACTGGCGGCTCCACGCAATAAGCTCGCATCGCTCGGAATTGTGCTATGCGCCATCTCGCTCAGCGTCGCCATATTGGTGATCGCCGATTTGAGCCGTCCATACCGGGGCTTAATGTCGATTTCGAGCACCGATATGCGCACGGCATTGACGGAGATGCAGGCGCCCGGCCGGTGAGGCGAGGCAGAGGGCTCCGCTTTCGGGGTTCTAAAGCAGTTTCAGGCTTGGGTCATCCGGGACGGCCTCGATTGCCCATGGTCTTATCCGTCACCCAAGGGGAAAGGTAACGCGCACCGCTAGCACTGCCGACGAGGTGGACGCTCCCGCCATGCTGCAGTCGGTGCACCACCGCTGATACGGGAAGGCGCAAGCAGGCGGCCAATGGCGCAGGATCGCGCTGTCGGCGTAGAGTTGCACGGGAGAGCCGCGCAGCGCAGTCTTCCTCGTGGGAGGGCGCCATGGTCGATCGTCGAACCTTGGCTGACTCACCGCAGCCGTGGAATTGCTCACGCAACTGACCGGTATTCCGCAACAGGCCAATGCGACGACTTGTGCTCACGCTTCGTGCGCGAGGACCGCGGTGACGGTCCCCTGCACCAAACCGAGGAAGGAACCGATGCCAAAGATAGAGCCCTATGCCGCGCCCAATGTTTACGACCCGCCGATGTATTCCCAGGCGGTCAAGGTTGCTGGATCCGAGACGATCCTCTTCATCGCTGGCCAAGTCGCCTACGGTCGCGACGGGACTCCGATGCATGCGGGAGATTTCAAGGCGCAAGCACGCGCGGCACTGCAATGCCTTAAGGAGCAGGTCGAGGCGGGTGGCGGCACGATAGCCAATATCGTCAAGGTAAACACCTACCTTACTGATATCCGGCATCGCGCCGATTATGGGCCGGTCCGTGAAGAATTTTTCGGGAAGAAGATGCCCGCGCACACGCTCGTGGCGGTCACGGCACTCGCCGCACCTGAATTCCTGATAGAAATCGAGGCGATCGCCGTGTTGTAGCGGATCTCTCGGCACCCACGAACCGGATTGCATCAAGCTACAGACAATGCGGCTTCGCCAATGCGGACACGCTGCTGCTTCGTCCGCCATGTCGGCGTCACGTCGGCGGCATGCCGCAAGTCCTACGAGCGATCCTAGCGGTCGCCGTTGCCGCCGCGACAGCAAGCGGTCATGCCCCGCGCGCCGTGCAGGTCACCTGTATGGAACGGGCTGCCTTCGCCAGGCACGCGATGCCCCAGCGTCCCGAGGCTGACATTCGATGCGGAACTGTTCATCGCGGGCGCGCTGCTCCGGAGACGCTCCACGCCGGCACGGACGAGATACTGCTCGATCCCGTCCGGCAACTGCACGGCGATGCGGTGTCCACGAGACGAGTCCGGCGTGTCGACTCGACAATATTGTCGGTCTCCTCGATCCAGCCGGCGACGAACCCCGCGAGGCTGCCAACACTCTCCGTCACAACACCCCGGTCAACTGCGCGCTGATGCCGCAGGACGATGGCAACCACGTCGTGGAGAGGAGCCGCGACGATCGCAGACAGGACTTGCCGCCCGGGGCCGTCCTCGGGCGGCCCCTCTTCTTCAACCGAGCACGGAGAATTCAGTCGCGTGGCAACAAATAAGGTGGTCGCGCATCGACAAGCTCGGAGGCGAACCGCATATGATCCGGTCGGCGTTTTCCAGCGGTATCGCTATTGCCGCGCCCCTGTTCGGTGGCTACCCTGCCTTTGTAGTGTCCAATTGGCCCTCCATCCCGGTCATCGGGGGAATGCCAACGCGCCATAGGGCGGGCAGCAACGGAGGGCAATCATGGATCAAGCCGCGGCTTCTGCCGTCTCCGCCACGCGTCGGCGCCGGGGGCTGCCCGTTCCTGCTCGGGTGAACCGCCGCCGCATCGCGATGCGCTATGCGGTCACGGTCGGTCTGTATCATCTGGTGGCACTCCTAGCGCTGCTGCCCTGGCTGTTTAGCTGGACGGGCGTGGTGGTGTCTGTGCTGGGCTTGTACGTATTCGGCAGCCTTGGCATCAACCTCTACTTCCATCGGTTGCTGACCCACCGCGGCTTCGTGGTCCCGCGCTGGCTGGAGTACATTCTCGGCATCGTCGGCACGTGCTGCGTGCAGGACACGCCGGCTCGCTGGGTCGCGGTACATCGCCGCCACCACGAGCATTCCGATCAGCAGGACGATCCGCACAGCCCGCTGGTGAACTTCTTCTGGGGCCATGTGGGCTGGATGCTGGTGGAGAACGGCGACCTCAACCGCCTGGGCATTTATGAGCGCTACGCCAGAGACATCGTGCGCGACCCGTTCCAGAAGTGGCTGGAGCGGAACTATAGCTGGATCGTACTGGCCCACTGGATCGCCTTCTTTGCCGCTGGCGCGGCCGCGTCGCTCGTCGGTGGGAGCACCGCGATGCAGGCACTGCAGTTCGGCGCCAGCCTGCTGATCTGGGGTGTATTCGTTCGGACGGTGCTGGTCTGGCACATCAGCTGGTCGGTTAACTCGCTGAGCCATCTCTGGGGCTATCGCAACTACGAGACAGATGAGGGTAGCCGCAACAATATGTTCGTCGCCCTGATCTCCAACGGCGAGGGTTGGCACAATAACCACCACGCCGACCCACGCTCCTTCCGGCATGGCCATCGCTGGTTCGAGCTGGATATCGTCTACCTGACCATCCGTGCAATGGCGTCGATCGGTCTGGCCCGGAACTTGGTGGCGCCAGCGGCAAGCGCCGGCGCGTCGGAGGATTAGATTAAAAGCGGCGGCATGTGAGCGCTGAGCAGCAGATCGCACGGCGTGATGCGGTCGACGTTGGTGTTGGTCACTCAGCAGCGCGCTCCTGCCGCGTACATCGCCGCCTCGACAAGCGCACTGCAGAACCACTTGTGGGGCTTGTGCGGTCGCGGCGACACTGCATTGCCGAACCGCCGTCGTAGTGATCGTCACCGTGGTGCTCCGCCGCAGCCGCCTCAGTCTGCAAGAACCTGGTTGACGTGGGTGAGACGTCCCGTGTGCCACTGCGAATTCCCTGCGCCGTTCCCGCCATTACACTGGCTGGCTCCGCAGCACCGTCCATCACTCGCTCGAGTCGGGTGACACGGACGTCGCCCAGCAGGCCACACTGGCGGTGGTGAACTTGGCAATCTGGAAGATGCGCCCGCCGCTCAAGGCAGGCGATCCATCGCGGCGGGTGAAGACCTACGGGTCAGGCTTCGTCGTCGACCCGACTGGGATCATCGTGACCAAGAAACACGCCTACACGCAAACCGACAACCGACGCGGCGATCAACCACCATGGCCGACCTGTCGGGAAGGCTCCTGCACCGCTCGGCGGCGACGAGCAGCCGGCTAGCAGCAGGTCCAGTTGTTGCTGTCAGCCGAGGTCTCTCCACGCTCCTTCATGCCACGGCGCCGACGGCAAGCGCCTCAGCCCATCGCGGAAAACCATTGGCGCTTGCGCAAGCGGATGCCTTGTCCCAGTCGTATTCGAGCGCGAGCAACTCGGCTCCCCAGTGTCCATTGCGACGGGTGAGGATCGCGTAACGAGCATGCGGTGAGCACGGCCCGAACTGGTGCGACTCAGGAATGTCGGCAAACACGGGACAACCTACTGTTCCCGGATTGACGATTAGACAGCCACCTGGAAATTGAGTGACGCTCTGACGATGACTGTGTCCGCAGAGGACGACCTGGCGTGTCGCAGCGGAGCCGAGCCGTTCGGCGAGCAACGCGCGGCTGGCGGGGATCAAGTGGTTCTCGTGCTCTTCTTCCGTCAGGTATTGGCTGTCGTCGGCGGGTGTACCGTGGACGGCCAGAATATCGCCGTTAAAATCGATGGTTGCAGGGAGGGCGTGCAGCGTAAATCGTTCCTCGGCCAGCAGCGCTGCATGGGCGAAGCAGTCGGCGGGCATTAGGTCTTGCACAGACCGATCAACCATCCATCGATCGTGGTTTCCACGGACCGTAGGAAGATCGAGCGATTTGAGTAACGCATAAGTTTCGCGCGGCCAGAGTGGGCCTGAGACACAATCGCCCAGGTTCACGGTGGCGTCGACGCAGCGTGCCCGAATGTCGGCAAGGACAGCCTCAAGAGCATGAAGATTGCCGTGTATGTCGGAGATGACCGCGAGACGCATGGAAGTTTTACTGCCCCTGGGGATTGAAGGTTTCAGCGATAGCCCCGCAGATGATAGTGATACGGTTCATATTGATGCGGCACGACGTAGTATGGTCAGTGGTATTTTGGATGGCCAACGACTCCCGACGGGAGAGGCAATGGCGGCAATCGCCAGGCCTTGCAAAGAGCATAGTTCCATCGGCAGACGGCATTTTCCACCCATACATCGCATTTGTCGCCGCTCTTCGAAGACCGCTCCTAATCCCGATTTAAGCCTTTTTGCAAGACAACCATATGGATTATGGCCTCGGAGCCATATGGCCTCGGACTTTGGCAAAATGGGGGCAAGATGTGCCCTTGTCCAATACGGGACCGAGTCGACGCCCCGGAGGCGATTCTTCGCCGCCACACCTCTCGAAAGGGCCGTTCCGGTGCATCACGAAAGCCTGGGGTTCTGACAATCGAAGGACACAAATTGACAGTTGCGCAGATCTGACTGTCAAGCCTTCAACGACAGGAACGGCAGAGGTGTCGACGATCCTGCTGACGGGATCAGGTCCCGCCTTTTGCTGCAACGCTCACCACCATCGCTTTTTGACGACAAAAAGCTTGCAGTGGTTTGACGCCCGCACCTGGCTGTCGACGTCGAGGGGGCCGCCCTGATGACGGCGGCAAGAAAGCGATGGCGGTAGTGAGGGGTCTCGGGTGGTGGCTTGACGCGGCCACAGCTGCCCCTCGCCGGTCTGGCGCTACCAGAGACGGTTACCGTGACGATGTCGCCGGTGAGTTGCTTCGCCACGTGCCGTTCCGCCGACGCAAGTGCAGTGGCGACGAGGAAAGAACCCGACCTGGCGCGGCGACTTAAGCCCGGTGATTTCGAGGAGGCGTTGAAACCAGCCGATGCCGCACATCCGACTGCTACTTGGTGACGCGAATGCTGGGTCCAGGCCATATAGTGTGCCGATTTACCCGCAACAGCGCCGTAACACTGTGAGCTGCTTCACACCGCATCTCTCTACTTCCGTGTACGCGTAGCCAAGAAGGCAGCCACAACAGATGACCACAAGGTGGATCTCGGTGCGAGTAGCAGCGCCTTCGTAACGGGGGGAGAGAACAAGATGGATGTTCGCGCAACCGCGGTAGCACTCGCTCGCGCCGGTCCGAGCGCGCCGAGCGGCAACCTGGCGGCGTTCGCTCCGCGCGGTCGGTCCGCCCCCGTATCGGCGTGGCTCAAGGGGATCGCCGTCATTTCGCTGCAGCTGACCGGGCTGTGGGCTTTCAATGTCGCCGGCGTTTGGGTCGTCAACAAGGCGGGGCTGCCGATACCTGGCAATCTGGTCGGCATTGTCGCGCTTTACGCGGCATTGGAGTTGGGTGTCGTCAAGCTGTCGTGGTTCGAGGCCGCCGGATCGTTTCTGATTAGGCACCTGGCGTTCTTTTTCGTGCCGATCACCGTTGGCCTGATGGATACAGGATCGCTGTTCGCAACCCATGGGGTCGGAATCATTGTAACCCTTGCAGTGAGCGCCGGGATCGGAGTGATGCTGGCGGGATTGGTTTCCCAGCTCCTTCTCCGCAATCCGGGGCACACGGGAGGCAGGTCATGACCGGGTCTTCCACAGTAGCCATCACCGGGTTTGGGATCGCTGTGACCATCGGAGCTTACGCGCTGAGCTTATTGGCGCGCCGGCGCTACCCTTCGCCGTTGACCACGCCCGTGCTGTTCAGCACCGTCATCATTATCGCAATTCTGCTGGCGGCCGGGATCTCGTTCTCAGATTACAAGCCCGCAAAAGGGATCATGACATTCCTGCTCGGTCCCGCGACCGTCGCTCTCGCAATTCCGCTCTATAAAAACCGTCAGGCTTTCTTCCTAAATCTCATTCCGGCCGGTATCGGCCTGCTCGCCGGGTCGCTTGGCACGATGATCACTGCCGGGCTCATCGCGCGGCTATTCAGATTCGGGCCGGAACTCGTCTCCTCGATAGCGATCAAATCGACGACCGTGCCGATCGCGGTCGAGATCGCGAAGATCGTTCACGGCAATCCGACGCTGACGGCTGTCTTTGTCGTCACCACCGGAATGATTGGGGCAAGCTTCGGACCCTGGTTGATGGATCGCTTGGGCATTACCCACCCCGTTTCCCGGGGGTTAGCGCTCGGCACAATTGCGCACGGACAAGGTACCGCACAGGCAGCTTCCGAAGGCGAGCTATCCGGCGCCGTTGCCGGCGTGGCCATGGGGCTCGGCGCGGTATGCACGTCGCTTGCCGCGCCCTGGGTCATCCCGCATTTAGTTCAATGAGCCCAATGATCCGCGGCAGCTGCGCGCACGAGGAGACTGAGGCACGCTCCCGATGATTGGCCGAGCAACCCAGACCCGCATGGGCACTCGCTTAGACTTGGATGCTGTCGTGTGCCCGCGGAACCAGCGCAGCTGCGGATAAGTCTCAACCGTTGACAGCTTTCGAATAGTGGCCCCATCCCGCGCACCAGCAGAAGCGTCGCTCAAGTCTCGTCCAGCGTGCGTCCGACGCACGTCCGTTTCGTGACCCCTTCTATTTGGCGACGCCAAAGTCGATGAGCTGGCGCAACACATCGCCGCCTTTCAGTTTGGCGTAACCTTCGTTGATCTCTTCGAGCTTAATGTGGCTCGAGATCAGATGATTGAGTTTCAGCTCACCCTTCTTCCAGGCGTTCAGCAGCTTGGGCATGTCGAACCGGAACCGGTTGCTGCCCATCGAGGAACCCTGGATCTTCCGCTCACGCAGAAAATCGTAGCCATGCAGCTCGATCTTCATGCCGAACGGTACCATGCCGATGATCGTCGCCGTGCCGCCTGGACGCAGGCATTGAAAACTTTGCTCCGCCGTCGTCTTCAGGCCGACCGCCTCAAACGAGTACTCCACACCTCCACCGGTCATGTCCTTGATTGCCTCGACGGGGTCAACGTTGCTCGCATTGATCACGTCGGTCGCCCCCATCAGTTTGGCGACGTCCAACTTCGAGGAAATCATGTCGATTGCGATGACGCGGTCCGCTCCCGCGATCGCCGCGCCATTTACCGCGGAAAGCCCGATGCCGCCGCAACCGAACACCGCGACCGTGGCGCCAGCCGGCACTTTCGCCGTGTTCAGCACCGCGCCCGCGCCGGTGATAACTCCGCAGCCCACCAGGCAGCCAATGTTGAGCGGAATGTCGTCGGCTACCTTCACCACAGCGTTTTCGTGCACCAGCAGCTGCTCGGCGAAGGAGGAAAGGTTGGCGAACTGCACCACCGGTCTGCCTTGCCAGAACAACCGTTGCGCTTTGCCCGGTGGCATCTTGACGTCGGTGTTGTTGCAAAGCTGCGGTCGGCCGGTGACGCAGTATTCGCAGGTGCCGCAAAATACCGATGTGCAGGTTATCACCCGGTCGCCAGGCTTTACATAGGTAACCTCGCTGCCGACTTCTTCGACGACAGCCGACGATTCGTGACCGAGCACGCACGGCGTTTGAATGGGATAGAGACCTTCGACAAAATGCAAATCACTGTGGCAGAGACCGGCATACGCGGTACGCAGCAATACCTCATGCGCCTGCGGCTTCGCTACCTCGAGGGTCTCGATGGTCATGGGTTGATGAGCTTCGTGGAAGACGGCCGCCCGCATCGGTCTCTCCTTCCGGCAAATTAGCTCCGATGAACTCTAGGCACGGGCGGTGGGCTGGTCAATTTGACGACGCCGGGATTGCCCGCGTTTCGGCCCGGGCCATGGATTCTCGAGGTGGTGCCGGGTCGCGAGCGGTTTCCGGCGAGAAGACCTCGATGATCGTGGCTCCTCGACGTGATCGCTGCCGGCGGCGACGACAATCCCGCAAACCATTGAGAAGATCGCCGGCGGTCTCCAACGGCTACGCTGCCCACCTATTCGCACGGCGGATCGCTTGGCTGCAGTGCCGGCGGCTCGAGCATGGAAGTCATGTCGACGACCATGGGCATGCCCGTAGTCGGTAAGAGTTGGCGGTGGTCAGATGACGGCGTTGCTACCTTGCTGGAGCATCTCACGGTGGCGCTCGTCGGATGGTGGGCTTAAATTGCTGCACGATCCGGGACACGAGCGCGACCGTGAGGAGGACAGTCCATGCCCATCGAGGTCATCCCGACCAAAGCTGCCCTTGGCGCCGAGATCCGCGGGGTCGATCTGGCCTATCCGGTCGACGACACCACCTTTGCCCTCATCGAGGAGGCCTATAATTCCTATGGCGTGATCTTTTTCCGCGGCCAGAGCCTCGCCCCGCCGCAACAGGTCGCGTTCACGCGACGCTTCGGTGAGATCGATTTCAACATCTTCGGGGAGCGCTGGAGCGTTCCCGGCAGTCCGGAAATTGTTGTCGTCTCCAACATCACCGAGAACAATCGTCCAGTCGGTGTCCGCCGTGCCGGAGAAAACTGGCACAGCGACATGTGTTACACCGCTCGACCGCCGCGGGGCACGATGCTCTATGCGATTGAAGTCCCGATCCTGCACGGCCTCACGTTGGGAGATACCGAGTTCGCCAGTGCCCGGGCGGCGTGGGAGGCGCTGCCTGATCCGATGCGGCATCGGATTGACGGGCGGCGTGCCATGTTCGATTTCACTGGTCGCAAGCGGGCCTTTCCTCCCACTCAGGAGGAGATCGATCGCAATCCGCCGGCGATGCATCCGATCGTTCGAACGCATCCCTACACCGGGCTAAAGTGCCTGTACGTCATGCGAGACGATTGCACCGGCATCGAAGGTCTGGAGCAGGACGAAGCCGAGACGTTGATCGCTGCGCTCGCAGATCACATCGTGAAGCCGGATTTCATTTATCGGCACCAATGGCGACCTGGAGACCTCCTCATGTGGGACAACTGCACGGTGCAGCACCGCGCTATCCAGGATTATGATTTGCCGCAGAGACGATTGATGCATCGCACCACTATGGGTGGTACAGTGCCGATGTGAGTATCACGTACGACGACGATCGGTGATACTGAACCGGGGGCTCTATTGCAATCTCCTGGCTGTGTCGGCGTGGTGATATTGCGCGCACTCGCTGCCGAGGCGATCGAGGAGCAGGGACGGCAGGCACTCGCGGGCAAGCGGATGAGCCGCGGAGCGGACCAGTCGTTCAATGGCGTCGGGTTGCCGGCGATTTTTGGCGACCTGAGCGAGCCCGTGCCGACGCGGGTCGGCCCGCATGTGGCACACGCCGGACGACCTTGCCGACAAGATCAGCGAGAAGAACCTGGTGCGCGACACACGGATTTATGTGCATGCGGTGTGGCGGTTGCTGACAGATGCGGTGCTGTCACTCGACTATGCCGTATATGTGCAGGACCTGCTGGCCGAACTGGGGAAACTTCGCGACGGATTGGATGGGCGGTTTTCGCTCGACAGCCTGGTGGCAGGCGCGATGGCGCTGCGCGACAGTGCCAAACGCCTGGCCGCGTGCGCTGCCGCGGCGGATGACGATCAGGCGGCGCGCGTCAACCGCACGCTGATGCTGATGTCGCGCGCGCTGGTGCCGCTCGATTACACGTCGGGCGACCGGTTTGCCCACGATCCTGCCCCCGCATGGCCGACATTGCAGTCGCTGCGCGACCTTGCGGCTGCTGCCCCGGATTCGGATGCCGGCAAATTCCTGGCGGTCAGCGCAGTGCGGGCACGCAACCGCGTCGTGCAGGCGCTGCGACAGGCGACTGCGGCGGCAGACGTGTAGCGGGCGGGAGATTGCTGCGTCGCCACGCTCCTCGCAATGACAGCGGGTTTTGGCGCGGCGCTACAACATAAGTTCCAGCACGTACAGGCCGCCGGCAAAGCGGTCCGCCGCATACACGAGGCGGTTCTCATCGACGTAAACGTCGTTGATCATCGCCGCCTTCATAGGCGATCCCTCGGGCGGGTCGGGAATATACGACGCCACCTCCTTCGGCTGCAGCGGGTCGGTGATGTCGTGCACGCGCAGGCCGCCGCCGAAATACGTCCCGAACACCAACGTGCTGGACTGGAACGAGGGCCCAGTCCGGTTCTCCCACAGGTTGTGCGCGCCGTAGCGTCCGCCGATCGCGTAATCCTCCATCGGCGGCAGCGGCAGCGTGGACACGGAGACCAGATTGTCCTCCTTGCGGGCATCCAGCAGCCACACCAGCTTGGGCCAGTCGGCGCCCTCGGTGCGTACACACTCGTCGCTCACCACCAGCAGATCGCGATCGAACAGCGGCATCACGGTGTGGGTGAAGCCGGGGAACGGCGGGTGCGGATTCCAGTGGCCAACGAGCTTCGGCCTGCCAATGTCCGAAATGTCCAGTATGCAGGCCCCACCGTCGATATAGCCGACATAAGCACGGTCCGGCCGCTCCGGATATACGTTTGTATTGTGCGCCCGCCAGCCGGTGTCGAACTTCGGATGCCGCGGCACCGGCGGCGCTTCGTCGCGTTCCTCGGTGCCGGGGTACCACCACCTGCCCAGCTCTCGCGGCTTTGTCGGATCGCTGACGTCGAACGCGGTGTAGGCCTGGTCGTCCTTCAGGTTGCGCGGCATGAAGTCGGCCGCTCCACTGGAGCAGTGGATCGTCTTGCCGTCGATGAACCACAACTGATGCACGCCGCGCGACCGAGGCCCGGATCGGTCGATGAAGCTGATGCTGCGCGGCTGCTCGGGCGTGGAGATGTCGAACAGCTCGATCCCGGCCGGCGTCGCGCCGTGGGTGCCGGTCTGGTACGCCACCGCCATGATATCGCCGCACACCTCCAGCGAATTGGAGCGCACGTTGCGGTGCGGCAGGTCGGACTGCACGATCACGCGCGGCTTGGTCGGATCGGTCACGTCCACTCCAGTGAAGTTCTTCGGCGCGCATTCGTGCGCCATCCACATGATGCGCCGCCCGCCCGATGCCAATTGCAGGCTCATGCCCTCGCCGACATTGCCGAAGCCGCTCATCGTGTCGTGCGAGATCAGGCGGAAATTATGGGCTTCCGGTTGCGCCATGGACGGTTCTCCCCGATGCTTCGCCGGATGGATCATGCAGCGAATACTGTGCCGGTGACGATCATCACCGGGTTCCTGGGCAGCGGCAAGACCACTGTGCTGAACCACCTGCTGCGGCTGCCTTCGCTCGCCGATACCGTGGTGATCGTCAACGAATTCGGCGCGGTCGGCCTTGACCACCTGTTGATCGAGCAGGCGATCGAGGACGCTGTGCTGCTGAAGAACGGCTGTATCTGCTGCACGGTGCGCGGCGATATCGCCGATACGCTGGATGTGCTGTGGCAACGCCGCGAGTCCGGCGAGTTGCCGCCGTTCCGGCGCATCGCGATCGAGACGACAGGGCTGGCGGATCCTGCGCCGGTGGCGCATGCGTTGCTGGCGGAACCGGGCGCGCGCTACGCCTGCCGGCTCGACGGTATCGTCACGACAGTGGACGCGCTGCACGGTGCGCTGCAGCTCGGCCGGCAACCGGAGGCGCAGCGTCAGGTGGCGATGGCCGATCGGATCTTGTTGACCAAGACCGACATCGCCAACGCGGCGCAGATCGCCGACTGCGCGGCGCGCATTGCGGCGCTGAACCCGAATGCACCTTTGCGTCACGTCATCGCCGGCAGTGTCGCTGCGGACGATGTGTTCGACCTCGGACCGGATGCCGCGGCGAGCGACGCGCGGATGGAACAGTGGCTACGGCCGCTGGATACCGGCGGCCACCACGGGCATCGCCATTTGCCGTTCCGCCACGGCGATGAAATCGGTTCGGTGGCGCTGCGCCGCGACCAGCCGATCGCCTGGCGGGCATTGCAGCTTTGGCTGGAATCCGTGCTGTCGCTGCGCGGCGACGGCGTGTTGCGGCTGAAGGGCGTGGTGTGGCTGCAGGGCGAGAGCCGGCCCGTGGTGCTGCAAGGCGTGCATCACGTGCTGCATCCGCCGGTTTACCTGGAACGCCAGAGGCAGCCGGACGGTGCCTCCCGCATCGTGCTCATCACGCGCGGTTTGTCGGCGGCGGGATTGCGCGCGGGTTTTGCCGCGGCGATGCGCTGAGGCTTCGGGGCGACGGAATGCGCTTCGCCGTTCCGCCCTGCGCTGTTCCGCCTTACGCTATTCCGTCGGACTCTGCGACTTCGCGCATGGCTGCGGCCTCGCGCCGCAGACGTCGGAAACTGCGGACACTGAACGGCAGCATGGCAAGGTAGATCAGTCCGCCGGCGGCCAAGGCGGCCCAGGGATCAGCGACCAGGACTGCGACATAGGTGACTGCGCCGAGCAGCAGCGGCAGAACGTACTCGTGCGGCACCTTGAAGTTCTTGAAGCTCCACACCGGCAGGGTGGACACTAGGAGCAGTGCCGTCCCCACCAGCACGAATGTGCTGAACAGTGGATATTGTGCGGTCGCGAGGAGCCAGTCCCACCCGAGCGACTGTGCCTCCAGACCGAGGAACAGCGGAAACAACGCAAGCCCTGCGCCGGCCGGCGCGGGGACGCCGGTGAAGAAGTTGTAGGCGTAGGCCGGCCCTGGTGCGCCGTCGAGCGCGGCGTTGAAGCGCGCCAGCCGCAGCGCCATGCAGACTGCGAAGATCAGGCAGGGGGTGTAGCCGAAGGCGCCGGCGCGCTGCAGTGACCATACATACAGCGTGAACGCCGGCGCCACGCCGAAACACAGGAAATCGGCCAGGCTGTCGAACTCGGCGCCGAAGCGGGACGTGGCCTTCAGCAGGCGAGCCAGCCTGCCGTCCAACCCGTCGATCGCGCCGGCGACGACGATGGCCACGGCGGCCGATCCGAAGCGATTCTCGAACGCGAACCGCATCGACGTTAGGCCGGCGCAAAGGCCAAGCAACGTCATCAGGTTGGGGATGATCCGGTTGAACGACTGGCCCTTGAAGCGCGGCCGCGCACGGGGGCGCAGGCGGCGGAGCCGGTTGATCGGCGACACCCGGTTCGGGCCGCCATGCCACTCTGGGCGCTGTGATCCGCTCATGTTGCCAACTCCGCGATCACGGTCTCGCCGCCGATCATGGTCTGGCCGACGGCCACCAACGGGCGTACGCCTTCCGGTAAATAAAGGTCTGTCCGGCTGCCGAAGCGGATAATGCCGAAGCGCTCACCCGCCTGCACCGAGTCTCCCTCGCGCAGGGTGCAGACAATACGGCGGGCGATCAAGCCCGCGATCTGCACCACGGCGATTTCGCGGCCGTCCGACAGGCGGAGCGCGATGGCGTTGCGCTCATTCTCCTCGCTGGCCTTGTCGAGGCTGGCGTTCAGGAAGCTGCCGTGGCGGTAAGCGATGCGGGTGATGATGCCATCCGCGGGAGCCCGGTTCACGTGGACGTTCAGCACCGACAGGAAGGTGCTGACCCGCCAGCGCGGCATGGCGCCGAGGCCAAGTTCGGCCGGCGGCACGGCGGGCGCAATGGAGGTCACGCGGCCATCGGCGGGCGCGACCACGGCGCCGACCCGGCCTGGCGGCACGCGTTCCGGGTCGCGGAAGAAGAACAGGCAGAACAGGGTGAACAGCAGGCCCAGCCAGGCGAGCCAGGGTCCCAGCGCGAGGCCGAGCATCACCGCGACCAGGCCACCAAGAATGAATGGTCGCCCGGCCTGGTGTGGCGGCGCGAGCACATGGCCGATGTCTTCGATGAGGGGCATCCGTGGGCGGTTTATGGATGCTTCATGTTGGGGGAGCAAGACTGGCGGCGACCAGGGAGCATGGACCATGCCATTCGATGCGCCGTTCAGACTAGGCCCGTTCACCGTCGATTCCGGCGGCCGGCTATCACCAGGCGCCCCGGAGACGGCGCCGGCTTTTCTGTTCCGCTGGCGGGACCGTGTGATCCGAGCCCGGCTCGCGCAGGCCACGACCGGGAACGGACAACTGCTCCTCCAGGCGATCATCGGCCGAGTTCCCAGCACAGCCGGAACACCTGACGAGACGCTGCGGCCACGCAGCTTCGGCCTGCTGCGCTGGCTGGAGAGAACAGTGCCGGCGGCGTGGCGGGTGCGCTTGTTGGCAGACCATCGGGTCTGGATGGAGGCCGAAACCCGGATCGCCTTGCCGATCACCGCCACGGCGCTGATCACGGAGATTGCGCTGTTCCTGCTGGAGGTGGGGCCGTTCCTCGACCTGCTGGACGAGACCGGGCTGACCGGGCCGGCTGCCGGAGCGGCTGCCGCCCGGTAAGCGTCTGGCGCTACCGCTGAGCTGGGATCGACCAACCGACCTGGACGTGGAGCCAGTGGCCAGCATCTCGATTGAGCGGCGCGCCCAGATGATTGTGCTGGGCAACGAGAAGGGTGGATCAGGCAAGTCGACCGCCGCGATGCACCTGATCGTCGGGCTGTTGCGCGATGGCTACCGGGTGGGCGCGATCGATCTCGACGCACGGCAGGCGACATTGTCCGGCTACCTGGCCGCCCGCGAGGCGTTCGCCCGGGCCAGGGGCATCGATCTGCCGCTGCCCCGCAGCGTCGCGGTGGAGCGCAGCCCGCTGGACAGCCGCGCCGCGGCGGATGCGGGGGAGACCACGCGGTTCGCCGCTGCGCTGACCGGCCTGGCCGACTGCGACATCGTGGTGATCGATTGCCCGGGGTCGGACACGTTCCTCAGCCGCCTCGGTCATGGCCATGCGGATACGCTGGTGACGCCGATCAACGACAGCTTCGTGGATTTCGCGATGCTGGCGATGGTGGACCAGGACAATCACGCCGTGGTGCATCCCAGCATCTACAGCGAGATGGTGTGGGAGGCGCGGAAACGCCGGTTTGCCCGTGATCGCGGGCGGATCGACTGGATCGTGATGCGCAACCGGCTGGGAGCGACCGAGGCTCGCAACAAGCGCGATGTCGGTGCAACGCTGGAGGTGCTGGCGAGGCGGATCGGTTTCCGCACGGTGAAGGGCTTCGGCGAGCGCGTGATCTTCCGCGAGCTTTACCTGGAGGGGCTGACGTTGATGGATGTGCGCGAGGCAGGCCTCGGCATCCAGTTGGCCATGAGCCATGTCGCTGCGCGGATGGAGGTGCGAGCGCTGATCGGGGCGATCCGCAAGCCACCGCCGGTGCCGGCGGCCGCGGAGGGTTCGCCGGCAGCAAGTGTTGCCGGGACCGGGCGTGCGGCGCTATAGGACCCACGCCGTTCCGGTCGCCGACGTAGCTCAGCGGTAGAGCAGCTGATTCGTAATCAGCAGGTCCTCGGTTCAAGTCCGAGCGTCGGCACCAATGAAATCAATCAGTTATGGCAGGATTTCCCAACCATCCCGAGCATCGGCCCAGAATTTTTCTACGCACATTCTACACAGGCCGCCAAGTAGCCGGTCATGCGGCCGCAGCCAGCCGTCGACCTGGACGGATGCCGTCGCCGGGAGCCGGCAGGCTGTCGCCTTCGCCGTCGCCGGTCCCACCTGGACGGCCACCAACCGCCTGCGCCTGGAGCTTGTTGCCTTCCGGCATGGGGTTTAGACCCAGTTGCTCGCGTAGCTCGTTCGGCGTCGCGCATCCGGCACGAACCAGATTGATCCCGACCTGGGCTTGGCTGGCATAGTCACCGCGCAGCATGGCCGACAAATCTAGTTCCAGATGAAACCTTGTCGGATCATTGAACACGCTGCGCGCGAATTCTGCCTCGATTGCACGGCACCATGGCAACAAGGTCTGCGTCCCGAACCAGCTATTGGCGCTCGCCGTGTTCGAGAATGTTGCGTCTGACCAGTCACCGATCAGCGGCGGCGGCACGCCATACAGCCGCGCAATTTCAGTCACCGCGAACTTGCGGCTGTCCAGGACCTGCGCATCTTCAGGACTGACGGTGATCGGGTTCGCCTTCATGCCTTCCTCAAGCACGAGCGGCTTGCGCGCATTCAGTGGGCCGGCGTGCGTGTCACGGAATGACTGCCCGATCCGGTCTGCGGCTTCCTTCGACAGCTTGCCAGGATGTTCCAGGCTGACATTGGCGCTGCCTGCATTGTCCCACAGATAGGTGGCGAATTCCTGGACCGACAGCGCCTGCTGAAGCACCATCGGTGCACGCTGAAGCCTGGAAGACCCGAGCACGCCTGTGTCGGACCTGTCGCGCAGATAGAACACCTCGTCGGCAAAGTATCTTCGCGGTCTTCCGGTTCCACCCCATGGCGCGATGATCCGCAGCGTGTCGAATGCCAGCCTTGCAGATCGCGCAAGCGGACCCATTGCCTCGGTCGGTGATGCCGGCACCAGGATCGGCTGCGCGTTCCACCAGGGCAAAGGATTGAGCGCAACCGGCTGGCCGGCACCGTCACGCTCGATGGTCAACAGCGCGTTGCCGTAGAGCAAGGTTGACCCCATGAAAAATTTCACAAGGTCTGGCCACGATTGCAGGTCATTCGGCTGGCGCAGGACGCGCCCGACCGGATGCGATGCCGTGACATCGACGCGGTTGCCGTCGTCCATCCGCTCGTAGATACAGGCTGGCAGACTGGCAAGCGCGCTGCTGATGACATCCACGCACGCGCAGACCGTGGCGACGTTCTCCGCACCGGACCTGCCGCCGTAGTAAGGCGCAGACATGAACGAGCCAGCGAATGCAGGTCCGAAGCCTGACATGTCGCGCGTCTCGTTGGGATTTCCACCGCTGGGAAGCCCAGCGCGTTGATACCCAAGCCGGCGCGCGATGCGGTCAAGGATCGGCATCATTCCTGCCCCTGTAATGGCGTCTCTCGTCGTGTTTGCGTCGCGATGGCTGGATCATTGCCCACTAGCAGGACCTGAGACGCGCCCACACAGCACTATGTGGGCGTCGCGCATCAGAGCGTGTCGATCAGCCGGCGACGCGCAGCCGGCGTCATGGTCCTGGTCGCCCATGAACGCGCAACCACGCTGGTCTGCGGATAAGCCGGCCACGCCTGGACGATGGATACCTCGACCAGCTCCACCGCACGCAGTTCGCGCCGGTCTGCTGCTGACCAATGATCATCGACCACGCGGAAACCAATCGACGCGCCGCCCAGGTCGCCACGCTGGGCAAGGGCCAGGATGTCATGACCGAGTTGCGTGTCTGGAACGTCTAGGTCGAATGACAGACCGCGCCCGTCCTCCGCGAGCCGCAGCGTGCCTGACCGCGTGCGCGCCAGCAGTCTTGCCGGATCATGGTCAGCCAGCGCCAGGACATCAGAGCCGGCTGCCAACGAGGCGCGGAATGCGCCGGCTGCAATGCGCTCGGTGAAGGAACCTATGCGCGTGTCCTGGCTGAAGACCGCCGCGTATCCGGTCAGCTTGCGGCCAGCCGCATCCGCCCGAAGCTGACCGGCAAGCGCGCGCCGTTCAACCTGGATCACGGCCCAACCGTCAGCGTCAGCGGGCACCATGCGAACGACTCGGGATGCCGAAGCGCAACATCCATGGTCAGCGCGCCGCGAAGCTGGACGTTCCCCTTGCTGAAGGCTGCATCACCGTAGGGGTTCACGAGCAGGTCAATCTCGGACCACATGCCGAGGATCATGTCGTTCCAATTGCCGAAGATCAGCGGATCGGTGTTGGTTGAGTCAGTCGCCAAGTTGGTGAAGCCGAACGGGTAGCCTTGCCCCAAAACATCGAGACCGTATGGCCGGCCATACAGGTCTTTCAGCTTCAGCAGCGCGCCGCGCGTTGCCATGTTGGCTGCCCAACCGAGTGAACCGGCAAGCGCGTTCAAGGTCGCCGGCGCGGTCGTGATGTCCACCAGTTGGTCATACGTTGGCGCAGCACCAGCCACCACGGATACGTCGGGATTGTAGACGATGCCCATCGGCTCGATTGCGTTGCCTGCCGGTCCCACCAGCGCCGCACTATCGACGGCGCGTGCCAGGACCTGGGCAAGATCGTCACGGATGACTGCCTCGATGTCAGGCGTGGATTGCTGAAGCATGTTGCGCGACACTTCCAGGATCGCGCCGGCATGCCGTGGCCGAAGCTGCACACGGTCGAAGGTTTCATCTGATGTCGGGATTGCAGAATTTTCCGCGAACCAGCCGTAAGTCGTCGCGCCTGATAGGCGTGGAAGGTCCAGGTTGCTGCGAAGATCAGACAGCACGCGCGCGCCCAACTGACGCACCACCATCGCAGGACGAAGCACATCGACGTATTGCGTCGGGTCCAGGAAGGTCCCGATCAGGTTGCCGCCTGGACCTGTTGCCGGAAGACCAGACGTGATGACACGCCGCTCCATGCGACGCCCCAGGCTGTCTGCCATCTGCTGATTGACCGACAATGCGCGCACCGGAACCGGAATGCCTGAGAAGGACCGATCAGCGCGGCGTGCCAGTTCGGCTGATGTCTCGCGTTCGCGTCCAACATCGACGCCAGCAATGCCGCATTGTGCAGCAATGACGGCGCGGATACTGAACTCGGAACATTGCCGGTCCCAGGTTGCATCACCGCTGCCTGTGACCTGTTCGCCGCGTGCACGACGATCCAGGTCATCAATCGTTGCCGTGCGGCTGATCTTGTCACTGATCTCCGACATCAACGCTTCAAGCTGCGTCCATAGTGCCTTCAGGTCTGAATTGCTGTCGCCGTTGTCGCCGTTCTCATCCATCGCATCGGATGTCTGCCGGAGTGCAAGCCGGCATCGCTCGCGGCATTCCAGAAGCTGCGGCATGCGGCGCGCATTGCGGAATTGCGCGCGAATGTCTTCCGGTGCGCGAACCGGCACAGCCGTTTGCGTGGCCATTGGTCAGGGTCCTTCAGTCAGTCAGTTGCGGCTGTGCGCGCCGCTGCGCTGTATATACAAGACCAGGCTGTCGGGCCGGCGATGCTGGTCGGGGACGGTGATGGCCATGCCGTTCACAATCCATCACCGGAACCTGATGCATGCACGCCGAATACACGCATCGCATCGCCGGCCCTCGGTCGCGCGCGCCCAAACCAAAAAGCGCGCGCTACCGAACTTCATCCGTCAGACACCGCCAGCTTGATCGACAACTCGCTGATCAGCCGGCCAGGAAGGTTGACCGATGCGCTCATCGGCAAGCCGTCCAGCGCCAGCCGCAATTCCTTGCCGGGTGGCGCACTGGAAAAGATGGTCCGCTGCACGCCATCCTTGCTGCGGAACCAAAGCGACCAGACGGGCGCGGTGCGGCATAGCTCGAGCCGCAGCACGCGATCAGCCAGGACAGGTCTTGCCAGGATCAACGCCAAGGCGCGCCCGAACTGCTGGCAGCCGGTCAGCGCACAGACCGGGTCGAGGCAGAAGGTCGGATCCCCGCCCAAGGTCGCCCGCGCATGGGCATGCTGCATGACCGTTGAAGCCCATTCGAGCGAGACGGTGGAATCAGTCAGGGCGGCAATCAGCAGGATCGCGACGCTGCCTGGACTGGCTGTCAACGTGCGCGGCTGGGCGTGCTTGGGGTCCAGACCGGCGACCAGGAACAGCCGATCATCAGCCAGCAGGCGCGCCGTGATGGCTGCCAGCCGGCGCGGCTGAAGACCGATAGGCGCGAGCATGGAACGTGCTTGCGCGAGGTTCACGTCTAGGTTGCGTGGATCATGGGATGGATGCTGTCGCGCGTTTCGCGACGATGGCTGCAACCGTAGGGCCACCTGCGTATGTCTGTCGAGCGGTTTCGTTGCCAGAAGCCGGCCAGGAAGGCGCGCCAGGGCCTCGGCCTTGTCGCCGGCAGGATCATGCCGGCTAGGGCGTCAGGCAGCCTGGAGCGACGGCCCAGGCGGGCGAATGGTCCTATCCGACCGGACCCTTCAGGCAGTCGGACCCGCCTATTGTCAGGGCCGCCAGCCTGCGGCGTTGCTGACCGGGTCCCAAGGAACATTTTCATATTTCAATCCGAGCGAATTTCGCCGCAGCCACTGCAACCGGGAGGCAAGGCGATGGGACGCAAGAGAAGCCGACGCTGCTGCACCTGATCCATGGAACCCCTGATGCCTAAGCCTCCCGGATGCGCTAGGTTGGCAACAATCGAGCAGAGGAAACCGATGCGAACGTTCACGACGTGCATGCAATGCCATGTTGAAAATGACTTCCCAAACCTTGGCTCGTTCGGAGTGGAGCGCATACCGGATGACGGCGTAGTCGAACTGACCTGCGATCGCGGGCACCACACATTCATCCTTATCCAACAAGCGAAGTATGAGATACTTTCGGAATTGGCCGTTACCGCGCTATGCGATGGCTACTATCGTGAGGCGGTCGCATCCTTTGCATCGGCGCTAGAGCGCCTTTACGAACACTATGTCGATTTGGTCTGCTGCGCTGAAAGTGTTAATCGCACCGCGTTCGTGGAGGCTTGGAAGCCCTTGCGAAAGCGCTCCGAACGTCAACTTGGCGCCTTCGCAATCCTATATCTGCTCGAAACTGGAAAGGCTTTCTCGTTACTTGCTGAAAAACATGTCAACTTTCGCAACGATGTGATCCACGCGGGCATGATCCCGGATCGCGATAAGGCTGTGGGTTATGGGCAAGCCGTTGGTGATTGTGCCGCACCGTTGATCGCACTGATTCACTCTGCTCGGTATCAGGAGGCTCGGCACAGCCTCATTTCCCAGGCCCTCCGCGAAAAATCTCAACGAGCGCTTGCAGCCGGAGCTCGCCATAGCACTCAATCGCTGGCGACTCCTTTTGGTTTTGACGGCTCTGCGGCAAGCTTTGATCTGCAGGCGATACTTGCCGAACGAGCAAAGCGACCGGATATGGACAAAACAGTCACCGAAGCACACACCTTGGCTCGGCTGCTGGCCGGGTCATAGCCTAACGCGCTGATGGTCTGATCTAGCATCACTGCACCCTCATTGCAGCGGGACCAGCCGGAACCGCACGCCCACGCGCGACCAGACTTCGGCGACTTCGCCAGGAACGTCATCCGGGTTCGGTATCGCGATCAGGATTGACGCGAGCATCATGGCAACGGCAATGGTGTGCACGGATGGCGCGGCGTCATCGCCGAACGCTCGGCGGACTTCAGCCAGCATTTCGTGACCGTGGCGCGCGGAAATGTCGGCGATCTGGTTCCAGGTATCGAGGTCGATCGTCAGCGGCGTGTTGGTGTCGGTCATGGGTGATCCTCCAGGTTGTCGTCCTTCGCGCGCGCGGGCGCGAGCGCCATACGGAAGCCCTGTCCTACGTGTCCTACTCATTCCGCAGCCGGACATTGTAGGACGGGTAGGACAGGCTTCCGCTTCGCCTCATGCGCGTGCACGCGCGCGAGGCTCATGGGTCGGGCCAGTCGGCCGCGTCCGGCCGGTTCACCGCAACGCCGGAATAGCCGCGCCTCGCGTTGTCACCGGGGACGTGCCGGATCGGCTTGAACCCGGCCTCGCGCATCCGGTCGGCGAAGTCCCTCCCGCTCCCTGGACCCTCGCCATTCGAAGTGGCGAACGCTGCCCATGACCCGAACAGCGCCTTGTGCGTGTCGGCGTCGCTGGGCAGAGTGGTGCACTCGGCGTCGATCCACTGACTGAACAGGTCTTGCTGGTCGAGGTAATCCGCCGTCGCCTCGATCACGCATTGCGGCCGCAGCAGCCCGTTCGCCTGCCAGTCCAGGCAACCATCGATCGCCCAACGCAGGATCGCCGGATACTCGTCTGCAAGCTTCACCTTCAGCATGTCGTCGCGATCGTCGCGGGCGGTGTAGTTGAATGGAAGCAGGTTCATCCGCCGCGCCGTCGCCTCGTCGGTCGATGGCAGATGCGGCTTGTGGTTGCCGGCGAACACCAGTTTGAACGTCACATCGAACTCGAAAAAATCCCGTCGCATAAAGCGTGCACTGATGGGACGCTCATTGCCGGTCAGTTCCTTGATCCGCGACCACGCCCACATGCGTCCACGCTCAGTCTCGGTTGCAGTTACCAGACGCGCTCCAGCAAGCTTTGCTAGTTCTGCCGGATGGCGGTCATACTTGCCGACGGTGAAGGTCGCCATGTCCGATGCGATCGCATAGTCGCCCATGACATGCGCTACCGAGCGCAGCAGCGTGCCCTTGCCGTTCTGGCCCTTTCCAAACAGGAAGAACATGCATTCTTCGCGCACGTCGCCGGTCAGCGCGTAGCCGCAAAGCTGCTGGATGTAGCGGCGCAACTCACGGTCATTGCATGTGATCTGATCGAGGAATTGACGCCAGATCGGACAGTCCACGCCCGGTTCCGCCGGAGTTACCGCAGCTTGCTTGGTGATGAAGTGCTCGCGTGATGGTAGATGTAGTTCACCAGTGCGAAGATCGACCGTGCCTCCGGGCGTGCCGAGTAACCACGGATCACGATCCCAAATATCGAGCGTCACAGCGAAGGCGCGATCCGCCTGGGCAAACGCCTCGACACCCCCGGCAAATGCCTTCTTGCCGAGTGTCGCGCGGGTTCGTTCCGCGTCGGCGTTGCGTGCCATCCGACGCGCAAGCTCGCGCACCCAATGGAATGCGAGCTTAGTCTGCTCGGCCTTCCATCGCGTGCCATCCCAACGATGCCAGCGGTTGGGTCCGTGACAGAAGCGAAGCTCGCCGCCGCGCTCAATGGCGAAGGCTTGCGCAACGCCATCCTCGGTCAGTGCGCAACCATGAAGCTCGGGCGGGAGCACGTCACCGTGCAAGGCATCGGCGTCCATACCGTCGCCGTCTGCCTTCTTGCGGTCGTGTCGCTGTTTCTCGCGCTCGTTCTGCTTGATCAGATTGTGTGCCAGTGCGTGTGGGTCGATCTGATCGACTTGGGTCATTCTGCGAACTCCGCGAGTGCGGCAATTGCGATCTCGGCGATATCATCTGCATTGGGAAAGCACGGCACATGGACGGCGGGATGTGCCAGCACCGCGATGATGCGGTTCAACGGCAGGTCCATCTTTGCGCAATGCCGTGCGAGGGCGACCGCTGCGGCGTAGCGATCAGTATCAGGCGCATCTATGCCGACCTGATCGAGCACGCGGCGGATGATCTGCGCATCGCATAGACCGGCAGCGGCATAGCAGCGCAGTGCGAGCGCCACATACTCATCGCCAGCAGCGCGACAGGCCGCGTCTGGCTGCCACGCCTCGACGGCGGCTAGAACGTCTTGGAATTCAAGATCAGGCGCATTGAGCATGGCGTAACTCCATGCCCGCGCGACGGGACTTGCGTGGGAGCGGGATTGATGGTTCAGTGATGCTGCAATCTATGCATCAATGACTTTTCTTGTTTGCCCCTCGCGACCCCCGTTGCGGGGGCTTTTTTTAGGTCGCAGTTGCGTTGGCGGAAGCGACAGGACGGACCTCGCGCGGGGCGCGGCTGAGCCTCACATCGACATCCGGCTGATCGCGAATGAAGCGCAGTCCATGCTGCACATCGATCAGCGTCCGCCGCCCGACCTTTTTCCCGCGCAGCCGGCCTTTGGACAGCAGATCGTAAGTCTGTGCCCTGCCCATACCGGACAGATCGCACCAATCATCGATCGAAGCGAATGCAGAACCGCGCGTTGCCATTTGTTCTCTCCATTCCAGCAATAGCCGGCAATAACGGAGAGAATTGACGCGGAAGGGACTGGCCGTAAAGCCCCGAATATTAAAGCCTGTAGACAGTCCCAGCTAG
>DATAPW010000315.1:0-1630 GCA_036265005.1 Acetobacteraceae bacterium | reverse complement strand
CGACCACGTCCGCGATATCGTGCGTCACCGCGCCCATGCGGCCGGCCTAACCGACATCGAGGACTTCGCGTCGTCCTGGCACATCCTGATGAAGGGCGCCATCATTCTCGCGGCCGTGGGTGATCTCGATGCCGCCCTGCGCGCCCAGAAGATGGCCCGCACCCTGATCGAACAGCACCGGCCGCCGGCGGCATTGGACAACGGCCAGGTGGTCCCTCAGCCCGCCGGCTGAGGATTTTCAGCGGCGTCGGCCGCGGTCCTGCCGGTTTTGCGTTCGTGCTCGGCTTCGAGTTCGGCGATGGCGCGGGATGTGCGCTCGCGCAACAAGATTGCTGCGATGAGGCCCGCCACGACCGCGATGACGAGCGCGATCCAGGAGAATCGCTCCAGCCATCGTTCGGCGGCCATCCCGGCGAAATAGACCAGGGCGGTGGTGCCGCCCGCCCAGCAGATGGCGCCCGACACGTTGGCTGCCAGGAAGCGCTGATAGTGCATTTTCAAGGCTCCGGCCAGCGGCCCGGCGAATATCCGCAGCAACGCAATGAAACGACCGAAGAACACCGCCCGAACACCCCAGCGGTTGAACAACTTTTCGGCGAGTGCGACGTGCCCAGGACCGAAGTGTTTCGGAAAACGCCGGCCGAGCTTGTCGAAGAGCGGCATGCCGAAGCGGCGCCCGATGCTGTAGCCGATCGAGTCGCCCACGACCGCGCCGATGACGGCGGCAACGCCGACGCCGATCGGATTGACGGCCAGGTCGTGATGTGACGACATCAGGGCCGCGCTGACCAGCACGATCTCGCCGGGAAGGGGCACGCCCAGGCTCTCGATCCCGACCACACCACCCACCACCAGGTAGACCGCGAGCGGCGGGATCGACTGCAGCAAAGCCTGAACATTCATGGGTCAAGGATGCCTGACACGGAGTTAATGCGCGCCGTAATGTCGTCGCTTCAGGTCGGCATCGGCGTCGGCATCGTAGGGTGCGCAGTCCGCGCTGACAGGTTCCAACCGCGGACGCTTGGGCACGCGGCCGTCGGCCGACGACATACCGCGCAGACGGCGCCACACCCATGGCATGAACTTTTCGTGCGCCCAGCGCAGCTGGCCATAAGTGCGGGCTTTGAACGGCAGTCGCGTGAGACTGCCGCTCGATTCGGCCCAATCATGGTTGCTGCCAGGCAAATTGAGCGATTCAGCGGCTGCAGCAGCGAACATGATATGCCCCTTGGTCGACGCGTGTACGCGGTCGATGTCCCACGTGTCCAAGTCGCGCATCGAGGGCGCGTTGTACAGGTCCACCAGTCTGAAGCCGTATTCGCCGGCGGCAGTTCTGATCGCTTCGTTGATGCGGGTGAGCCGCCCGGACACCAGCCGGCCGAGCGGCAGGAATTGCGCGACGTTCGGAAAGGTTGTTGTCACCACCGTCGCCCCCGATTCGGCGAGCGCGGCATAGACGGAGTCGAGGTCGGCAAGGGCACGGCCGAAGGATCGTCCCGGCTGGATGACGTCGTTCATCCCGGCGCACACGGTGATCAGATCCGGCTGCATCGCCAGTGCTTCCGGTACCTGCTCCCTGAGCACGTCGGCCACCAGCTTTCCGCGGATCGCGAGGTTGGCGTACTGCAAA
>DATAPW010000314.1:0-7829 GCA_036265005.1 Acetobacteraceae bacterium | reverse complement strand
ACTTTCCGCTGGCGGAGGCATTGGCAGCGGCCATATCGGGAACACGACCCTGAAAGCGGGCTCGCCCTGATCGCGCCGCTGTCGGACTAGCAGATGGGCCCAGTGGCTTCTGCCGGCGCGCGTCCGGCGCAGGCGCCGCGTGTTTGGTGATGCCTATTGAGCACCGGCCCCGTGGCCGGGTGGGCGGCGGCTAGGCGACCACCACAGCCGTCAGCGCAACGCATCCGGCGCAATACGTCGCCGACCGTCCGGTGCTTGCCATAGAAGCTCGCCAGTTCCGAGACGGCGATGGGATTCGGAAGGACGACAGACGCCGATCGCGACGGATCACGAACAGGTGGTCGGGCCATCTCCCGGCGTTCGTTTGGACCCACCTGCTGACTTGTCCAACGCTGGCGTTCTTCGGAGACAACGCGATGGTCGAGACAGTCACTGCCGATGCATCGGCCAATATCGCCCGGCCCCGTGACACGACGATCGGTCCGGAGTCGCCGATCGCCCGCCAGGCCTTCCGCCTGAAACTGCGTTACGCGCTGTTCATCCTGGGTGCGATCGTACTGATCGTCGGCAGCATTGCCTATTGGCTCTCCGGCGGTCGCTATGTCGAGACCGACGATGCCTATGTGGAGGGCAACGTCCTAGGCGTATCCACCGACGTTGCCGGCCTCGTCGATCAGATCCTGGTGCATGAGGGTGAGCACGTCGCCAAGGGGCAGGAGCTGTTCCGGCTGGAGCCGACGCGATTCCAGCTCGCTGTGGAACAGGCGAAGGCCAACCTTGGGCAGACCGCCCTGCAGCTCAGGTCGCTGCAGGCGGACTATGTAACCACCCTGCACCAGGTCGCGGCGCAGCAGGCTATCGTCGATGCCGATCGGGTGACCTTCGACCGCGATGCCGCCCTGGTCGCTCGCAATGCGGTAGCCCGCCAGCAATACGACGATGCGAAGTACAAGCTCGCGGCGGACGAGGCTGCGCTGGCCGCCAGCAAGGCTACCGCGACCGCTGCGCTGGCGCGGCTCGGCGGCAAGGCCGATCTGCCGGTGGAGCAGATGCCGGCCTACAGGCTCGCCGCCGCGCAACTCGGCCAGGCTGAACGCGACCTTCGCCACAGCGTGGTCCGCGCCGCGTTCGACGGCGTGTTGACCAACGTGAACAAGCTGCAACCCGGGCAGTTCCTGGCGGCGGGCACGATGGCCTTCGGGCTGGTCGATACCGCGCATATGTGGATCGCCGCAGAGCCCAAGGAGACCGCGCTGACCTATGTCAGGCCAGGCGAACCGGCGACGGCCACGGTGGATGCCTATCCGGGTCTTGTCTGGCACGGCGAGGTGCAAAGCGTCGCGCCGGCGACCGACCAGCAGTTCTCCGTGCTGCCCGCCGAGAACTCCTCGGGCAACTGGGTGAAGGTGGTGCAGCGTGTGCCGCTGCGCGTGGCGATCCAGATCGGACCCGACGACCCGCCGCTGTCCGCCGGCATGAGTACCGAGGTCTCCATCGACACGCACCATCGCCGCACGCTCGGCGACCTGTTCTGAGCACCGGCGATGTCCGACACCAGCCCGGCTGACCGTGACCCGACGCAGGTTGCGAACCGCGGCATCATCACGGTGTGTGCGATGGCGGCGACCTTGATGCAGGCGCTCGACTCCACCATCGCGAACGTGGCGCTGCCCTATATGCAAGGCAGCCTGTCGGCGAGCTACGACGAGATCACCTGGGTACTGACATCGTATGTGGTTGCGGCCGCGATCATGACCGCGCCGGTTGGCTGGCTCGCAGCGCGGTTCGGGCAGAAGAAGCTTTATCTCGCGTCGGTCATCGGCTTCACCGTTGCGTCGATGGCCTGCGGCGTTGCCACGTCGCTGTCCGAAATGGTGGTGGATCGGCTGATCCAGGGTGTGTTCGGCGCGGCACTCGTGCCGCTGTCGCAGGGCACCATGCTGAACATCTACCCAGCCGAAAAACGCGGTTCGGCAATGGCGATCTGGGGCATGGGCGTGATGGTGGGGCCGATCCTCGGCCCAACTCTCGGCGGCTACCTGACCGAACTGTACAACTGGCGCTACGTGTTCTACGTCAACCTGCCGGTCGGTGTTGTCGCCTCGGCCGGACTCTGGTTGTTTCTGCCGAGCGAACGGCCGCAGAGCAATCTTCGCTTCGACTGGTTCGGCTTCACGACGCTGGCGATCGGCATCGCCGGCCTGCAGCTCGTGCTCGACCGGGGCGAGACCAAGGACTGGTTCGGCTCGACCGAGATCGTCGTCGAGGCGGTGATGGCGGCGTGCGGCTTCTACCTGTTCCTTGTGCACCTGCTGACCGCGGAGCGGCCCTTCATCACGCCCGCCATCTTCCGCGACAGCAGCTTCGCCGCCAGCACGGTCGTGATGTTCGCAGTGGCCATGGTGTTGTTCGGCTCCTCGGCATTGCTGGCGCCCTGGCTGGAGAACCTGGGCAACTATCCGGTGGAGACCGCCGGGCTTCTGCTGGCGCCGCGCGGTGTCGGCACCATGCTGGCAATGCTGATCGCAGGCCGACTGACCAACCGCATCGATCCGCGGATCATCATGGCCTTCGGGGTCGTGCTGCTGTGGTGGAGCCTGCAGCGGCTGTCTTCATGGACGCCGGCGGTGGACGACATCACCTTGTCGATCAATACCATCGTGCAGGGCGCTGGCATCGGCTTCGTATTCGTGCCGCTCAACGTCGTCGCCTTCGCGACGCTGCCGGTGCGACTGCGCTACGAGGGGACCGCGCTGATCAGCCTGCTGCGCAATATCGGCAGCGCCGTCGGCATCTCCATCTTCGAAGCGCTGCAGGTCAACGGCACGACGGTCGAGCATTCGGTGCTCGCACCGTTCGCGTCGCCGTTGAACCGGGTACTGGAATCCGCGCCGCAAATCGCGCAGCAACTTTCGCCAACCAGCGCGCACGGCGTGGCACTGCTTGAGAAGATGGTCACCTACCAGGCTGAGGTGATCGCCTACAACAACGACTTCTGGCTGATGGGAATGCTGGCACTGCCCATCCTACTGCTGCTGCCGCTCATGCGCCGACCGCCGCAGGCGGCCGGTGGAGGTGGGCACGCGGTGATGGACTGATTGTCGCTGCGTTCCTCGCAATGGCAGTCAGGCGCGCGGGTTGAGCGCCTGCAGCACCGCTTCCGGGCGGATC
Source organism: Acetobacteraceae bacterium (assembly GCA_036265005.1). Lineage (GTDB taxonomy): Bacteria > Pseudomonadota > Alphaproteobacteria > Acetobacterales > Acetobacteraceae > JAMXLO01. The sequence goes on along the minus strand of DATAPW010000314.1, from coordinate 4,658 downwards.
GGCAGGTGGCGCAGGCGCGCACCGCAGGCCACGAAGATTGCGTTGGCGACCGCAGGACCCACCACCGTGGTGGCCGGCTCGCCGAGGCCGACGGGCATCTCCGTGCTGGGGAGGAATTCGACCTCGACGTCCGGTACATCGCCCATGCGCAGCGGCGTATAGGTATCGAGGTTGGTGTCCTTCGGCTGCCCGTTCAGCAACGCCGATCCTTCATGCAGGACCATGCTGAGGCCCCACAGCGACGCACCTTCGACCTGCGCCTGGGCGCTGTCGGGATGGACGATGGTGCCGGCGTCAACCACCAGCGTGAGTTTCTCGACTGCAACAGCGCCGCTGGTGCGATCGACGCGCACGCGCGCGACGCAGGCGACCCAGGTTGGCATGTCGCGCTCCTGGCCGAAACTGGTGGCGACACCAAGCCCGGTATCGTTCGGCAACGCCTCGCCCCAGGCGGCTTTCTGCGCGGCACGCGCAAGCACGGCAGCCTGTCGCCGCGCTCCACCGACAGCATATGGCGCCGATCCGGCATTGCGCCCGGCACCATCCAGCAACTGCAGCCGGAACGTCACCGGATCGACTCCCGCGGTGTGCGCTGCTTCGTCCATGAAGCTTTCCACCGCCCAGACGGTCCAGCCCGGCCCAACCGAGCGCAACCAGCCCGGGCGGAATGTCCGGTTGGCAAGATCGTTGGAAATCGCCCGCACGCGCTGTGCACCGACGGTGTACCAATGATCGGCACCATTGATCGAGAACTCGTCGTAGGGGACGCCGTTGGCGTTCCTCAGCATGAACGGCGGCGCGATCACCTCGGTCGGCCAGCCCGCGGCGGCATGGTGCTGCATGGCCGTCACCTTGCCGCCATCGCCAAATGCCATGCGCACCACCTGGACCGAGGGCGATCGTGGAGAATCGAAGCGCATGTCGTCGGGGCGCAGGCAGACCATTTTGACCGACCTGCCGACTGCCTTGGCGGCGAGCGCGACGGGGACGGCGTAATCGCCGTTCAGGCGCCGGCCGAAGCCGCCGCCGAGCAGATAGGTGCGCAGGACAATCGTCTTCTCGTCGCGGCCCAGCGCTTTCGCCAGCACCGGCAGGATCAGGCTCTGCCACTGGTTGCCGGTGTGGATTTCGAACATGCCGTTCTTTTCGAACGCCAGGCCGTTGATCGGCTCCAGTGCGAAATGCATGACCGTGCTGGTCGTGTAGGTGCGCTCAAGCGTCGATTTCGCCGACGCGAACGCGGCTTCGACATTCGGATCGTCAACAACCAGCACGCCGGTCTTTGGATCAGCGATCAGATCGGTTGCGTGCCGCTGCAGATCCGCTTCGGACACATTGGCGGCCGCCCCCGAATTCCAGGTGACGTTCAGGAGGTCAGCCGCACGGCTGGCGGCGACAAAACTGTCCGCATAAACCATGACCCAGCCCGGCGCGGTGCCTGACGGATCATCCAGTGCCAGGCTTTGGATATAGCCGGGGACCTGTCTGGCGGCGGAATCGTCGATCGAGGCGACCCTGGAGTCATTGCGCGTCGGTGGAACCTTCGGCCGGGCATAGATCATGCCGTCCACCATCGCATCCAGACCGTAGCGCGCCTCGCCATTGGTCTTCGACGGAACGTCGAGCGCAGTCGTGTTTCGCCCGATCAACCGACGCTCCGCCGGTTGCTTGATCGGCATCGCCTGCAATTCGTCCTGGGTGTAGCTGCGCCGCAGATCGCCGCGCGCCACGATGTAGCCGTAGCTGATCGAATTCGGTCTAGCGATGACAGTGCTATTGCGTGCGGTGCAGGAACTGGCATTGACGCCAAGCAGCCTCGCAGCTTCGGCGAGCAAGGCGATGCGGCCGGCGGCACCCGCCCGGCTGAGGACCGGAAAACTCTGCCAGACCGACCAACTGCCACCGGTGACCATCAATCCCCACTTTGGATCGGAGTCGACATAGGCGATGCGCACCTTGGCCCAATCGGATTCCAGTTCGTCGGCCACGATGCGGGCAAGCGCGGTGCCGACATGCTGGCCCATTTCGGCGCGGATGATGTTGACAGTCACCAGGCCGGTACGATCGATGCTGTACCAGATGGTCGGCTCGAACAGCTCGGCAGCGCCGCCCTGGGCAATCGTGGATGACGGCAATTCGATTTCCGCCAGGCCGCGTCGCGCGAATCCCAAGGCGACGCCGGTCGCCGTTGCCACGATAAGGAAACCGCGGCGCGATCGCAGGGTGGCGTTCATTGCGACGCTGCCAGTCGAATCCGCGCTGCGGCCAACTTGATGGCCTTGCGGATCCGCACATAGGTCATGCAGCGGCAGAGGCTGCCCGCCATGACAGCGTTGATCTCCTGGTCGGTCGGGTCGGGATAGTCCTTCAACAGGGTCGCCGCCTGCATGATCTGTCCCGACTGACAGTAGCCGCATTGCGGAACCTGCAGTTCGATCCACGCGGTCTGGAGCGGATGCTGTCCGGCTGGGTGCAGTCCCTCGATGGTGGTGATGTCGGCCCCGGCCACCGCGCTGATTGCCGTGACGCAGGAGCGCGTCGCCCGGCCTTCCACGTGCACGGTGCAGGCGCCGCACATGCCGATCCCACAACCAAATTTAGTACCCTTGAGGCCAAGCTCATCGCGGATTGCCCAAAGCAACGGAGAATCCTCGGGACTTCGCACTGAAACGGTCCGGCCGTTGAGCTGGAACGTCGTCATGATCGCTGACCTCCGGCAGTCATTGCGAGGCCTCGGCCTGCTGGCGGATCGCCGCCACCTGATTTTCCAGATCCCGCCAAGGCGGGCGATCCGTGCGGCTGCGGCGCAAATACGCTGCGAGCCGCGCGATATCGGCATCGCTGAGCGCCGAGGCATAGCCCGGCATCACCAGTCCAGGCCCACCGTCCCGGATGCCGATGCCGTGCAGCACGACCTGGATCAGATTGGTCGGCACGGACAGTGTAAGCGCGCTGTTGAGCGCGAGTTCCGGTCGTGCGGGCAGCGGATTCGGCGGGGCGTTGTAGTGGCAGCCGATGCAGGCGCCGGCGTAAAGCCGCGCGTCGGCATCGTACTCCGCACCGCTGCCGAGAGCAGACGTCGCCAGTGCCTTGCTTACGGCGGCATCAGTTGCGGTCTCGCGTGCGGCTGCATGATCGACATCGGCGAAATACACCGCGAGCGCATGCACATCGGCATCTGGTACAGCCGACAATCCGGTGTGGACTACCGGCGACATCGGCCCGGCGGTCACGCCATGCAGCGGCGTTACGCCGCTGCGCAGATAGCCGAACATCTCGCGTTGGGTCCACGGGACCGGCGCCGGGTTGGCGTCGGTCAAAGCCGGCGCGATCCAATCGTCGATCACTGCACCGGCGTACGCGTCATTGGATTTCTCGGCGCCGAGAGCATTGCGCGGTGTGTGGCAACCGCCGCAATGGCTCAGCCCTTCCGCCAGGTACGCGCCGCGATTCCACTCGACGCTTCTGGACGTGTCCGGCTGGTACCTACCACCCTGGAAGTAGAGGATCTTCCAGCCTTCCTGCAACAGGCGGACATTGAGCGGGAACGGAATGGTGCTCGTAGGCGCCTCGGTCCTGACCGGCGGCCGCGTCATCAAATACGCGTACAATGCCTGCACGTCGTCGTCCGAGACCTTGGTGAAGTGGTCGTAGGGGAATGCAGGGAACAGATGCGATCCATCGCGGGCGACCCCTTCGTGCATCGCGCGGGCGAACGCTGCCTCCGACCAGCGACCAATGCCGGTGTCCGGATCGGGCGTGATGTTGCTCGAGTAGATTGTGCCGAACGGCGTGCGCAGTCCGTAGCCACCGGCGTACACCTGCCCACCCGCGCGCGTGTGGCACACTGCGCAGTAGCCGGCTCCTGCGAGGACTTCACCCTTGGCCGCCAGACCGGCGGCAAAGCTGTCTTTCGCGGGGGGCTGGATGGGGGCGATGGCCGGGCGCCACGCGAGCACGAAAAACCCAAGAAGGCCGACGACCCCGATTGCAACGATGCCAACGAGGATGCGCGCTAGCCGCGTCACGCTTCAACGCCGAATTGCGTCGATTACGGCGTGCCGAGGCGCGGCGGCGTTCTCGCTGAGTGTCACGACGGTGCCTTCGCGTTGTTTGGCGGACCGTCGCAGGTAATCACCAACGCGGGGCAAGGCGCCTTGATCGCCGTCAATTTCTGCAAGCCGTCGTCATTCAGGCAATGATCGGGCCTGCGCGAACTTAACGGCCGTCAAGGCACTGCGGCAGCGTCACAATTAGCAAGGGCAGCCACCGGGTGGGCGGGTTCAGTCAGGATGGATCGATGAGTCGAACCGCAGGCCCTGATGCCGGCCAGCCTTCACCGCCCTATGCAGCAAGCGTAGCCACGACGCTGCGGGCGATCGCCATCCTTGCCGCACTTGCGCTGACTGTCTGGCTGCTCTCCAGCATCGTCCTGCTGATCTTCATGGCGGTGCTGTTCGCGCGATGCTGTCTGGCGCCAGCGACTGGGCGGCGCGCCGCACCGGTGCGCCACGGCAGGTGATGCTGGCCCTGGTGGCACTCGGCAGCGCTGCCCTGCTGTTGGGGCTGACCTATTACATCGGCCCCAGGCTGATGGAGCAGTCGCAGGCATTGTGGACCCAGTTACATCAGCAGGTCGATCACCTGCGCGAGAGCTA
>DATAPW010000313.1:0-12569 GCA_036265005.1 Acetobacteraceae bacterium | reverse complement strand
GTCCGAGGTGATGCCGATGAACAGCTTCTCGCCATTCAGCGTCGGGAAGGTCTCGTAGATCCCCCATGCACCGCTGCGCGCCGGCATCGGCGGCGACGGCGTGCCGGTGGCGGCCTCGCCCGCCATGTGCTGGCCGACCAGGAACGCCGACGACTCGTACAGCGCGCTGGTGATCTGGTGTCCCTGGCCATCCTTGTCGCGTTGCCGCAGCGCCGCGAGGATCGCGACAGCGCCCATCACGCCGCCCATGATGTCGATCACCGAAGACCCGGCCCGCAGCGGCTGGCCAGGCGGCCCGGTCATGTAGGCCAGGCCGGTCATGTACTGCGCGATCTCGTCGAGCGACGGGCGATGCTCGTACGGACCGGGCAGGAAGCCCTTCAGGGCGCAGTACATCAGCCGCGGGTTCAGCGCATGCACCGCGTCCCAGCCGAGGCCCAGCCGGTCCATCGTGCCGGGGCCAAAGTTCTCGATCAGCACATCGGCCTTGCGCACCAGGTCCTGCGCGACCGCCAATCCCTCGGGCGACTTCAGGTCGATGCAGATGCACCGCTTGTTGCGATTGAAATAGGCGAAGAACCCGGTGGCAAACCCGTGCAGCCGGCGGGTGCGATCGCCGTCCGGCGCCGGCTCCACGCGGATCACATCGGCGCCGAGGTCGGCGAGCAGGACGCCGCAGGATGGCCCCATCACGGTGTGGCTGAATTCGAGTACGACGATGTCGGACAGCGGCAGGATGGCCATAGGTGCTCAGTCCTCGATCACATCGAACAGCGCCTCGCCATTCGGCGGAATGGTCAGGCCGGCGGCAGCCGCGCTCAGTTGCTGCATGGCGGCACTGGCGCGAAACGTCTCGAGATCGGCCAGGCTGTCCCACAGCGTCACCACCTGGTACTTGTCGGCGTCGGCCTTGCCGTGCAGCCGCCAGACACCGTGACATCCCGGCTGCGCGCGCATGCCGGGGAAGCCCACGTCGCGCGTGAAGCGCAGCCAGTCATCGAGCCGATCGGGCGCCACCTGCATTGTCAGCACGCGAACCAGCATGATGCGCTTCCTTCAGAGATGCGCCGTTTCAAGCTGCGGCACCGGATGGCCCAGGTAGCGCGCCAGCACCGTATCGGGCGGGCCATCTTCGCGGATGCGGCCCTGCTCGAGCCACAGCACGCGGGTGCACCAGTTCCGCACCACGTCCACCGCATGCGACGACAGCACGAGGATGTCGGCGCCGCGGACCATGTCCTCGAGCCTGACCTTGGCCTTCTCCATGAATTCGGCATCGCCGACCAGGAACCACTCGTCCATCAGCAGGATCTGCGGCCGGATCGCGGTGGCCAGGGCAAAGCCGAGCCGCACCACCATGCCGGATGAATAGGTGCGCACCGGAAGGTCCATGAAATCGCCGAGGCCGGCAAAGTCGGCGACATCCGCCTCCAGCCGCGGCAATTCCGGGCGCGGCAGGCCATTGTACAGGCCGCGCAGCACGATGTTCTCGCGCCCGGTCAGGTCGACGTTCATCCCCAGGTTGGGATCCAGCATCGCGTTCAGGCTGCCTTGCACGCGCACCAGGCCCGTGACCGGCTCGTAAATCCCGGCGAGCGTGCGCAGCAGCGTCGTCTTGCCCGCACCATTCTGGCCGATCAGCCCGAGCCGGTCGCCGCTGGTCAGCGTGAACGAGATATCGCGCAGTGCCTGCACCACCACGCGCGAATGATCGTCCTGGCCGAGCCGTCCGGACGCCGCCGCCATCACGGTCTTCTTCAGGCTGCGGTTGCTGCCATGGTAGAGCGGGAAGAATACCGAGACATCGGCAATTTCGATGCGTGCGCTGCCGGTCACGGTCATACCCAGAATGCGACCCGACCGCGTGCGCGAACGAAGAACAGCCAGGTCACGGCGCACAGCAACAGGGTGTAGACCACGGCCGCAAGCCAGGTGTAGGCGCTTGGCGTGGTCCCAAGCAGCGGCGCACGAACGATCTCGAGCAGCGCAAAGAACGGGTTGAACGGCAGCAGCACGGCGTGCCGGCCGAGCTGACTGGGTTGCCAGATCACCGGCGTCAGGAAGAACGCGATCTGCATGATGCTGCCGACAATCGGCCCGATATCGCGGAAGCGGGCGCAGAACGCACCCAGCAGCAGGCACACGGCAAGCCCATCGACAGCCCACACGACGAACGCCGGCAGCACCAGCAGCCCATGCCAGCCCGGCCAGATGGCGAAGATGATGTCCACCACGACGATCACCGCGATGTTGTGCCCCAGCACGAACACGTTGCGCACCAGCGTGCGCAACGCGTGCAGGAACAGCGGCATGCGCACGGCACGGATCATGCCTTCCGCCTGGGTGAACACCGTGCAGGCCTCGCTGACCAGGCCGCTGAGGAAGAACCACAACACCTGCGACAATGCGAGGAACGGCAGGTACTCGTGGACGTCGATGTGGAACAGCGTCGAGTAGAGCACGCCGAGGGATCCGACCATGACGGCGGTGGACAGCGTCAGCCAGAATGGCCCCAGCATGGAGCCGCGATAGCGCAGGCGGATGTCGAGCCAGCCCAGCGTCCATGCCAGCGGCCACAGACGCAGCCCCTCCACGACGTCATCGACCGCCAGCCGGTTCTGGATCGCCAGCGACATGCCACCCTGGAGTTCCAGGACGCTCGCCCGGGCGATCGGATCATGCGCGACAGAGCTCATACGAGGCGCGGCGATAGCCGATCCTCGGTCATTGGCCAAGGGGCGCGATGACCGGGCAGGTCAGTTCGCCGGTGCCAGATGCGTCTCGGCATCGTGCAGGATCGCCACCCGGTCGCCCGGATGGAGCGCGGCGTCGTTGGCCTGCACCACCGAAAGCGTGGCGCCGTCATCCGTATGCACGATGAATTCGACGACCGGCGCCGCACTCTTTGCGCTGTTGCCGCCGCCATCGCTCGCGGGGCTCGCGGCGCCGGCGTCCGCCAGCAGGACAGCGCGCCATGGCGCCGGATCGCCTGGCGGGGACACCGTGCGCATCGACAGGATCGTGCCGCGCACCGGCGGACGCGCGGCCTGGGCGCCGGGGGCCGGCGCCGCCGTCCTGGTGGGGGCGCAGCCGGCGATGGCGGAGACGCCTGCCAGGCACGCACACAAGATCGAGAGTCGCACTGCCTGCCTTCATTGTCGGTTGCGCACGACAGTCTAGTTGTTTCGGCGACGCCTGCCCAATCAACGGTGCAAAAATCGACAACATTCCGTGATCGTTTCTATTGCCCCACACGCTACCCCGCCATGCGAGATGATCTTGCCTCGAACAGCGATCTGCGATAATGGCTTAGGGGCTATTCCTGATTGGTTACCTGAGCGACGGCCGTCCGGCCGTCGTGCCCTCCGGCCATTGCGGCCGCGCCACGACGACGGAGGTTTTGCCTCGGATGACCCGCCCATTCCGTTCCTGCGCCCTATCCATGCCAAACGCCGCGCTGTTCCGTGCGGCAGGATGTATTGCGCTGCTCGCCATGCTGGCCGCCTGTGCGGGCCAGGGGCCCCATAGCACGTCCTCGCAGGAAGCGGCACGGTATGCCGCGCATGCCCGCGGCAACTACCACCCGCCCGGGCCGCCCGAAGACCCGTGGGGACCGTATGTCCGCGAGGCATCCAAGCGCTTCGATGTGCCGGATCTCTGGATCCGGTCGGTGATGCGCGTCGAATCGGGCGGCAACGAATACCTCAACGGCCAACTGATCACCTCCGGCGCCGGCGCCATGGGGCTGATGCAGGTGATGCCGGAAACCTACGACGAACTGCGCGCCCGCTACAGCCTGGGCGACGATCCGTTCGAGCCGCACGACAACATCCTGGCCGGCGCGGCCTATCTGCGCGAGATGTACGACATCTACGGCTCGCCGGGCTTCCTCGCCGCCTACAACGCCGGCCCGCACCGGCTGGACGATTACCTGAGCAACAACCGGCCGCTGCCGGATGAAACCCGCCGCTATGTCGCGATGATCGGTCCGAACATTGTCGGCAGCTATCCGGCTAGCCGCTCGCCGGCCGAAGACTATGCGATGAACGCGCTGCCGATCGATATTCCACCTGGCCCGCGCTACGGCCGTGCCGTACAACTCGCGAGCAGTCGCGGCGGTGGCGGACGTGTTCCGGCGCGAGGGCCGATCCAGGTTGCGCAACTCCCCGAACCGCCGCGCGCGATGGCACAGCCGGCACCGCAGCAATACGCGCTGGTCGCGCCGCCGCCCGCGCCGCCACGCGGCGGTTTCCGCCTGATCCAGCAGGCGGCGGCCGAGCCGGTGCCGATGCACCATACCGGTTCGCTGACGGGCGCCTGGGCGATCCAGGTGGGTGCGTATTCCAACGAGGGCCTGGCACGCAGCGCGGTCGTCTCCGCACGCGAGCAGGCATCGGCGGAACTCGCAGTCTCCCACGCCGCGGTCACCGGCGTGCATCAGTCGCGCGGGCTGCTGTATCGCGCGCGGCTGACCGGATTGTCGCGTGAGGCTGCGGTGCAGGCCTGTGGCCGGTTGGCGCACAGCCACGGAAGTTGCATGGTGCTGTCGCCCGACTCGCAGCTTTAGCGCACCGTCAGCTCTAGCACACTGTCAGCAAGGCCGGGACACACCGGAGCGGTGATGGGTTTCGCCGCTCAGAACGGCCGGTAGCCGACCACGTTTCCTGGCGGATCATACTCGCACACCCAGACCTCGCGTCCCCGGTCCGTGGCGATCGCGCAGCCCAGGGAGCGGGACGAGCGCCAAACGACTTGCGTGTAGTGGCCGCAGACGCCGGCGCAGGCGTTGCTGCGGATATCGTAGCCGCGCGCTTCATCGACCCAGGCCCCGACCACCTGTGCCGCTCGCACGGCGGCGCCGGAGATGGTGTAGATATTTTCGCCGTAGCGGTTGTTCGGCCGGTGGGCCAGCGTGTTGGTTGCAATCAGCCGGTTGGCCCAGTCCTGCGCAACCCCTGCCAATTGCGCCGACCATACCAGCGGCGGGACGCCGACCCGGGCGCGCGCCGCGTTATGAGCGTCCAGCATCGCCTGGGCGATCGACGCCGGCGTGCCGTATCGATAGCTCGGGGCCGGCGGAGGATAGGGCGAATAAGGCGAATAGACCCAGGGATACTGCGCCTGCGCAGTGCTGGTGACCGCGCACAGCAGTACGACGCGCAGGCAATGCGTCGATCCGACCAGGCGCATCACTTCGAACCGCCAACCAGTCCGCCATAGGCAGCGTGCGCATCGGTGAAGCCAGCGGCGACCAGGCCGTCCAGATAGCGATCGGTTGCCGGCCGCAGCGCCTCGCGCCATTGCGCCAGCACCGCGGCGTCCGGGACGATGACCTCGTGGCCCGGCCCCGCCGCACCGTCGCGCACCGGCTTGTCCCACTTGTTCCACAGCAGGCCGAAGCGCGCGACCAGCGTCTCGTTCGACAATTCGTCGATCGCCGCGCGGATATCCGCAGGCAGCGCCTCGAACCTTGCCTTGTTCATCACCACGAAGAACACCGAGGTATAGAACGCGATGTCGGTGTGGAACTTCATCGCGTCGTTGAAGCCAGGCAGCGGGTTGCCCCAGTTGGTGACGATGCCGTCGATCCTGCCTTCCTTCACCGCCGGCATGACATCGTTGACCTGCAGGATCACCGGCACCGCACCGATCGATTCCAGCGCCACCGCCACGGTCCTGTTGGGCGCGCGCAGCCGCACACCCTTGAGGTCCGCCGGCGCCACGATGCGCTTCGTCGCGGTGTGGATCAGCCCCGGATTGTGCACGAACAACGCGAGGAGCTTGTAGTCCTGGTATTCACCGCCAAGCACGCCGCTCCTGTAGAGCTGCCACAATGCGCGCGACCCGCTCTGCGCGTCGTGCACCACGAACGGCAGCTCGATGATCGAGCTTCGCGGGAAGCGATCTCCCTCGGCGCCGCGCAGCCCCAGCGCGATATCGATCGTGCCGTCCTTCACCTGGGTTGCCTGCTTCGTCACCTCGCCGAACGGCGATGCACCGTTGTAGATCTCGACCTCCACCTTGCCGCCGGTCTTCGTTTCCAGCTCCTTCGCCCAGGGCTGCGCGAAGTCCACCTCGAAGAAGCTGGTCGGGCCAAGGAAGTGGCTGAGTTTCAGCACCACAGGCTGCTGCGCGGCGGCTGGTGCGACGACGCTGGCGATTGCCGACAGGACCAGCCACGTGGTCACGGCGAAGCGCATGTGCATTTCCTACCCTTGTGGAAGCCGAGTGATCGGGATTGCCTTGACTTGCCGCAGCCGACCCCTGGCGTCAAACTGGCGGCAACGGGGCACGAACCGCCCCTTTTTATCGCACACCGGGGGAACCTCCAGCATCATGCCCGACGCCCAATTCGCCAGCCTCACGCCGTTGCTCGCGCCGCGCTCCATCGCCGTTCTTGGCGCGTCGAACGACCCCACACGGATCAGTGGACGACCGATCGCCTACATGAAGTCGCAGGGCTTCAAGGGTGCGATCTATCCGGTCAACCCGAACCGCGCAGAGGTGCAGGGCATCAAGGCATACGCATCGGTCGCTGATCTGCCGGAGACGCCGGACGTGGCGATCGTTGCGGTAGCGGCTGAACATGCGGTGCAGGGCGTCGCAGACCTGGCGCAGCGCGGCGTGAAGGGCGCGCTGGTGTTCACCGCGGGTTTCGCCGAAATGGACGAAGCCGGCGAGGCCGCCCAGGACCGCATGGTCGCTGCCGCGCGCACGCACGGCATGCGCATTCTCGGCCCCAACTGCCTGGGCGCGTTCGACAGCCGCACCGCGTATTACGCGACGTTCTCCTCGTCGTTCGATTCCGGCTGGCCGGTGCCGGGCCGCATCGGCATCGCGTCGCAATCCGGCGCCTACGGCACGCATCTCTACACGCTGGCGCGCAACCGCGGCATCGGTGCGTCGCTCTGCATCATGACCGGCAACGAGGCCGATGTGACGGTGGGCGAATGCATCGGCTGGCTGGCCGAAAATCCCGAAGTGGACGTGATCGCAGTGTACGCCGAGGGCATCCGTGAATCGGCCGGGCTGATTGCGGCGTTCCAGGCGGCGCGTGCAGCGAAGAAGCCGATCATCATGCAGAAGGTCGGCCGCAGCGAACTCGGCACCAAGGCGGCGAAGTCGCACACCGCGTCGATCGCTGGCGACGATGCGGTGACCGAAGCGGTGATGGCGGAATTCGGCGTCGTGCGTGCGCGCAATTCCGAGGAGATGCTGGACATCGCGCACACCGCAACCCGGAAAATCTATCCGGCACGCAATACGCTGGGCGTCATCACCGTGTCGGGCGGTGCCGGCGTGCTGATGAGCGACGTGGCGGAAAGCGTCGGGCTGCCGATGCCGGAAATGCCGACGGCGACACAGAAGATGCTGCGCGACCTGGTGCCGTTCTGCGCGCCGCGCAATCCGGTGGATGCCACGGCGCAGGTCAGCAACGATGTGACGCTGATCAACAAGTTCACCGACGCGATGATCGGCGAAGGCGGCTACCAGTCGGTACTGGGCTTCTTCAGCATGACCGCATCGTCGCGCCGCTGGCCGTCGATCCGCGAGCAGTTGAACCTGGTGAAGGCGAAGTATCCAGACCGGCTCTACGTGTTGTCGGTGATCACGCCGCCGGACCGGCGCGCGGAACTGGAAGAGGATGGCTGGGTGGTGCACGAGGACCCGACGCGCGCGGTGACCGCGATCGCCGCGATGGGCCGCTTCGGCGAGGCATTCGCCGCACCCGATCCGGCGACAGCGCCAAGCGTCGGCGCGGTGACGTTGCCTGATAGTACGCCGAGTGAGGCGGACGCCAAGCGGCTGCTGGCAGCGGCGGGCATCCAATCCGCCCCCGAACAGGCGTGCGACAGTGCACAGGAGGCAGTGGCCGCGGCGGAGCTGTTCGGCTTCCCGGTGGTGATGAAGATCCTGTCGCCGGATATCCTGCACAAATCGGAGATCGGCGGCGTGCTGCTGAACGTGGCGGATGCCGCCGCGGTGCGCGACGGCTACGACCTGCTGCTGGCGCGCGCCAAACGCGCCGCACCGACCGCGCGCATCGAGGGCGTGCTGGTGGCGAAGCAGTTGCAGGGCGGCGTCGAGTGCATCCTGGGCATCCACCGCGATCCGGTGTTCGGTCCGGTGGCGATGTTCGGCCTGGGCGGCATCTTCGTCGAGGTGATGAAGGACGTGGTGTTCCGCCGCTGTCCGTTCGGCGACGATGTGGCCGAGCAGATGATCCGCTCGATCAAGGGCGCGCCGCTGCTGTCGGGTGCGCGCGGCCGGCCGCCGGTGGACATCAAGGCGCTGGCGCACATGCTCGCGCGGCTGTCGGCATTCGCCGCGGCAGCCGGACCGCGACTGCAGTCGATCGACCTCAATCCGGTGTTCGCGATGCCGGAAAGTCATGGCGCATTCGCGGCGGATGCGGTGGTGGAGGTTGGGTAGCGCGGAACAGCGCAGCGCATTCCGCCACCGGTGCTGCGCTGTTCCGCCCTACGCCAGCCCGCGCAGCATCTCGTGGAACGCGCGCATTCCCGGATCGTCCAGACCCACCGAGCGTTCGCCGAAGATCCGCGCGCGGCCGATCTTCGCCTGCATGCCGCGCATCCGCTCCAGCGTCGCAGCCACCGCGGCCGACGCATCACGCAGGACCTCCACGGGCTCAGCCTTGCCCTCCGCCGCAGTGGCTGCAGCGTCGAGCGCGTCGAGCACCGTCTTGTCGCCGAGTGACGCCTTGCCGCGCGTCATCATCGCCGTCAGTGCGGCGCGCAGCAGTGCAGACGTTTCGGACCACGGCACCTCCGTGCACCCACGCGTTGCCTTGGCGGCGGCCAGCAGGCCGGTGGCCAGCAGCGTGCCATAGCTGGACCCGGACACCTTGGTGATGGCCTGCGCGCAGGCCATCAGCGCCATGCCGACATCCGCCGGCAAGGTCGGCAGGATCTCGCGCAGCGCCACGCCGCCACGAATCATGGTGACGCCCAGGTCGCCGTCGCCAAGCTGGCCGTCCAGTGCATTCAGTTCGTCGGCCACGGTATCCATGTGGCGCGCGATGCGCCCCAGCCCGTCGGCCAGCGCCGGTGTGGTCAGTGCCGGTGTGGTCAGTACCATGTCACACCCGCCAGAACGCGCAGTCCGCCGGCGCGTGCAGCAGCTTTTCCAGCTCCGCATCAAGCTTGCACAGCGTGATGGACGCGCCGGCCATTTCCATCGACGTGGCGTAACGTCCGACCAGCGGCATCACGATGCTGACGCCGGCATCCGCCATTCGCGCCGCCACGACGCGATACAGGATGTACAGCTCCTCGGGCGGCGTCGCGCCCAGGCTGTTGACCAGCACCGAAACGCGATCGCCGCGCGCCAGCGGCATGTCCGCCAGCAGATGGTCCAGCATCTCGCCCGCCACCGCATCGGCCGGCCGCAGCTTGCCGCGCCACACGCCGGGTTCGCCGTGGATGCCCATGCCCATCTCCATCTCGTCGTCGGCGATGGTGAAAGTCGGGCGGCCGGCCTGCGGCACGGTGCACGAGGTGAGCGCCGCGCCGATGCTGCGCACGGCATCCGCTGCCTTCTGCGCGATCCGCGTCACCTCATCGAGGTCGGCGCCGGCTTCCGCCGCTGCGCCGGTGAGCTTGTAGGCGTACACCATGCCGGCCACACCGCGGCGCTTGCCGGCTTCCGCCGCCGGCGCGCTGGCGACATCGTCGGCCAGCAGCACGGTGGTCGAGCGCACGTCCTCCATCTCCAGCATGTCGCCGGCCATGTCGAAGTTCATGCAGTCGCCGCCGTAATTGCCGTACAGCCGCAGCACGCCGGCCCCGCCATTGGCGAGGCGCATCGCCACGGCCATCTGGTCCACCGATGGCGAGGAAAACACCTCGCCGATGGCGCACGCATCCAGCAGTCCCGTGCCGACATAGCCGGTGAACACCGGCAGATGGCCGGAACCGCCGCCCGAGACGATGCCGACCTTGCCTTGCTTCATCGGTCCGGGTCGCTTGATGACGCGCCCATCGTCGCCGGCACGCTCGTAGTACTGCGGATGTGCCAGCACCAGGCCTTCGAGCATCTGCTCGACGTAGAGCTGCGGGTCGTTGAGCAGTTTCTTCATGCGTTCCTCCTGCGGGACGGCAACATCCGGGAACCGATTGAGCGAAATTCTCTAGCACGGCAGGCGCATTGCCGCGTTAACGTCCGTGGCCCTTGCGATCAGTCGCGTTGCGGCAGCACGTCCTCGACGACCTCGTAATGTCGGACGACGGGGTCGAATTCGATCAGCGCTGCCGCGGCGCCGGGCTCGACAACGGCTTTCTCCACATCCGTGCCGGCAAATGCCCGTATGGCGTCCATGGATTGCCACCGCGTCAGCACCAGGAACTCCACCTTGTCACCAAGCCGGCATCGACTGAGATGCGCGCCGACAAATCCCGGCAGTTCGCGCAGTTCAGGAACCACCTTGCTGTGGAAATGCTCCGGATATTCCCCGATGCGCGCAGCGCTCGCACGCCCGCGCCACTCGCGAATGATCATAGGCAAATGTCCCGACGGACTCCCACTCGCAGTTACAGCGCGACCCGCTCGTTGCCGCCAACCGGAACCTGGCCGCCACGATATGCCAGCAGCGCGGTCGCCACCGCCGCGATCAGCGCGAACAGGCAGGCGCTCAGGAAGATATGCGGCGGCGCGAGCCCGAGCGACAACAGGTAGCCGCCGAGTACCGGCGCGGCGATGCCGCCGAGCCGGCCGATACCGAGCGCCCAGCCCAGGCCGCTGGTGCGCATGCGTGCCGGATACAGCTTTCCGCAGGTGCCATTGGCGCCGGTCTGGCTGCCGATGATTGTCGCCCCGGCCAGGAACGTCACCAGCAGGAGCATCACATAGGGCAGCGCAACGAGCGCGATCACCGCGATGAACACGGCGCCGAGGGCATAATGCCACGCCAGCGTGCGTTCGGGTCCCATGCGGTCGATCGCCAGCCCAAGATACAGCACCGCCATCATCCCGCCGAAGTCCCGCAGGCTCGAGGCGAACACCGCCTCGGACGGCGTATAGCCGACCAGGTTCAGCACTGTCGGCATCCAGTAGGCGAACAGGAACAGGTTCATCAGGCTGCAGAAGTAGATGATCCACAGCAGAATGGTCTGCAGCGCATAGCCCTGGCTGAACAGCATGGCGACCGGATTGCCCTGCGCGACATCGACTGCGCTGCCCGGCGCCGGCGCGATGTCAAGGCGCTGCAGCACCTCGCTGTGGCGTGGCGACAGATCTTGCTTCCGGGCCAGGAACCGCGGCGATTCCGGCAGCCACAGTGCCAGTGCGGCCACCAGCAACAACGGGAACACACCGCCCACGATGAAGATCACCGGCCAGTCGTAATGCGCCAGCAGCACTGACACGAGCTGCCCGCCGATGAACCCGCCTGCGGGTGCGCCGGTGAACGTCGCCATGATCATCGTTGCGCGCAGCCGATGCGGCGTGTAGTCGCCGGTCAACGCGGCCGCGCCGGAGAACCCGCCGCCGATCCCCACCCCGGTGAAGAAGCGCCACAGCGCCAGCGTACCGATCGACCCGGCGGACGCAGTGAGCAGCGACGCGATGCCGAAAATCGTCAGGCTGCCGAGCAGCAGCGGCCGGCGTCCGAAGCGATCGCCGATCGGCCCGGCGGACAGCGCCCCCACCAGGATGCCGACGCTCGACCACAGGAACGCCATTGTGAACATGGGCGGCGGCAGATGCCAGGTTCGGATCAGTGACGGCACCGCCCATGCGACCGAGTTGAGGTCGTAGCCGTCGCAGATCTGCACGAGTGTACACAAAGCTGCGACACGCAGCTGCAAGCCGCCGATCCGCTGGTTTTCGAGTGCGGTTTCGGTCGCCGACACCGCCGCTTCTGCCATTTTGGCCTCTCGACGTATATGATCTCCCTTGAAATCCGTGTCGCATGCTGGTCGGCGTGGTGCAAGCATTGTTGCAGGTCCCGGCCATCCCCGGCTCGGGCGGCCCAGACTTGGCGGCGGCCCAGACTTGGCGGCTGCCCAGACTTGGCGGCGGCTCCGACTTGGCGGCGCCCCGGACTTGGCGACCGGCCGCCCATGACGCAACATCGCCGCCGAACGATGCCTGCGCCCGGAGGAAACACCACGCATGATCGACAAGATCGTCCAGTCCATGGCCGACGCCATGGCCGGCATCAAGGACGGCTCCACCGTGTTGATCGGTGGCTTCGGGGCGGTCGGGCAACCGAACGCGCTGATCGACGGGCTGATCGAGCAGGGTGCCACCGACCTGACCGTCGCCTGCAACAACGCCGGCGTCGGCCATGTCGGGCTGGCGCGGCTGATGGAACTCGGCCGCGTCCGCAAGATCATCTGCTCGTTCCCACGATCGTCCGACCCGGTGGTGTTCGAGACGCTGTACCGCGCCGGCAAGATCGAACTGGAGATCGTGCCGCAGGGGACGCTCGCCGAACGCATGCGCGCGGCCGGCGCCGGCATCGCGGGTTTCTATACGCCGACCGGGGCCGACACGCTGCTCGCCGAGGGGCGCGAGACGCGCGAGATCGGCGGCCGGCTGTGCCTGCT
>DATAPW010000312.1:0-2377 GCA_036265005.1 Acetobacteraceae bacterium | reverse complement strand
TGAATACCATTGCGCGCCGGGACTGGCCGCCGGTGGCCATCATTTTCTGGTCGTTTAGAGTGATGGTGGCGCTGGGCATGGCCATGTTGGGTTTGGGCCTGCTCAGCTTGCTGGCACGGGTGCGCGGCAGACTCTACCAGTGGCATCTGCTGCATCGGCTCGCGGTACTGATGGGGCCTGCGGGATTCGTGGCCGTGATCGCCGGATGGGTCACAACCGAAGTGGGCCGGCAACCATTCACCGTTTACCACGCGCTGCGCACCGTGGATTCGGTATCGCCGATCGCGAGTCCTGCGGTGACGGGCTCTTTGCTGGCGTTCATCGTGGTCTATTTCGGGACCTTCGTGTCCGGGGCGGTGTACATCGTCAAGATGATGGCGAAGCCGCCGAGTACCCACGAAACCCCGCCGGAGGCGGCGCCGACTCGCACCGGCGGCATTGCGCCCGCCGCCGCCTTCAACGCGGCTGCCGCGCACGGCCGCGACCGCAGCGACCGCAGCGAAGGAGCCGAGTGATGCATTTTGATCTCACGATCTTGTGGGCCGGCATCATCGTATTCGCGATAGCAATGTACGTCGTGATGGATGGCTTCGACTTGGGGATAGGTATTCTGTTCACGCGATTCCGGGTGGGTGCCGAGCGCAACACCGCGATGAACGCCATTGCACCGGTGTGGGACGGTAATGAGACGTGGTTGGTGATGGGCGGAGGTGGATTGATGGCCGCGTTTCCCCTGGCCTATGCCATCATTCTGCCGGCCTTGTACGCGCCGATCATCGCCATGTTGTTGGGACTGGTGTTTCGCGGCGTGGCCTTCGAGTTCCGATGGCGCGACCCGGATCATCGGGCCCGCTGGGATGCGGGATTTTGCTTGGGCTCCATCATCGCGACATTCGCGCAGGGTGTGACGCTGGGTGCGTTGCTGCAAGGGATCAGGATCAGCGGACGCGCCTACGCGGGCGGGTACTGGGACTGGATTACGCCGTTCAGCGTCCTCACCGGCGTAAGCCTGGTGGCCGGCTACGCCTTGCTGGGCGCCTGCTGGCTGATATGGAAGACATCGGGGCCGCTGCATGCCGAGGCCCGCCGCCTCGCCAAGCCGTTGACTCTCGCGTTGCTGGCGGCGATCGGCGCGGTCAGTATTTACACACCGTTTCTCAGCCACAAATATTATGAAACCTGGTTTACGTCGCCCGGCGTAGCCGCGTTGGCCGTGATGCCGGTCGTGGTTGCGGCGATCGGCCTGATGCTCTTCCGGCGCATCGGCCAGGGCCGCGACTTTCTGCCCTTCGTGCTGACCTTGAGCCTGTTCGGGTTGTCCCTGCTCGGTCTGGCGATATCCATGTGGCCCGACGTCATCCCGGGCCGGGTGTCGATCTGGGATGCCGCCGCGCCGAGGAGCAGCCAGATATTCATGCTGGTGGGGGCGTCTGTGCTCATACCGCTGATTCTCGCCTACACGTCCTGGGCCTACTGGGTGTTTCGCGGCAAGGTGGCGGAAGGGGGATATCATTGAACGCGGGCCCGCCAGGCCCGCTCTACAAGCGGTTGCTCTGGATGCTCGCCATCTGGTCGGCGAGCGTCCTCGCACTCGCGATCGTCGCGTTGTTGATCCGAACGCTGATCGAGCACTGACTGCGCTCGATCAGCGTCTGAATCACCCCTGTGTCCCCGCGCGCGGAGCCGGCAGCGTCCCGAGAGCGCGTTCGGCGCTCAATCCGATCGCGAGGAGTGCACGGTCAGCTCCGGCAGGCGCGTCGAACTCGATCGCCACCGGCAGGCCGGCATGGGAGAGTCCCACCGGCAGAACGAGTCCCGGGACTCCGGCCGTGCTGCCGGGCGCAATGTTGCGGGCGACTGCCGTATCGAAGGGCAGGGAACGGCTGCCGACCTTCACGCTGGTCTCCTCGCCGATATGCGGCGCAGGAACCAGGGTCGTCGGGAAAACCATCGCGGCCACCCCGGTGCGGGCGAAGTAGTCGCTGTACAGCCGGCGCAATGCCGGCAGGTGTTGGTCGCGCGCCGCCGCGTAGGCCTGCTCGGTGACGAAATTCGCCCCGCCCGGCAGGACATCGCTGCGGAACAACCGCTGAATGTCGGGGCTGGCTTGTGCGACCACCGTGTCGAAGTCGACGCCGGCGCCGTACTCCTTCAAGTAAGCCGCCAGCGCAATGCGAACGTCGTGATTCTGAACGGCGTCGGTGGTGAGCTCGATGAGCGAAGCGAGCCCCGGCAACTGCGTCTCGACGATCAGCGCGCCGGCTTCCTTGAGCCGCGCCAGCGCCAGTTCGGTCAGGCGCTCGACCTCCGGATCGAGATCGGTAAACCAATAATCGCGAACGATGCCGAGGCGCAGGCCCGCGAGGTGCGCGGCTTC
>DATAPW010000311.1:0-3422 GCA_036265005.1 Acetobacteraceae bacterium | reverse complement strand
GGCGCCGGCGGCCACTGCGGGCGCGCCGGCGGGTGCCGGGGCGGGGCCGCGCAGGAACGCCATGATGTCGTCCTTGGTGATGCGGCCTTTCTCACCGGTGCCCGTCACCTTGGTGAGATCCACGCCCATCTCGCGCGCGATGCGGCGCACGCTCGGTCCGGCGTGCACGCCGGAGAAGTCGGGCGGCGCGGCGGCGGGCTGCGCGCCGACGGACATCGCGGGAGCGGTCGCCGCCGGCGCCTGGGTGGCGGCTGGCGGGGGCGGTGCGGCCGCGAGCGCCGGTTCCTGTTGCGACAGCAGCGACGTCGGTTGCTGCATCGCGCCCTCCTCGTTGCCGGCGAGAAGCACGATCGGCGTGCCTTCGCTGACGCGGTCGCCGACCTTCACCAGCACCTGACGGATCGTGCCGGCCGAGGGCGCGGGCACGTCCAGCGTCGCCTTGTCGCTCTCCAGCGTAATCAACGGGTCCTCGGCGTTGACCGGATCGCCGACCTTGACGTGGATGTCGATGATCGGTACGTCCTTGAAGTCGCCGATGTCGGGGACCTTCACCTCGGTCGCAGCGGTCGTTTGCGTGTCCATAGCGTTTCTCTTTCAGCTGCGTGCCGGATTACGGTGCTCAGGGTCGATCTGGTAACGTTTGATAGCATCCGCGCAGGTGGCGGGCGACACCGCGCCCTCGGCGGCGAGCGACTGCAACGCCGCCAGCGCCACGAAGTGCCGGTCCACCTCGAAGAAGGACCGCAGCTTGCGGCGGTAGTCGGAGCGGCCGAAACCGTCGGTGCCCAGCACGCGATAGCGGCCCGGTATCCAGGCGCGGATCTGGTCGGCGTACATCTTGATGTAGTCGGTCGATGCGACCACCGGGCCGGGGCGGCCGCCCAGGCATTGCGTGACCCACGGCACCTTCGCGGTCTCCTCGGGGTGAAGCATGTTCCAGCGCTCGATGTCCATGGCCTCGCGGCGCGCCTCGGTGAAGCTCGGGCAGCTCCAGATATCGGCGCTGATGCTATAGTCCTGCGCGAGAAGATCGGCGCCGGCGATCACCTCCCGCAGGATCGTGCCGCTGCCGAGCAGTTGCACGCGGCGCTTCGCCGCGGCGTCGCCTTCGCGCAGCAGGTACATGCCCTTCAGGATGCCCTGCTCCGCGCCCCCCGGCAGCGCGGGGTGCTCGTAGTTCTCGTTCATCAGGGTGATGTAGTAGAAGACGTCCTCCTGCTCCTTGTACATCCGGCGCAGTCCGTCGTGGATGATCACCGCGACCTCGTACGAGTAGGTCGGGTCGTAGCTGACGCAATTCGGGATGGTGGACGACAGGACGTGGCTGTGCCCGTCCTCGTGCTGCAGGCCCTCGCCGTTCAGCGTCGTGCGGCCGGCGGTCGCACCGAGCAGGAAGCCGTGCGCGCGCATGTCGCCCGCTGCCCACGCCAGGTCGCCCACGCGCTGGAACCCGAACATCGAGTAGTAGATGTAGAACGGGATCATCGGCACGTTGTTGGTGCTGTAGCTGGTCGCCGCGGCGATCCAGGACGACATCGCGCCGGGCTCGTTCAGACCCTCCTGCAGGATCTGGCCTTTGGTGTCTTCCTTGTAGAACATCAGCTGGTTGGCGTCCTCCGGCCGATAGAGCTGGCCGACCTGGCTGTAGATGCCGAACTGGCGGAACATGCCCTCCATGCCGAAGGTGCGGCTTTCGTCGGGCACGATCGGCACGACGTATTTGCCGATCGCCTTGTCGCGCATCAGCGTATTCAGAATGCGCACGAACGCCATCGTGGTGGAGATCGTGCGCCCTTCAGTCGCCTTCAGCTGGCTTTCGAACGCCGACAGCGCCGGCACCTCCAGCGACGCCGATTTCTGCCGTCGCTGGAACATCGTGCCGCCCAGCGCGGTACGGCGGGCGCGCAGGTATTCGGCCTCCGCGCTGCCCTCGGGGAAGCGGATGAACGGCACTTCCTTCAGCTGCTCGTCGGTGATCGGCAGCTCGAAGCGACGGACGAACTCCCGCAGCTGCGCCTCGCCCATCTTCTTCTGCTGATGGGTGATGTTCTGGCCTTCACCCGCCTCGCCCATGCCATAGCCCTTGACGGTCTTGGCGAGGATCACGGTGGGCTGGCCGCGATGCGACACCGCGGCCGAGTAGGCGGCGTAGATCTTCTGCGCGTCATGTCCGCCGCGCGTCAGCGCCCAGATCTGGTCGTCGGTCCAGTCGGCGACCATCGCCTTCAGCTTCGGATACTTGCCGAAGAAATGTTCGCGCACGTAGGCGCCGTTCTTGCTCTTGAAGTCCTGGTACTCGCCGTCGACGCATTCCTCCATGCGCTTGAGCAGCAGGCCGTCGGTGTCAGCCGCGATCAGCCGGTCCCAGCCGGTGCCCCAGATCACCTTGATGACGTTCCAGCCGGCGCCGCGGAACTCGGCTTCCAGCTCCTGGATGATCTTGCCGTTGCCGCGCACCGGACCGTCCAGGCGCTGCAGGTTGCAGTTGATCACGAAGATCAGGTTGTCCAGCCGCTCGCGCCCGGCCATGCCGATCGCACCCAGACTTTCCGGCTCGTCGGTCTCGCCGTCGCCGAGGAAGGCCCAGACCTTGCGCCCCGCCGTGCGCGCGAGGCCGCGGCCTTCGAGGTAGCGCAGGAAGCGCGCCTGATAGATCGCCATGATCGGGCCGAGGCCCATCGAGACGGTGGGGAACTGCCAGAAATCCGGCATCAGCCAGGGGTGCGGGTAGGACGACAGGCCGTGCCCCTCGACTTCCTGGCGGAAGTTGAGCATCCGGTCCTCGTCGACCCGGCCTTCGAGGAAGGCGCGGGCGTAGAACCCGGGCGAGGAGTGGCCCTGATAATAGATCAGGTCGCCGCCACGCGTGTCGGTCGGCGCATGCCAGAAGTGCATCATGCCGACTTCGTAGAGCGTGGCCGCCGACTGGAAGCTGGCGATATGGCCACCGAGTTCGGAGGAGACCTTGTTGGCGCGCAGCACGGTCGCCACCGCGTTCCAGCGGATCAGGCTACGGATGCGGCGCTCGATCGCCCGGTCGCCGGGGTGGCGCGCCTCCTGATCGGGGCGGATCGTGTTCAGGTAGGGCGTATTGGCCGAATACGGCACCGGCGAGCCGCGACGGCGCGCTTCCTCGGTGAGCTGCGAGAGGATGAAGCGTGCGCGCTCGGGTCCCTCGAAGGCCAGGACAGAGTCGAATGCGTCGCGCCACTCGGCGGTTTCCAGTCGGTCGAGATCGGAAGCGATGTCCATCTTGCGTTCCTTCTTCCCGGCTATTGATCCCGTGGTCTCAATTCCGGTGCAACTGATCGCCTTGCGGTGTCGTCAAGGGGCCCAAGGTCGGTCGGTTCGCGAACCAGAATCACCATGTTCGAGAAATCAGTCAAGGCCTTTCTAAAGTTTCGAGAGTTCGTATGTCTCGT
>DATAPW010000310.1:0-2716 GCA_036265005.1 Acetobacteraceae bacterium | reverse complement strand
CTCAACATGCCGCAGCTTGTGCCCGAGATGATCCTAGAAAGGTGCAACGAGACCGAGCACCATGAAAGCGGTTGTCTGCTCGGAGTTGTCAGCTGTCAATTCTGGCCGATCTGGATGCTTAGCTGCTTTCCAGCTCTCGTCGCTCAAGAGCTGCCAGCCGGGACCCGGCCAACTCCGGTCATTAGGCGATCTGCCACGGACGACTGAATAGGGTCGGTATCTGCCGGGCAATCCGACCTCAACGAACGGTCACTCGCCTAACGCATAGCGCCTGACATCAGGCTGAACAGCGCGGCACCAGCCGTAACTCACTGCTGCGGCCATAAGCCAGCCGCGTAACGCCCATGCGCCATGCGTGGCTGGTGCCGGCCGCGCCTTGCGGCCACGATCCGCAAGGGGTCTCAGGCAATGAGCCAGAACCGGGCTCGGTGACAACCGTCCTGTCCACTTGGGCATGGCGCCGTGAGAGGGGACGACCAGGATGAGCAATTCGAACGCCGCCGCTCTGCCTCTCGCGGACCAGGCCGATCTGGAAGGACGCACTGTCCGCCAGATCGTCTGGCGCTTCATGCCGCTCCTCATGGCCTGCTACCTCACGGCCTATATCGACCGCGTCAATGTCGGTTTCGCCGCGCTGACTGCCAACAAGGATCTCGGCCTGTCGCCAAGCCAATATGGCTGGGGTGCCGGGCTATTCTTCATCGGTTACTGCCTGGCGGAATTTCCTTCTAACCTGATCCTGGTGAAGGTCGGCGCCCGCCGCTGGTTCGCGCGCATCATGATCAGCATGGGACTGGTCGCAGGGGCTACAGCATTCGTGGTCGGCCCGTACTCGTTCTATGCCGCACGCTTGTTGCTCGGCGTCGCCGAGGCGGGCCTGCTGCGATCCCGGTGACCCACTCGTCCACCAACCGCGCATACCGCCTCAATGCTGAGGTGGTTGGTATGGTCAGTACGCCTCGGGAAGGCGAAGTCGTCGACCGTGCCCCCTCGGCGCTCCAGCCAGTCCAAGATGCTCGTCCGAGCCGTCCCAGCAACTCGAACTGCACAGGCCGGCCGATCTTCTTCTGCACCACGATTGCGCGTGTGCGGACTTGGCCACCGCTAACGAGATCAGCGATGCGAACCTCACCATCCCAGCGGAGCCGGAGGCGACGGCAGGGTGATCTGCGACCGGGCGGGTGGGAGTACGGGCCGCCGTCGTGGCGGTTCGCACCCGGAATGCCGGTCGAGATGCCGTTTGGAGAGGCGCGAGCGCCCCCAGATGGCTGATCTGTCTCGCAACCACACCAACTTTTTGCGCTATTGGGTCTGCTGGAAGGCGGCGCCATGTCTGGAAGCCAACGCCCGCAAGCGAAGCCATGAGTGACGCGATCGACGCCGAAGTCGCACCCCGCCGGATCGAGTTCTGTTGCGACGTCTGCCTGTTCAGCGCCTACGCGTCCGACGCCGGGCCATGGCCCAGGTGCCCTCGCTGCGGCATCAAGTTGACGCCGGACACCATCGACGCGCCCCGGGTCCGGGTGACCCGCGAGAAGGTGACGGGGGCCAAGAGGGCGCCGCAGTGACCGCCGACCACGCGCACCCGTGCGCGTAGTGGTAGGCTGGCCGGCATGACGAAGAAGCCGGCGTCACCATTCCCGCGATTGACCCGGGCAGAGAGGACCGCGCTCAATTAGGTTCTCTGGGCGCGGCGGGTGCTGCGCGAGGCGCCGGCCGAGCGGCTGCAACTGGCGGATCGGGTCGAGGCGTGGGAGCAGATGACCGGTCTAGGAGCGCGGGGGCGCACAAGGCAGGAGTCGCGCAACAGCGCAACGATCGCCGGCCCTGAGTGAGGAAGGCCATGGCCAGGCGGGGCGGCCTGCTGGACCGGCATCGGCGTAGTCGACCGCGCCCGATGGTGGTTGCAAGGGCCAAGCGTAGGCCACGTGCGGCCCAGTCCGGAACGCCGTGGACAGCGCGCGGGCGGTGAGCACGACCACAAATAAAAGCCGCTAAGGCCCACCGCCCAGACCTAGATTTCCTTCCTTGCTGTCTGGTTCGCCAGAGACGCACATGCGCGCGGAACCTTACGCTGGCCAACCGATCTGGCGCATGAGACCAAGTTGCTGGAGGGCCGCCACACCGTCGTCTAGACCGATTTCTTCAGTGATCTTGCCGTTTTTGAGCCGAAGCACGGTCGTCCCGGTAAATCGCATGCTCCGGCCGGTGGCCGTTGGCAACGATCCCATAAGAAAGTCCGTGAAAGCAGGGCCTGTGTGCGTGCCGCCACCCTCCCAACGACCCACCACATAGTCTCCTTCGGCAATGAGATCAGCAGCGCCCCAGAAATTCAAATCGGGGAAGGCTTCTCGAAACCCGCTCATGAACGCCTTGATATCCTCGCGGCCGCGGCGCGGCGCATGCAACGAATATTGAAGAAGCATGTCTGGTGCGGCAAGCTCGTCGACGATGTCGAGATTGCAGTTTTTGCCCCAGAAGTCGGTGAACCACCGGCCGACGATGGCCTTGTTTTCTTCTGCACTAAACATGATACATTTTCCCTCTTGCTGCCGCTAATCTGGATCTGTGGACGGCAGCGTGTCCGACGATCTGATACGACCTCGTGATTCGCGGGCGCGTCGCCAACGCGATCTCGGAGCTACGGTTGGTGTTTCTGGCTGTCGTAGGCCCCTTTCTCGATTGATCGGCGCCTAACGATAGGCGGTGCGCCTCC
>DATAPW010000309.1:0-2155 GCA_036265005.1 Acetobacteraceae bacterium | reverse complement strand
GTGAACAGCGTGCGCTCCAGCCGCCCCAGCTCGCAGAGCCGCGGCGACGCCGTTTTGGCCTTGGATGGGAGGCGAGTTGACGCATGATCAGCGAGGCGGTCACGGTGCCGGTTCCAGCACCGCGATGTGCTCGGCAACGTCGCCCAGGGTGATCGAGCCCGAAGTGTCCACAGTCTCATTGCTCAGCTTCGCGGGCGGGTTTGCCGATGAACGGCCCGGTCAATACATATGACCCACCATGACCATCGTCACTACCCGCCCTCGTAAGCGCCCCGCGAAGCCCGCCCAGGCAGCCGAGATCAAAGTGCCTCGGATCGTCCAGCACACGCCGCGGGGCCGCGCGTGGGGAAAACTGCCGGAACCCGATCCGGAGGCCAAGGCGCGGGCTGCCGCGTTCTTAGGTCGAGGTCCTAAGCGGCCGACAATCCTTCATCCAGGCCTTCCACGGCATCTTCGAGCACCACGATGTTCGCCGCGTCGGACAACCCGCCGTCGCGAGCGGCCGTGATCCGCTTGTCAACAGCCTCGGCAAACTCTTCTGCGGTCATGATGACCTCCTGTGTGAGAGGGGTTCGCGGGGTTAGGGCCAACTTATTGGCCCTAGCAGCGTGCGAGGGCCAATATCCAGTGAGTGATCGTGGCACGACCTCATCGCGTGGCTCTGCTATCGAATTTTGGCCCAGTAGTGCTGACGGATTTTGGCTCATCTCTGGTCCCTCAACCTACGGTCACCCGACTGGATCGGGGGACCTGGCGTGGACTGGAGAGCCAAAGTGGAATTGTTCGAGCAGCTTCGTTGGGAGCATGAGTTTGGGATCGGCACGATCGCGGGTGTCGCTGCGAAGTTCGGCGTTCATCGGCGCTTGGTGCGTCAGGCGATTGGCAACGCGCTGCCGCCGAAGCATCACTACCCGGCACGCGCCAAGCCGAAGCTCGGTGCGGTTGCGGCATTCGTCGACGAAGTTTTGGAGGCCGACCGCCGCGCTCCGCGCAAGCAGCGCCACACCGCCCGCCGGCTTTATCGCCGCATCCTGACCGAGTTCCCTGACGCCACGGTCGCTGAGTCGACGGTGCGCAACCACGTCCGCGAACGCAAGCGCCAGTTGGGTTTGCTGCGACGGGAGACGTTCGTGCCGCAAAGTTACAGTTGGTCTCAGGAGGCCCAGGTTGACTGGTATGAAGCCTGGATCGATCTCGGCGACGAGCGGACCAAGGTGCAGGTGTTCGCGATGCGGTCGATGGCCAGCGGGGCGGCGTTCCATCGTGCTTACCTGCACGCCACACAACAGGCGTTCCTCGAGACGCACGAGCACGCCTTCGCATACTTCGGCGGTGTTTTCCATGTGCTGCGCTACGACAATCTGGCCAGCGCGGTGCGCAAGATCCTGCGCGGCTATCGGCGGGAGGAGACGGTGCGGTTCCTGGCGTTCCGCTCGCATTGGCGGTTTGCCGCCGAGTTCTGCACGCCGGGCGAGGGTCACGAGAAAGGCGGCATTGAAGGGGAAGGCGGTTATTTCCGGCGTAACCATTTGGTGCCGGTGCCGCGTGTCGCAGACATCGATGCGCTGAACACCATGCTGCTGACGGCCTGTCGTGCAGACGAGGCGCGGATCCTGGACGGACGCAGCGAGACGGTCGGTGCGGCGATGGCGATCGAGCATGGGCATCTGCTGTCATGTCCCACCGAGGGTGTCGAGTTGGCGGAGACCGTGTTCGGGTTGGTCGACAAGCAAGGCTGTGTGACGGTGAAGACCAACTTCTACTCAGTGCCGGTCCACGCGGGTACCCGGGTGGAAGTGCGGGTCCATCCCTTGCATGTCGAGATCTGGCATGGCGGACGGTTGATTGCACGCCATGAACGTTGTCACAGCCGCCGTCAGCATGTCCTCGATCTTGAGCATTACCTCGACGTGCTGAGCCATAAGCCGGGCGCGTTCGCTGGATCGAAGCCGTTGGCGCAATGGCGCGAGGCGGGTCGCTGGCCTGCTTGCTACGACGAGCTCTGGACCCGGCTGCAAGGACGGCACGGCAAGCAGAATGGCACCCGCGCCATGGTGGCGGTCGTGGCGCTGGGGCGGGAGTTCGGCCATGACCGGCTGGGAACCGCGGTCGCTGCTACGGTGTCGCACGGCGCCTGCGACGTTGCGGCAGTGCG
>DATAPW010000308.1:0-14370 GCA_036265005.1 Acetobacteraceae bacterium | reverse complement strand
CATCGTCATGGCCGGGCTTGTCCCGGCCCTCGCCGTCAGCATGGTGCACGTCGGATGGCCGGGACAAGCCCGGCCATGCCGAAACGTGTCGCTGCCCTCCTCGCAATGACAGCGGCGGTCAGGTCCATACCGCCAGTGCGTCGAGCGCCTCGACGTCGGCGCCGCGCACCCAGAGCGGGTTCACCTCCAGCGCCTCCAATTCCGGTCCAAGCGCCACCGCGGCGTCACCGATGCGCGCAACGACCGCGGCGACCGCGCCCAGGTCCGCGGCCTGCATGCCGCGCGCACCGTGCAGCAGCTTCGCCCCGCGCAGTTCGCCCAGCATGCGCCGCACCTCGGCCGCATCGATCGGCAGGGGGCGCAGCGCGACGTCCTGCAGGATCTCCACCCACACGCCGCCCAGGCCGACGGCGATCACCGGTCCCCATTGCGGATCGCGCGTGCAGCCGACGAACAATTCAATCCCGCCGCTGCGCATCGGCGCCACCAGCACGCCATCGACGCGCGCGGATTGCGGCGCGACCGACACGATGCGCCGGAACGCCGCACCGATAGCCGCGTCGCCCTGCAGATCGAGCGCCACGCCGCCGATGTCGCTTTTGTGCGCGATATCGTCGGACGCGATCTTCATGGCCACGGGTCCGCCGAGTGCATGTGCCGCCGCGATCGCCTGCTCCGCATCCGTGGCCAATGTCGCCGGCACCACCGGAACGCCGCGCTGCGCCAGGAATACCAGCGTGGCGCGTTCGGAGCGCGGGCGATCCGATACTGGCGCGATCACCGTTGCCGGCGGCGGTGCGGCGGCGTGCCGGCGATATTGCTCGGACCACCAGAACGCGCCGCCCAGCGCATTCATCCCGTGGTGGATGCCCGCGCTGACATAGGGCAGGCCGATCTCCTCGATGATGCGCGTGGACACATCGGTCACCGGCTTGGTGGTGTGGCTGATCATCAGCGCGGGCATGGTGGAAGCGCGCAGCCCCGCCGCGATATGGCGCAATGCAGTCACGGTGAATTCGGTCGCCTGTTCCTGCATGACCGGCACATCGAACAGGCAGGCGAGCGCGGAAAATTCCTGCTGCCGGCCGAGGATACGCAGACCCTGCTCGAACAGGTCGGGCTGCAGCACCGCACCGCCGGTGATGTCCAGCGGATTGTGCGGCGTGCCGAAACTCGGCAGCGCAGCGCTCAGTTCGGCAACCGCGGCATCCGACAGGGCAGGGATCGGCACACCGAGCACCTGCGCGCGATCCGCGACGATTTCGCAGGCGCCCCCGGAAATCGACACCAGGCCGAGACCCTGCGGCTGCAGCACGCCGGTCCGGGTGATGAGATCGGCGGTGAACAGCAGATCCTCGATCGACTGGACGCGCACGATGCCGAGTTGGCGGCAGACGCCGTCGAACACCCTGTCGTCGCCCACCAGCGCACCGGTATGCGCCTGCGCCGACCGTGCGGTGATCTCGGACAGGCCGATCTTCAGCACCACGATCGGCTTGCCCGCGGCGATCGCGCGTCGTGCGGCCGCGGCGAAGTTGGCCGCGTGGCGGATCGTCTCGGCGAACAGCGCGATCGCGCGCACCTCGGGCTGATCGACCAGGTGGTCGATGAAGTCGGCGCAGTCGAGGTCAGCCTCGTTGCCGGTGGACACCATGTAGGACAGGCCGATCTCATGCTGCGCCGCCAGGCTGGAGATGAAGCTGCCATTGGCGCCGCTCTGCGTGACGACGGCGATCGCCCCCGGTTTGCTGGGTGCACGAAAGCCGCCGGTCCACAGCGGCACGTTGTCGGTGAAATTGACGAAGCCCAGGCAGTTGGGACCGAGTACCGAAACGGCGTAATTGTGCGCCAGCGTCGCCAGCCGGACCTGGTGGTCGGCGCCGTCATGTCCGGTCTCGGCAAAACCCGAGGCCAGGATTGCGGCGTTGTGCACGCCGGCCGCGGCGAGGTCGGCGAGCGAGTCCTCGATCGCCGACAGCGGCACCATCAGCAAAGCGAGGTCGATCGGTGCACCGACGGCGGCGCAGGATGTCGCGGCGGTGCGGCCATGCACCGTGCCGCCGCGACGGCTGACCAGATAAATCTCGCCGGCGTATTTGCGGTTGATAAGGTTGTCGAAGGTGTTCTGCGACCAGCGTGACCGGTCGGTGGCGCCGACCAGCGCGATCGATCGCGGTCGCAGCATGGCCGTGAGATCGCGGCGCGCAGAGGTCATGGCGTTGCTTCCCATTCTTGGTGCTGTGTCGCTGTCATTGCGAGGAGCGCAGCGACGCGGCAAGCTCCATCCAGTTGCGCGCGCAAGGCGGACGGAGATTGCTTCGTCGCGGCGCTCCTCGCAATGCCAGGCCTTATGCCCGCAGATCGCTCAGCAGCGGCATCGCCTCGGCGGCAAATCGCGCGATCTGCTCGTTGCGCTGTTCGTAGGGGCCGAGCAGGTCGAGCGCGATGTGGCGCACGCCGGCGGCGTGGAATTCACGGATCCGTTCAGCCACCTGCTCGGGACGGCCGAGAGCGCAATAGCGCTGTGCAGCCCTGCGGAAATCCATCGCATAGCGAACGCTGAGCGTCTCGGTCGCGGCGTCGAGGGCCTTTTCGTAGCTGTCGTCGATGCGGGTGAACAGCAGGTGGCCGGTGCCGAACCGTGCCACGCTGCGTCCGGCCTCGCGCGCGGCGGCGTCGATCTTGTCCAGTGATGCGCGGTACATCTCGGGGGTAACGACATAGGACAGCCAGCCATCGGCCAGCCGCCCGGTGCGCCGCAATGCGCCGTCGGACCGGCCGCCGCACCAGATCGGTGGCCCACCATGCTGTCGCGCCGGCGGGCGCATCGGCACATCGCTGAACGGGCCGTAGAACCGCCCCGCATGGCTGACCGGTTCGCCGCTCCAGAACTGGCGGAGCAGCCCGATGCCTTCGCTGAGGCGCGCGCCGCGTTCGCCGACCGGCACGCCGCAGACCTCGTACTCCTTGGCGAACTCGCCGCCGACGCCGACGCCGAAGATCAGCCGGCCCTCGGTCAGGTGATCCAGCGTGGCGACCTGCTTCGCCACCGGTGCGGGATGCCGCAGCGGCAGCAGGTAGACCGACGTGCCGAGTGTCAGGCGCCGGCTCACCATCGCGGCCTGCGCCAGTTGCAGCAGCGGGTCGAGGACCGGCACGGCGAACGAGATGTGGTCGCCGACCCACAATGAGGCGTAACCGCTGCGGTCCACCAGTTCGACCAGTTCCACCAGTTCGTCGATGTTGGGCAACCAGGGTGCAGTTGCCGGTTCGGTGCGGCGATGGATGGTCTGGATGCCGATCCGCAAGCGCGTGTCGAGCTGCAATTGATCCATGCCTGCTTGCCCATCATGTGGAACGCGGCGATCCTGGCGAGCCGACAACGACACTGTCAACAACGGGGGAGGTCCATGAGGACTACGCATGCTGGCGTGCTGGCCATGCTCCTGGCCGGGGCTTCATTTGCCACGCAACTGACGCAGCAGGCCGCGGCGCAGCAGGTGCCGCCGGACGCGCGACAGGTGCCGGCGAAAACCATTCCGGTGCCCGATACCGTCAGTCCGCAGATGCAGGCGATCATCGCGCAGCCGTACAACCCGACCTGGAATATCGTGCCGAGTACCACAGCCGAGTGGAAGGCGATCGTCGACAAGGCCGCCGCCGGCGTGGTCGCGACGTTGCCGGCGATCCGCGAGGCGCTTGGCGTCATGGTGGAACCGACAACGATCGACGGCGTGAAGGCGTTCGTCGTCACGCCGAAGGCGATTCCGCCGCGCAACCGCAACCGCATCCTGGTGCACGTGCATGGCGGCGCCTACGTGCTCAGCCCGGGCGAGGCGGCCACCAAGGAGGCGATCGAGCTCGCCGGGTTCGGCGGGTTCCAGGTGATCTCGGTGGATTATCGCATGCCGCCGGATTTCCCCTATCCGGCCGCGATGGACGACGCGATGGAGGTGTACCGCTCGGTGTTGCGGACGCACAAGGCGAAGAACATCGGCATATTCGGTACGTCAACCGGTGGCGGCATGACGCTGGCGATGGTGCTGCGCGCGAAGCAGGAACAGTTGCCGCTGCCAGGTGCGATCGCGCCGGGCACGCCGTGGTCGGACATGACCAAGACCGGCGATAGTTTCTTCAGCAACGAGATGGTCGATAACGTGCTGGTGTCGGATGATGGGTTCCTGCATGCGGCGGCGCTGCTGTACGCGAACGGGCATGACCTGAAGGATCCGCTGCTGTCGCCGGTGTATGGCGATATGCACGGGTTCCCGCCGACGATTCTGACCAGCGGCACGCGCGATCTGTTCCTGTCCAACACGGTGCGGGTGCATCGCAAGCTGCGCGAGGCGGGCGTGGAGGCGGTGCTGCAGGTGTTCGAAGGCGAGTCGCACGCGCAGTACTACCGCGACATCAACGCGCCGGAGACCAAGGAGTACAACATGGAGGTCGCGGCGTTCTTCGATCGGCATCTGGGGCAGTAGGGAAGCCGCGCCACTCCGCGGCGGGCGAAGGGCTGTCGCCTACCGTGGCGGTTCGTATCTGCGCCATGCGCTCATCTGAATCGCCGAAGTGTGGCAATGCACCACCACCGGTCTGGTCTTCACGGCAAACGCACGCGCAATGCCATCGGCGACTTCCGACTCATCGCGGATGGTAATGCCCTCGGCGCCGAACGACCGCCCCCACGCGGCAAAATCCGGGTTGGTCAGCTTCATCGATTCCTGGAACGGCCGGCCCGGATAGCGCACGTGATGGTGCATGCCGATCGTGCCGTACATCTTGTTGTCGGAGATCACGATGATCGGCGCACCGCCGTACTGCGCCGCGGTGGCGATCTCGTTGCCGGCCATCAGTGCGCCGCCGTCGCCCATGAACGCCACCACCTGCTTGCCCGGCCGGCGCAGTGTCGCGGCCACCGCCATCGGCATGCCCGACCCCATCGCGCCCACCACCGATGACAGGAAGATCTGCCCCGGCTTGAAGCCGATGTAGCGATGAATGTAGCTACCGAAATTACCGGCATCCGACGTCACCGTGGCGTCCGGCGCCAGATGCTTGTCCACCTCGCAGACGATGGCGGCGAAGTTGACGCCGTCCGGTGTCGGGTCCCATTCCTTGGCGAGCAGCTTGCGATGGATCGCGTGCAGGCCGGCGACCCAGCCTTGCCGCTTCGCCGCCCCACCGGGGGCGCCGCGCTTCAGCAACCCCTTCACCACCTCATACGGCGACGCCGCGATGCCGAGTTCCGGGCGCCACACGCGGCCGACCTCGTTGGCATCCGGCCAGACATGCACCAGCGGCAGTTGCGGCTGTGGCGCGGCGGGGAAGCTGTAGGACTGGCTGACGCTGTCGGTCAGCCGCTCGCCGATCGCCACCATCAGGTCGGCCTTCTTCATCTCGCTGATCAGCGGCGGCGGCACGCGGATGCCCATGTAGCCGCCGTAGTTCGGATGCGTCGCGTCGAACAGTTGCGGCCGGCGATGCGTCGGGCAGATCGGCAGCATCCACTCCTCGGCCAGCCTGCGCAGGTCGCCGAACACCGCATTGTCGTACATCGCATCGCCGAGCAGCGCACCGCCGACCAGCACCAGCGGGCGCTCCGCCTTGGCCAGCATCTCGGCGAGACGATCGAGGTCCTCGGTGCGCGGTCCGGCCAGCACGCGCGGGCGCGGCTGATCGACCTCCACGTCGGTTTTTTCGTCGAACAAATCCTCCGGCAGGATCACCGCGACCGGCCCCGGCGTGCCGCTCTCGGCCAGGTGGAAGGCGCGCGCGATCGCCTCGGACGCCTGCTCGGGCTCGATCACCTCGATCACGCACTTGGTTACATCCGACAGCAGCCGCGAGTAGTTCTGCTCCTGCAGCGCCTGGCGGCCGAAATCCTTGCGCTCCACCTGGCCGACCAGCATCACCACCGGCGTCGCGTCGTGATACGCCGAGTGCAGCGACACCATGGCGTTGGACAAGCCGGGTCCGCGCGAGACGATGCAGCAGCCGGCGCGGCTGCGCAGCCGGCCATCGGCCACCGCCATGAAGCCGGCGCCGCCTTCGTGCCGGCACACGATCAGCCGCAGCGAGTTCATGTCGGTGAGCGCGTTGATCAGGCCGACATAGCTCTCGCCGGGCACGCAGAAGATCTGATCGACGTCGTGCGCTTCAAGGCTCTCGGCGAGCAGGCGGGCAACGGAGCGGGTCATCTTGGCATTGTCTCCTGGGATTTTCTGAGCCTGACGGTGGCCGTTACGGTCGGCTGGTCGGCGTCCGCGCCAGCCTAGCGGGCCGGGCAGCGCACGAGCGGGTAGGGGAATTCGGGGCAGCCCGGGAAACTGATCTCGTTCTCGCCGCGCCGCTGCACGTGCAGCACGTCGGGATCGTCGCAGCCGAACCCGGCATCGCCGCTGCCGCCTTGCGACATGCCGAACGGGCTGGACTGGTTCGCCTGTAGTGACGGGGCGAAGTGGAACTCCACACCGGCCGCGGTGGTGCGCGCCGTCTCCACCAGGCGCTGGGTGAACAGCTGGTCGGTGATGGTCAGCCGCATGACGATGTCGCGGGTGAAGATCACCACGGGCTGGGCGAGGCATTCCTGGGCGGAGACGATACTGGGCGCCGGATACAGCCCGCCGATCCAGGCGCCGAACAGCCATGAATGCGGCGGCTGCGGGTTCTGCGCGCTGGCGGGGGGCACGAGCAGGGCGGTCGCGGCCAGGAGCGCGAGCAGTCGGGCAGGGCGGCGCATGCAGTATCCTCGGTGGGGAGCCTCACACGCACGATAAGACCGGCCGGGGAGAGTGGCCAGTGGGCGCACTCTGGCGCTGCCGGCGCCCGTTACGCCGTTCCCGCGCCCTCCCTGGCCATCGGTCACTGTTCGCTGGTAGGACAGCCGGATGCTCCGTCGCCTGTACAATCGCACGCTTGCGCTGGCCGCCTCGCCGCGCGCGCCCTGGTGGCTCGCCGCCGTGGCGTTCGCCGAGAGCAGCTTCTTCCCTGTCCCGCCCGATGTGCTGCTCCTGCTCATGGGGCTGGCGCGGCCGCGCCGTGCCTGGCACTACGCAGCGATCTGCACCGCGGCCAGCGTCGCCGGCGGCGCACTCGGCTACGCCATCGGCTATTTCATCTTCGACCAGGTCATGAGCACCGGCATCGCCCACGCGCTGTTCGGCAATGACCCTCTCGGCGCGTTCCAGGCCTGGTACGCGCAGTGGGGCCTGTGGGTCATCCTGATCAAGGGACTGACGCCGATCCCCTACAAGCTGGTGACCATCGCATCCGGCGCGGCGAAGTTCGACTTCTGGGTGTTCATGGCGGCCAGCCTGGTGACGCGCGGCACGCGCTTCTTCCTGGTCGCCGCCCTGCTGCGCTACTTCGGCGACGCCGCCCGCGACTTCATCGAGAAGTGGCTGACGCTGGCGACCAGCCTGCTTGCCGCCGGCATCGTCGGTGGCCTATTGATGGTGCGTCTGCTCTAGCGCGGCTCACCGGATCGTGCGCACGCTGGCGACAACTCCGATTGATCGGCCCGCATGATGCATCATGTCGCCGCATTCGGACGATGTAACTCATCGCTTCCTTGAAGCCATTGGAGGGGAGATGCATCGCCGCGACCTGCTGGTGCGAAGCGCGTTCCTGTCGATTGCCGCAGCGCTGGCCGGCCGCACGCCGGCGCGCGCGGACGATGCCGCGCCGTCCGGGACAGCGCCGGGCGCCAGCTTCGATGCGTCCACGGTGCGCAACCTGGCGCGCAACCTGGCGCAGCAATCCTACAAGGCGCCGGATGCCTCGCTGCCGGGCGGATTGGATAAGATCGACTACCAGGCGTATCGCTCGATCCGCTTCGATTCCGGCCACGCATTGTGGCGCGGGCAGGGGGTGAAATTCACCGCCGAGTTCTTCCTCCGCGGGTTCCTCTACAAGGAACGTGTCGACATCTTCGAGGTGGCGGGCGGCCACGCGACGCCGATTCGCTACAGTCCGGACCTGTTCACCTTCGACAAGGTGCAGGCGCCGACCGGCGACATCGGCTTTGCCGGATTTCGCATCCACAACCCGATCAACCGGCCGGACTATTTCGACGAGATCTGCGCATTCCTCGGCGCCAGCTACTTCCGCGCGGTCGCCAGGAACCAGGGCTACGGCCTGTCGGCGCGCGGCCTGGCGATCAAGACCGCGGAGCAGTCCGGCGAGGAGTTCCCGCTGTTCCGCTCGTTCTGGCTGGAGCGGCCGGCGAAGGGCAGCGACGTCATCGTGGTGCATGCGCTGCTCGACAGCCCGAGTGCGGCCGCGGCGTTCCGCTTCACCATCCGGCCCGGCCAGCAGACCGTGTTCGACACGGAAATGGCGCTGTATCCGCGCAGCGACCTTACCGTCGCGGGCATCGCACCGCTCACCTCGATGTTCCTGTTCGATGCCAACGACCGCACCCGCGTGGACGACTACCGCGACGCGGTGCACGACTCGACCGGCCTGCTGATCTGGAACGGCAAGGGCGAGCAGATCTGGCGTCCGCTGGCCAATCCGCGCGAATTGCAGATCAGCGCCTTTGCCGACAGCGGGCCGCGCGGCTTCGGGCTGCTGCAGCGGGGACGCCAGCTCAGCGACTACCAGGACCTCGAGGCGCATTACGAGAAGCGTCCGTCGCTCTGGGTCGAACCGATCGGCGACTGGGGCCCGGGCATCGTCGAACTGGTGGAGATCCCCACCAACCGCGAGGTGAACGACAACATCGTCGCGTTCTGGCGTCCGCATGAACCGCTGAAGGCGAAAGGCGAATACATCCTGAGCTACCGGCTGCACTGGTGCTGGGCGGTGCCGGGCGAAGCGACGCTCGCCACCGTCGTGGACACCCGCTGCGGCCAGTCATGGGACCAGAAGAACCGCCTGTTCGTCATCGACTTCGTCGGCGGCCCGCTGAAGACGCGCCGCGCCGATGCACCGCCGACGCTCGATATCGGCGCCAGCAAAGGCAGCATTGAAAATCCCGTGGTCGAGCCGAATCCGGCAACCGGCGGCTGGCGACTCAGTTTCCAACTGGCACAGGGCGGCGAGAAGCTGGTGGAAATGCACGCCAGGCTGATGGATGGCGAGAACCCGCTCAGCGAAACATGGATCTACCGTTGGACAGTCTGACCGCATCAGCGACCAGGTTCCGCGCCCTGCCCGACGAGGCGCCGTTGGCGATGCCCACGCAGTCGCTGCGCCAGGCGCTGCCGCGCGCGCCGCGTCCCCCCAGCGCGCCGCGCGCCATGGCGCTGCGCCGGTTCGTCGTGATCGGCGGCGCGGTCGTGCTGACCGTTGCCGGCGCCTGGGAAATGTACACCGTGTTCGCGGTCAATGGACTGACCGCGCTGGCGGTGTTCATGCTGGCGCTGTTCCTCGCATTGTTCGCCTGGATCGCGCTGTCGTTCACCAGCGCGCTCGCCGGCTTCATCTCGCTGATCGGCGGCGGCGGCTGCCGTCTCGGCACCGGCCCGCACACGAAGCTGCCGCAGCTTGCCACGCGCACCGCGCTGCTGATGCCGACCTACAACGAGCAGCCGGCGCGCATTATGGCCGGGCTCCAGGCGATCGACGAATCGCTGCGCGAGATCGGCGTCAACGACGCGTTCGACCTGTTCATCCTCAGCGACACCACCGATCCGGACGTCTGGGTGGCCGAGGAGGCGGGGTTCCTGGCATTGCGCGAACGGACCGGCGGCGCGGCGCGAATCTTCTATCGCCACCGTCCGAAGAACACCGCGCGAAAATCGGGAAACATCGCCGAATGGGTGCGGCGGTTCGGCGGCGCCTATCCGCAGTTCCTGATCCTCGACGCCGACAGCCTGATGACCGGCGAGGCGCTGGTGCGTCTGGTCGGCGCGATGGAGCGGCATCCCGATGTCGGGCTGATCCAGACGCTGCCGATCATCACCGGCGCGACCACGCTGTTCGCCCGCGTGCAGCAATTCGCCGGCCGGGTGTATGGGCCGCTGATCGCGCACGGCATCGCGTGGTGGCATGGCAGCGAAGGCAACTACTGGGGCCACAACGCGCTGATCCGGACGCGTGCGTTCGCCGAACAGGCGGGCCTGCCGGAACTGCAGGGACGCAAGCCGTTCGGCGGCCCGATCATGAGCCATGACTTCGTCGAGGCCGCGCTGATGCGGCGCGCCGGCTGGGCGATCCACATGGTGCCAGGCCTGCGCGGCAGCTACGAGGAAGTGCCGCCGACGCTGACCGACCTCGCGGTGCGCGACCGCCGCTGGTGCCAGGGCAACCTGCAACATGCGGCGGTGCTGCCGGCGCGCGGGCTGTACTCGATCAGCCGGCTGCACCTGCTGACCGGCATCGGTTCGTACCTCACCGCGCCGTTGTGGCTGCTGTTCATCCTCACCGGCATCCTGATCGCGGTGCAGGCGCGCTTCGTGCTGCCGGACTACTTCCCGCAGGGCAAGTCGCTGTTCCCGCAATGGCCGGTGATCGATCCGGTCCGCGCCATGTGGATGTTCGTCGGCACCATGGGCCTGCTCCTGGTGCCGAAACTGCTGGGCTGCATCGCGATGGTGCTGCACCGGCAGGAGCGGCGCGGCTGTGGCGGCGTGCTGCGGCTGCTTGCCGGCGTGCTGTTCGAGACGCTGGTGGCGGGGCTGATGGCGCCTGTCGTCATGCTGACCCAGTCGATCGACGTGGTGGCGATCCTGCTCGGCCGTGATTCCGGCTGGAGTGCCCAGCGGCGCGACGATGGCGGGATCCCCGCCGGCGAGACGCGACGGCTCTATCGCCGCCACACGGTGCTGGGCGTGCTGCTGGGCGCGGTGGCGTGGCTCGTTTCGGCATACCTCGCGCTGTGGATGTTGCCCGTGGTGCTCGGGCTGGCGCTGGCAATCCCGCTCGCGCTGCTGACCGGGCGACGCTGGTCGGGCGGCCTGCTGCGCACGCCGGAGGACGTCGCGCCGCCCGCCGTGGTGGCGCGCGCGGCGGCGCTGCAACGCGAGTGGCCGGCCGACGGCGAAGCCGGCGTGGCGCAGTTGCTGCACGACCAGCAACTGCTCGCCGCCCACACCGCGATGCTGCCGCAGCAACGGCGACCGCGGCAGGATCCGCTCGATGCGGCCATCGCCTTGAGCCGGGCGAAGCTGGACGAGGCGGAAACCTTGCAGGGCGCGCTGGCGGCGCTGTCGCCGCCCGAGCTTGCTGCCGCACTCGGCGATGCGACGGCGTTGCAGCGCCTGTCGGTGCTGGCGGAGGGAGGCTGAATGTCGCCGACGGGGCACTGCCTGCCACAATCCGCAGCGATTTTGTTGCCAGATCGCTGGCCACCCTGCATACACATGTTCAATTCGCGCGTGCCAGCGGCTCGGCATCAGCGGTAAACTTCGACGATCGGATTCGTCATTCTCCTCAATGACCTTGGGAAACGGACCAAACGCATGTCTCGTTACAATCGTTATCTGCAATTCGTGACTGCCCTGCTACCAGCGGGTGTATTTGGTCTGTCGGTTGCCCTCGCTCCGAGCGCGGCCAAGGCAACCACCACTGACGGCACCAGGCCGCGTCTGGATCCCGAGCCTGACACGTCGTCGGTCTCGAGCGAGCTCCAGGCTATTCGCGATGCAGTGGACCAGGCGCGCGCCGAGATGCCGGGCGGCCAGGTCGGCGGCACGGCGGAACCCGGCGTTCACCTGGCGTACTGGCTCAACGGCAACGGCCTTGGCTGGGGCAATGGCGGCCGCGCGTGGGGCAATGGCGGCTATCCCGGATGGGCCAATGCGCGGCCCTGGGGCAACGGCTGGGGCAACGGCGGCTGGCTCAATGGGGGTCCGGTGCGCCCATGGGGCAACGCCGGCTGGCACAATGGCGGCCGCGAGTGGGGCAACGGCGGCTGGCACAACTGGCATAACGGTTTCTGGCGCAACTAGGTGGCGGCAACCCCGCCGGTCGTGCCGCGCGATACCGCGGCGACGCCACGCGTCGATGTGGTCGTCGTGCAGCCGACGCCGTTCTGCAACATCGATTGCCGCTACTGCTATCTGCCGAGCCGCAACGACCGGTCGGTGATCGAGCAGAGCACCGTGTTCAACCTGTTCTCCAAGCTGTTCGCGTCCGGCTGGGCGGGGCCGCACGTCAATGTCATCTGGCACGCCGGCGAGCCGCTGGTGATGCCGATCGATTTCTACCGCGAGGCGTTCGCGACAATCGAGCGGCTGCGGCCGGAGCATGTGTGCGTCGTGCATTCGTTCCAGAGCAACGGCATGCTGATCACGCCGGCCTGGTGCGAGTTCTTCATCGAGTGGCGCGTCGATGTCGGCGTCAGCATCGATGGGCCGAAGCACCTGCACGATCGCAAGCGGGTAACCCGCGCGGGGCGCGGGACGTTCGACAAGACGCTGGCCGGCATCCGGCTGCTGCGCCAGTACGAAATCCCGTTCCACACGATTTCGGTGCTGTCGCACGACAGCCTGGACGATCCGGACGAGATGTACGAATTCTTCGTCGCGGAAGGCATCGACCACGTCTGCTTCAATGTCGAGGAGTCGGAAGGCCAGCACGTTTCGGACATGATGGGTGCGGCCGGGATACGCGAGCGGTTCCGCGCGTTCCTGGCGCGGTTCTGGCAGCTTGCGCGGGCGTCCGATCGGGTGAAGTTCGTGCGCGAGGTGGACACCATGATCACCGCCATCTTCCGGTCGAACGATGCGCCGTTCCGCAACCAGCAGGTCGAGCCGCTGGCCATGATGAATGTCGATTGCCTGGGGAATGTCTCGACGTTCTCGCCGGAGCTGCTTGGCTACAAGGATGCGCGCTACAACGATTTCCTGATCGGCAACATCAATACCGATTCGATGGAGCAGATGCTCGGCAGCGCCGGACTGGTGGCGATGCAGCGCGACATCGACGCCGGCGTGGCAGCGTGCCGCACGGGTTGCGAGTATTTTTCGGTGTGCGGCGGCGGTGCGCCGATGAACAAGCTGTCGGAGAACGGGAGTTTTTCCAGCACGCAGACCACGTTCTGTTCGCTGATCCAGATGGCCGCGGCCGACCTCGTGCTGGCCTCGGCGCGCGAGCTGCAACGCAACTGGGATCCGGCGAAGGCGACCGAGCGAAACCCTGGGTCAGCCTATGGCTGGCCGGCGCCGGGTCAGTAGAGAACGCACACCAGGTAGGCGCCGGCGGGTTCGCTGTACAGGCCTGTCGTCATCAGCGTCATCGGCGCCACCAGCTTCAGCCCATTCGCCAGACACCACGCGAACACCTCGTAATTGCGCGTCGGCAGCAGGAATCCCGGGCCGGTGAATTCCGCAGCCGCCGCAATCAGCGCCATCAGGTCCTGGTTGCTCCTGGCGACGCTGTGGGCGAAGAAGCCGATGGCTGTCGCGTAGCCGGTGATCCGGCCGTCGCGCTCGACCACCGTTGCGGTCTGCTGTTCGATTGCCTCCTTCAGCTCGCCGCCGCGCTCGAAGCCATGCACCTCGAAGCACACGGCGTTGCAGGCCGCAAGATCCGCAGGCCCGGCTGCGCGCACGTGATATCCTGCCATGCGCCGGTTCAGCGGTGGGCCGTTCATCACCGACAGCGGCTCGCGCGTGCGGAAGCCCATCGTCGTGTAGAGGCACAGCGAACGGCGATGGAACGCGGCCTGGCACAAGCGCACGCCGGGCGCCTTCCGCGCGGCCGCGCGATCGATCACCGCCTGCATCAGCCGGCGGCCGACGCCCTGGTTCTGCACGGCGGGATCCACCGTGATCGGCCCGATGCCGGCGATGGTGGAACGCTCGTCCAGGAAATTGCTGCCGATGATCGTGCCGTCCCTCTCGGCAACCACGCCGTAGAACCCGGGGTGTTCCAGCAACATGCGAAGCAGGTCCGCCGCCACGTCGGCAGAGGGAAAATCACGTGGAAACCCGTGCGCATCATTGATCGCGGCGAATGCATCAAAACAGATGCGCCCGCACGCAGCGGCGTCATCGGGCTTGGCGCCACGCACAACATCCATTGGATCATGCCTCCCCAGGCCAGCGGTCAAGCCGCAGAATTGGCAGCGACGCTAACCACAACGATCGTCAGGGGCAAGTCACCGGCGTCGGACTGCGAGGCGGCTGGGTTCGGGTACTGAACCGAAGCGCAGGCAAGGATTCCAACGCGGAGCTGGATGACGAAGCAGCGCTGCGCGCCAGGCACCACACGGCTTGCTGCTCCGTGGCCCTCCGTGTTGCATCCCGACCGCAGCAGCCCGCCCCGGCGTCCGCCATATTTGATAACCTTGACAGATATTATAACTAACGGCATAGTGCCACCATGGACAGCAATCCGGATCCCCAGAGCCTCGGCCTCACCTACCTCCTCCCCAGGGATACCTACTGGCAGCTCATCAACACGCTGCGCACCAGCCTGCCG
>DATAPW010000307.1:0-1657 GCA_036265005.1 Acetobacteraceae bacterium | reverse complement strand
CGCGATTTGTACTATCCTGTCGTGGATCTGTTGGATCACCTTCGGTCCGACCGCCATCCCCCAGCGCCCCATGGTCTTGGCATCGGGCATCTTGGTGCCACCCACGCGGGTGAAGTCGCGGTACACCAGATTGGCCCGCACTTCGCGTTCCAGCACCCCATAGCTCCAGTTGCGCATGTGCTTGAGCACCAACAAACGTAATACCACCTCGGCCGCAGCGCCGCGCCGGCCGCGGGTGCGGCTCTGCGGATGCCGCTTGGCCAGGGCTTCATAAACTGCCGCCACGATTTCCTTGTCGGCCAGCACCTGATCGGCGCGTTTCATCCACTCTTCGTGCAGGTCCTGCACTTCGTCGGCGATCAGCCCGTCGCCAAAGGTGCGCTGCGCCCGCCGCGTCTCGATCACGGGTTCTTCCTCGCGCGTCTCGGCGCGGCGCCCTCCGGACGCAGCAGAGCATGGTTGAGCTCGCAGATCGCCTCGAGCGCCTCCCTCAGCTTGTGGTAATTGCTCAGCCAGTGACGCACCTCGTCAACCTGCCCACGACGCAGGCTGAACTGCCGGTTACGGCCGCCGGGGTAGCTGATGGTGAGAACCCACAGCGGGTGCCCGCCACCATCGGCGCAGATTGTGCAGCCCCTGGTATGACGCACCGTCCGCTCGATCAGTGAGCCGCGCAGGATCTCGCCGGTCACCGGCAGCTCGGCAACGAGCGCCTGGCGCGTCTCTATGATCTGGTCTTGTTTCATCTAAAAGGATGATACATGAAACCGTTGCAACACGTCAATAGCCTTTTTCAAAAAAACCGACGCGGTCGCCAGATCATGTCAGCCTACCGCGCAGACGTCGGCACTCCCGCCCAACCTGTACGTCCGTGCAGTTTCAGTCGCGCCGATCGCCTTTCAGATCAATGGGTTAAGATCGCTATTTTTGCGCCAAAAAGTAGCTAGCAGGCTGCTGAAAAACGGCTAATTAAGCGGCTGGTGCGCCCTGCACGGATAGCGGTTAGGGCGGGGCAGCCGTGAAGATCAGTTGCCTGCTCGGTTGGGCCGATGGCGTGGGTGGCGCCGATCTGTTCGGCCAATGGGAATGGCGGTCATGGCGCAGGCTCGATCAGCAGCCTTGGCAAGCGGACTAGGTTATAGGCGGCCATGGCGAGGGTGAATTGCCAACCGACTTTGGGCAGTCCGCGATGCCGCATCTTGCGCAGCCCGGCGACGGTCTTGGCCCAGCCGAAGGCTTCCTCGACGCGCTTGCGAATGCGCTGGGAGACGGCATATCCGCAGTGGCGGGTGGTGCGGCCATCGATCGCCGAACGGCGTCCGTTGGTATTTTGCGCGACATGCGGGGTGACCACCTTGTCGCGCAACTCCATGACAAAGTCGGCGGCGTCGTAGCCCTTATCGGCACCAACGTAACCGGCTGCGGGCGGTCGGCATGCGGCTGGATCAGCGCCAGCGCAGCCAAGCGCTCGGCATGGCCCGAAGCGCGGGTCGTTACTGCGCCGATGATCAAGCCGTTGCGGTTCTCCATCAGCGCGTGGCCCATGAAACACAGCCGCGCCTCCTTGCCCGGTCCTTTGCGGAAGAGACGAGCGTCGGGGTCGGTGGTCGAGACATGCGTGTCATTCTTGCGGCGCTCGCCGTGGAAGTCGCGCTCG
>DATAPW010000306.1:0-28009 GCA_036265005.1 Acetobacteraceae bacterium | reverse complement strand
CTGGTGGGTTCCGCTGTCGATCTCCTCTATGCCATCGCTTGCGGACACCTTGAAGTCGATTCGTTTTCCGCCAACGCGGCGGCGAGGTTGTCGAGCAACCGGCCGGTCGTTTTCTGGAACTTGTCGACGCCGCAGCCTGCGTCGATCAACAGCAGTTTGTCACCGGTGTCGACGAGGATGGTGTTGATTTCAAGCCCCACCGGCCGAGGCGTGTGGAACCTGGATGTGAGCAGGCCTCTTGCGTCCTCGGCCTTATCGCCCCACAGCGTTTCGGCCGGGAACGCGAGCGTGCCGTCGCTGACGACGGTGATCTCGATGGTGCCAAGCTTGAAGCGGTAGAAGCTGGGCTGCGCGTGCTTGCCCATCTGGGGCGCTCGGGCGAGGGCGGGGGTGATGGGGGCGAGTGCCGCGGCCCCGATGGCGGCAGAGCCGGCACGCACGAACGTCCGGCGATCAAGCATGAACATGTCTGTTCTCCATCGTTTGACGTCCGGTCATTCGAGAGATAAGCGACGACATTGATCACAGAAGCGATTTTTCATAATATGATTGATCGTCGCGTCGGATTAATCGACCATGATGGAATTCGAGTTGCTGCGTTCGTTTGTTGCCGTCGCTGAATGTGGCGGGTT
Source organism: Acetobacteraceae bacterium (assembly GCA_036265005.1). Lineage (GTDB taxonomy): Bacteria > Pseudomonadota > Alphaproteobacteria > Acetobacterales > Acetobacteraceae > JAMXLO01. The sequence continues at coordinate 27,377 of DATAPW010000306.1, read as the reverse complement.
TCACCGAGCGGCCGAGCGGCTCAACCTGACGCAGTCGACAGTGAGCCAACAGATCAAGCGACTTGAGCTCGAAACCAAGCGTCCCTTGTTCCGGCGCACGACGCGCAGCGTCGCACTGACGGATGACGGGGAGATGTTGCTCGGCGACGCGCGTCGCCTGCTGCAACTTGAGGAGGCTGCCCGTCAGCGCTTGGGGGCGCCGCGCCTGTCGGGCACGGTGCGTCTCGGTGTGGTCGAGGAGGTCGCCGGGGGCTCTCTGCCTGCGGCGCTCGGGCGCTTCGCCGTGCTGCATCCCGGTGTGAAGCTCGAGGTGCAGACCAGTGTCAGCGCGGAGTTGATCGAACAGCTCAATGCAGGGCGGCTGGACGTGGTGTTCGCCAAGCGTCCGCGGGGAACGTCGAGAGGGAGGCTGGTGTGGCGCGAACCGCTCGTCTGGGCAGCGGCTGACACGTTCGAACTCATTCCCGGCGCAGCGCTGCCGCTGGCGCTGTATCGCGAGCGGTCGGTCTCACGCGAGGCAGCGCTCGCCGCGCTCCAGGATGGCGAACTCACCTGGGAGATCGTCTACACGAGCCTGAGCCTGACAGGCGTGCGCGCGGCGGCGCTTGCGGGCCTCGCCATTGCGCCGCTTCCTGCCAGCGCGGTCATCGCGGGCTTGCGTATTCTCGATGCCGAGGCAGGCCTCCCGCGTCTTCCCGACCTTGAGTTCGCGATCTACGAAAAGCCCCGGCCGGACAAGGCCGCAGCGGCGCTCGCCGCAGCTCTGTTGGCACTTGGGCAAGGTCCATCGCGCCCGACGATTTGAGAAGGTATTGCACTTGTGGTCCCTGCTGCTGCCGCACGGACATTGTCGCGTGCCACCAGCGGCGTGTCGCGAGCGCGCTGATCCAGCAGACGAATCCTTATGAGGGCTCTTCGGAGTGGAGCCTTTTCGTCCGTGCGGACATAGCCGCGCGCGCCGGTTTCGAGCGAGGCGGGCGAGTTGCGGATGACCGGGTCGCCCGGCGTCAGACATGTCGGCACTTCGATCCAGGTCGAGCGGGTGGACCCAGACATGGGAGTGGGCGAGCCAACCGGAGGCCTCGGCCAGCGCCATGCGCGCGACCGGGCCGTCCCGGATTATTTCCCGTTGCGCCGGCACGCGCGTTGAACCGGCGAGCGCGTCGGTCGGGTCGCACCGCGGCCCGAGCAGAATGTCCGGCGCGCCGATGGGCCAGGCAGTGCCGTGGCAGGAGTCCGGCGGCAGGGTTCGCCCGCGCGGCCGTGCGCCCGGCCGGTCGGCGTCGGTTTTGTCGGCAGAATCCTCCCCAGGCGGGGCGGAGCAGCGGATCGGGGGGGCGGTGGCGGTGCCGAGGCGGTGTCCGACTGCGGTCCTCGATCGGCGACGCCGAGACGCGTAATCGAACGGTTTCTTGATCGCCCCGCGGTCGAGGTGCTGCCACTCGGCCATGGCGCCGCAGCTACCGACTGCACCGCCTTGCGACCCTGCCGATCGGCTACAAATTGCCGGCGCGATCGGGCTCGCCTGTCCGCTCGTCCCCTATGACGATAGGATCATCCGGTTCGGCAAGCGGCCCGGCCGGCAATACGCAGCTCAATCATCACGCCGCTGGCATCGGCCGCACCCCGAGGATATGGGCGATCGCGAACGTCAGGTCCGGGCGGTTCAGCGTATAGAAATGGAACTCGTCCACGCCGTTCGCCTGCAGCAGCCGCACCTGCTCGGCGGCAACGACTGCCGCTACCATACGCCTGATCTCGGCGTCGTCTTCCATGCCCTCGAACAGATGGCCGAGCCAGGCCGGCACGCTGGCGCCGCACATCGCCGACATGCGCATCAATCCAGCGAAATTGGTCACCGCCATGATGCCTGGCACCACCGGAGCGGTGATGCCGGCCGCCAGGCAGCGGTCGAGGAACCGCAGATACACCTCGGTGTCGAAGAAGAAGTTGGTGATGGCGCGCGTCGCGCCGGCGTCCAGCTTGCGCTTCAGATTGTCCAGATCGGCATCCGGGCTGAGCGCCGCGGGATGCGTCTCCGGATAGGCGGCCACGGAAACCTCGAAGTCCGCGACGCGCCTCAGGCCGCCGACAAGGTCGGTGGCGAACGGGTAGCCTCCCGGATGCGGCGTGTAGGCCTCACCAGGCGGCGGATCGCCGCGCAGCGCGACGATATGGCGGATGCCGGCCTCCCAATATTGCCGCGCCACCTCGTCCACCTCGTCGCGGCTCGCTCCGACGCAGGTGAGGTGGGCTGCGGGGACCAGGCCGGTTTCACGCACGATGCGCGCCACGGTGGCATGGGTGCGTTCCCGCGTGCTGCCGCCCGCCCCGTAGGTGACCGAGACGAAGCGCGGCGCCAGCGGCTCGAGCCGGCGGATGCAGGTCCACAGCTGGTGTTCCAGCGCCTCGGTCCTCGGCGGAAAGAACTCGAAGGACAGCAGCGGCGGGGGATGTGCGGCACCCCGCGCCGGCAACGCGGAGAACCGCGGGCCGGTCAGCCAGCGTTCCAGCGTTGGCCGTCCCGAATCGCCATCAAGCCCGTCAGGAAGGTCGTTCATGGCATCTCTTCCCCAGGTTCCCCCGACAAGCCAAGGGAACAATTGCAATCTGCCCCGAAGCTCCGACGTTGCACGCCGGCTCACCCATGCTTAGTCTCGCTCACGGAAACCTCAACCTCCGCCTGTTCCCAAGGGGCAACAGAGCCGCCATGTGCTGCCCGTCCACCCGGCTCGGCAGCGAGACCGACACTTGTGCTTCGTCCGAGGAATATTGATGCGCGCCGTCATCCGCCGTCACCTTCTGGTGATCACCGCCGTGCTGCTGGGCAACCTGGGCGGCTGCGCCACGCCGCCGCCCGCCAGCGACCCCGATGCGGTGGCCGACTTCAAGGAAACCAACGATCCGATCGAGCCGACCAACCGAGCGATCTATGCTTTCAACAATGGGCTGGACACGGTCATCCTGCGTCCTGCCGCCCAGGCATACCGTTTTCTGCTGCCAACGCCCGTACGGACCGGAATTCACAACGCGCTGAACAATCTGAGCACGCCCGTCCAGCTGAGCAATGACATGCTGGACGGCAAGCCACGCCGTGCCGGCGATACTACCATGCGTTTCCTGATCAACACCACGGTGGGTGTGCTGGGCATCTTCGATGTCGCCAAACACTGGGGTTATCCGGATCATGACGCCGATTTCGGCCTGACACTGGCTCTCTGGGGACTTCCGGACGGACCATATCTGTTCCTGCCGCTGTTCGGCCCATCCAGCCCGCGCGATGGTATCGGACTTGGCGTCGATTCGGCGATAGACCCGTTCACCTGGGTGGGCCAGGGCACTGCGGTGCGGGCGCTCGACTGGTCGCGCCGCGGCATGAGTGCGCTCGACCAGCGTGAACGCCATCTCGATGATATCGACAACATCAAGAAGACCGCGCTCGACCCTTATGCTACGTTCCGCAGCCTGTATCGCCAGCATCGTGCGTCGCAGATCGAGGCGCTGCGCAACGACAATCGGGCAACCGTCCCTGTCTGGTTCCCCCAACCAACCACCCAGGCCAGCACGCCCTGAGCCCGCTGACCGGAAGCGAGAACCAAGCATGCCGAACCGCCGCACTCTCTTGATCCTAGCCACCGCGACACTGCTGCCGGGGACACCTGTCCTGATCGGCCGCGCAGCCGCACAGTCTCCCGACAATGCCAGCGCCTTCGTCAAGAACATCGGCGACAAGCTTGTCGGCGTCGTCAACGGCCCGGGCACCGAGCGCGAAAAGCGCGAGAGGCTCACTCAGATTATCGATTCCGGCGTTGACGTCGACGGCGTGGCGCGGTTCTGCCTCGGACGCTACTGGCGCAATGCGTCACCCGAGCAGCAGAAGCGCTATACCGAGCTGTTTCATCAGGTATTGGTGAACAACATCACCAGCAAGCTGGGTGAATACCAGGGCGTCCGCTTCACCATGGGCCGCGCCCAGCATCGCGACGACAACGATGTGGTATCGACCGTGGTCGAGCGTCCCAACAATCCGCCGACCAACGTTGACTGGATCATCAGCAACGCCAGCGGCAGCCCGAAGATCATCGACGTGGTCGCCGAAGGCACGTCGCTGCGGCTGACGCAGCGCAGCGACTATGCGTCGTACCTGAGCCGTAACAACAATAACATCGATGCGCTGCTCAACGCGATGCAGCAGCAGGTGGCGCAGGCCGGATAGCGACGCTCTCGTACAGCACCATGCGATAGCCCTGCTGCACGAAGCAGTCGCATTCGGTCATGCCGATACCGCCGAGTACCATGCGCGAGCCGAAGTTGTTTTCCCGGGCGACCGCGACGATGCGGTGCAGGCCGGCCTGCTGGTGACCGAAGCGCAATGCGGCGCCGGCGGCCTCACGGGCCAGGCCGCGGCCTTGCGCCTCGGGCCATAGCGCAAAGCGCAGCGCGACGCCGCGGCCGTCCGGCCGCCGCTCCAGGCCGGTGATGCCGACGAACGCTTGCGTGGGGATTTCGCGGATCGCCCACATGCCGAACCCGTTGCGGCCCCAGGACGCCACATCGTCGGCCAGTTCCGCTGCCGTCTCGACCGGCGTGCGAACGCCCCCCAGCATGATCGCGAACACGCGCGGATCGCCCTTGATGGCGCGCAGGTCGGGCAGGTCGGCGCCACCCACCGGCGCCAGCACGAGCCGCGCTGTCCGCACGATCCAGGTCGGGCTCATGGCTCAGCCTGCCGGCACCGATGGGCCGGCGGACAGCGATCAGTCGCGGTACGACCGGTCGATCCCGTCGAGCAGGCGAAGATAGGCGGGCCACTCAGCCGATGCCCGCCCCCTGTCATGGTGTTCATACTGCTCGGCGACGTGGGCACAGATGTGCGGGGCGATCTCCAGCAGCTCTGCGCCGGTCGCCTCCATGGTCAACTGGATGCGCGCGGCGCGCACCAGTTCCTTCATCAGGCTGAATGCCTCGCGCGCGGTGGCGCCGACCGTCGTCACGCCGTGATGCCGCATGATCAGCGCGCGGTTCTTGCCGAGAGCGGCAACGATGCGCTCGCGTTCGTCAAAGCTGTCGGTCAGGCCTTCATAGTCGTGGTAACCGACCCGCTGGTAGAACCGCATGGCATTCTGCGACAGCATGCGCAGGCCGTGCCTGAGGCCGGACAGCGCGATGCCTTCCTCGGGATGCACGTGCACCGAGCAGTTCACGTCAGGACGGCCGCGCAGCACGCCGCTGTGCAGGGTGAAGCCGGGCCGGTTCACGCCGGAGCGTTCGTCCAGGTCATCGTCCATGCTGACCTCGACCAGGTTGGACGCGGTCACCTCGGTGTAGAGCAGCTCATGGCGCTTGATCAGGAAGCGGCGCGGGTTGGACGGGCTGCGCATCGCGGCATGGTTGAAGATGACGTCGCCCCAGCCGTAATGCGCCAGCAGCCGGTAGACTGCGGCGAGATCGACGCGCGCCTGCCAGTCGGCGTCGGTGGTGGCCATGGGGGCTGTCTCGATGTCCATGGATCGGGTCCCTCCCTCGCAACTGGAGGCGGTATACGCTAAAGGAACGCCGTGGCAACCCGGTTCCGCGATCGGCATGAGTGAAACGCCGATGGCGCCTGGCCCGCACCCGCAAAGCTACCCGGTGATGCGGCGCGGGTTGGGTGTCGAGTTGTCTGGAACTTACTTTTCACTGTCATCGTCATAGGGCGATCGCGATGTCGGTACTCACCGCGCCAGCGGACGGTACTTGATGCGATGCGGCTCGGTCGCATCGGCACCCAAGCGGCGCCGCTTATCCTCCTCGTAGGCCTCGAAGTTGCCCTCGAACCACTCCACGTGGCTGTCGCCCTCAAATGCCAGAATATGCGTCGCCAGCCGGTCCAGGAACCACCGGTCGTGGCTGATGATGACGGCGCAGCCGGCGAACTCGATCAGCGCATCCTCCAGCGCACGCAGCGTATCGACATCGAGGTCGTTGGTCGGCTCGTCTAGCAGGATCACGTTGTGCTCGGTCTTCAGCATCTTCGCCAGGTGCACCCGGTTGCGCTCGCCGCCGGATAGAATCCCGACCTTCTTCTGCTGATCCGGCCCCTTGAAGTTGAACGCGCTGACATACGCGCGCGACTGCACACCGCGTTTGCCGAGGTAGATCATGTCCTCGCCGTCGCTGATCTCCTGCCACACCGTCTTGTCGGCATTCAGGCTGTCGCGCGACTGATCGACATAACCCAGCTTCACCGTCTCGCCGATGCGCAGGCTGCCGACATCCGGCTCCTCCTGGCCGATGATCATACGGAACAGCGTGGTCTTGCCGGCACCGTTCGGGCCGATGACGCCGACAATGCCGCCGGGCGGCAGGCGGAAATTCAGGTCGTCGATCAGCAGGTTGTTGCCGTAGCCCTTGCGCAGCCCTTCTGCTTCGATCACCACGTTGCCCAGCCGCGGACCGGGCGGAATGAGAATTTCCGCCACGCCGCCCGCGAGGTCCTGCGAACGCGCCAGCATCTCCTCGTAGCGCTGGATGCGCGCGCGGTTCTTCGCCTGGCGGGCGCGCGGCGAGGCGGCGATCCACTCCTGCTCGGCCGCCAGCGCACGTTGCCGCGCGCTTTCCTCCTTCTCCTCCTGCGCCAGGCGCTTGCGCTTCTGATCGAGCCAGGACGAGTAGTTGCCCTCGAATGGATAGCCGCGCCCGCGCTCGATCTCGAGGATCCAGCCGGTGACGTTGTCGAGGAAGTAGCGATCGTGCGTCACGATCATCACCGTGCCGGCATAATCGCGCAGCGTATGCTCGAGCCACGCGACGCTTTCGGCATCGAGGTGGTTGGTCGGTTCGTCCAGCAGCAGCAGGTCGGGCTTTTCCAGCAGCAACCGGCACAGCGCCACGCGCCGCCGTTCGCCGCCGGACAGCGTGGTGATCGCAGAGTCGGCCGGCGGACAGCGCAGCGCGTCGAGCGCGATGTCCACGCGCCGATCCAGGTCCCAACCGTCCTCGGCGTCGATCTTCGCCTGCAGGTCGGCCTGTTCCGACAGCAGCGCGTTCATCTCGTCGTCGCTCATCGGTTCGGCGAACTTCATGGAAATTTCGTTGAACCGATCCATCGCCGCCTTCAGGTCGGCGAACGCCATCTCGACATTCTGGCCGACGGTCTTGTCGGGATCGAGCTGCGGCTCCTGTTCCAGGTAGCCGACACGCGCGCCTTCCGCCGCCCACGCCTCGCCGCCGAAATCTTTGTCGAGCCCCGCCATGATCTTCAGCAACGTCGATTTGCCGGCGCCGTTCACGCCGAGTACGCCGATCTTTACGCCCGGCAGGAAAGCAAGCGTGATGCCGCGAAATACCTCACGCCCACCCGGAAAGGCCTTGGTCAAATCCTTCATGACATAGACGTATTGATAGCTGGCCATGGTCCTGGCCTCCTCACTCGCAATCAAGGGCGTGTTCTAGGTGCGCGCCGCCGCGCGCTCAATACCAGCGGTGCTGCAGCCAGAACGCGACCGCGTTATCCGCGGTGCCATAACGCTGCTGGATGTAACGTATCCCGCCTTGCGCTTCCTCGACCGCATTGCCGAACGATTGCGTCCCGTTCGGGTTCAAATGGTAATGCGCCGCTGTGAGTTGGAACAGGCCACGCGCGGAATGCACCGGGTTCCTGGCATCGACCTGGCCGCCGGATTCCTGCGCCATGATGAATTGCAGCGCCGGCAGCCAGGATTGCGGCACGGCCTCGAATGTCATTGCCAGCTGGAGCGCGGCGTCCGACAGCGCCGGTATCACCGGGGCGGGTTTTGCGGGCGCCGCCGGACGGGGCGCGGCGATGGGCTGATGCAGCGCTGCGTTCTGCACGGGGGCCGCCGCGTCGGCGATGGTGGCGGCCTTCGGCGCCTGGGAGCGCCTCATGGCAGCGGCCAGGATGTGGTGAAATGCCGGGCCCGGCTGATGGCGGCTGCCATGTCCTGCCTGCGATCGGTGACGGCCGGCCACGGCACGGGATGCACCCGATCCCAGAGGCATGACGTCTGCCATCCGGCCAAATTAGCCGGACAATGCTTGCGGCGGGGTTACCGCGTTTCCTGCACTGGTGGTGCGCCCGGCAGGATTCGAACCTGCGACCAAGCGGTTATGAGCCGCCCGCTCTGACCAACTGAGCTACAGGCGCAACGCCTGCCCTGGTCTGCCCGACCCCGCGGGCCGGCGCAAGCATTTCGCCAGGCCGGGACCGCACGAGCCGACGCCCATCAGAGCGATCCGGGCGGGTTCCGGCACACCGATCAGCGACGCCACGGCGCCATCCGCCAGGTGATCCGCCGGTGCCGCCGCGGGCGCCGTTACCGCCGTGCCGAAGGCGGGCCCAGTGCCGTCACCAGCAACGACGCAGCAATTGTGAGCGCGGGAGGGGTGCCTTTGGCCCAATCCATTGCTCGATCTGCCGGTCGCGCCCGGCAGCCCAGCACTGGTCCGTATCGTTGCGATGCTGTCGGTGGGCGGTACTTTGTCTCGCCCGTAGAGTTGCCGGCAGTTCAGCACACATGGCCGGTCATTTGCCACTTGTTCACCTATCTGGCATACCGCCGCGCCGAGTTTCCCCCCTCCGGCCACCGCTGCGCGCGCTGCGCCTGCGGCGGGCCTGGTCGCAACAAGGATCGAGCCACCCCATGCAACTGGCTAATTTCGTGATCATCGCGTGCGGTTTGCTGGCGCTGGTCTACGGTTTCATCACCGCCAAGCAGGTCCTGGCCGCCGATGCCGGCACCGCACGGATGCAGGAGATCTCTGCTGCGGTCCAGGAGGGCGCCCGCGCCTACCTGAACCGGCAATACACCACGATCGGCATCGTCGGGGTGGTGATCCTGGTCATCCTGGGCCTCATTCTGGGCATCCATGTCGCCATCGGCTTCGTCATCGGCGCAGTGCTGTCCGCGGCGGCCGGCTATGTCGGCATGAACGTTTCGGTGCGCGCGAACGTCCGCACCGCCCAGGCCGCCCGCCAGGGCCTTGCCGCGGGCCTCGACATCGCCTTCAAGGCCGGCGCCATCACCGGCATGCTGGTGGTCGGCCTCGGCCTGCTCGGCGTCTCGATCTATTATCTGGTTCTGCGCAGCAGCTACGGCGCAGCGATCACCGACGACGAGCTGCGGAAGGTGCTCGAGGCGATGGTCGCCCTGGGCTTCGGCGGCTCGCTGATCTCGATCTTCGCCCGCTTGGGCGGCGGCATCTTCACCAAGGGCGCCGATGTCGGCGCCGACCTGGTCGGCAAGGTCGAGGCCGGCATTCCCGAGGACGACCCCCGCAACCCGGCGGTCATCGCCGACAACGTCGGCGACAACGTGGGCGACTGCGCCGGCATGGCCGCCGACCTGTTCGAGACCTACGCCGTGACCATCGTCGCCACCATGCTGCTGGCCGGCATCTACTTCACCGGCGCGGCGCGCGACGCCCTGCTGCTGCTGCCCCTCGGCATCGGCGCGATCTGCATCCTCACCTCGGTGGTCGGCACCTACTTCGTAAAACTGGGCCCCGATAACGGGATCATGAAGGCGCTGTACAAAGGCTTGCTGGTCACCGGCGCTCTATCGGTGGTCGGCATTGCCATCATCATCGCCTGGTTCATCGGCTTCGGCACGACGATGACGCTGTCCACCGGCGGCAGCGTCACCGGGATGGACCTGTTCATCTGCGCACTGGTCGGCCTCGCGGTGACCGGCGCCATCGTCTGGATCACCGAGTACTACACCGCAACCGAATACCGTCCGGTGCGCTCCATCGCCCAGAGCTCGACCACCGGCCACGGCACCAACGTGAGCCAGGGCCTGGCAGGGTCGATGGAATCCACCGCGCTGCCGGTCATCGTGATCTGTATCGGCATCATCGTCGCCTCGATGGTGGCCGGCCTGTTCGGCATCGCCATTGCCGCCACCACGATGCTGTCGCTCGCCGGCATGATCGTGGCGCTGGACGCCTACGGCCCGGTGACCGACAACGCCGGTGGCATCGCCGAAATGGCGGACCTGCCGCGCGACGTGCGGGTGACCACCGATGCGCTGGACGCGGTCGGCAATACCACCAAGGCGGTCACCAAGGGCTATGCGATCGGCTCCGCCGGCCTGGCCTCGCTGGTGCTGTTCACCGCCTACACGCAGGACCTAGCGCACTACTTCCCGACGCTGAAGGTCGATTTCGCTCTGCAGAACCCCTACGTTGTGGTCGGCCTGTTCATCGGCGGCCTTCTCCCCTACCTGTTCGGCTCGATGGGCATGACCGCGGTGGGCCGCGCCGCCGGCGCGGTGGTGATCGAGGTGCGACGGCAGTTCCGCGAAATCCCCGGCATCATGGAAGGCACCGGCAAGCCGGAATACGGCAAGGCGGTGGACATGCTGACCAAGGCGGCAATTCGGGAAATGCTGATCCCGTCGCTGCTGCCGGTCGGTGCGCCGATCGTGCTGTGGATCGTGATTGATGTCATCGCCGGACGCGCCGCGGCATTCGCCTCGCTGGGCGCGATGCTGCTGGGCACCATCGTGACCGGCCTGTTCGTGGCGATTTCGATGACCTCGGGCGGCGGCGCCTGGGACAACGCCAAGAAGTACATCGAGGAAGGCAACCACGGCGGCAAAGGCTCCGAGGCACACAAGGCCGCGGTGACCGGCGACACGGTCGGCGATCCCTACAAGGACACCGCCGGTCCGGCGGTGAACCCGATGATCAAGATCACCAACATCGTGGCGCTGCTGCTGCTGGCGATCCTGGCCGGCTGGCTGAAGTAGCCGACCGCCCTGGTCCCCGCCCCGGTGCAGGGCGGAGAAGCGCAGCCCATTCCGCCGCAAAAGTGGCGAAATGGGCTGCACTTTTCCGCCCTACCAAGGCCATGCCGAGCCCCATATGTGGTGGACTTCTGAATCACGGCACAGGGCAGCGCCATGGACGTATCGAAGATCCCGACCGGCCGGGCTCCGCCATCCGACATCAACGTGGTGGTCGAGATCCCGCAAGGCTCGGCGGTGAAATACGAGGTCGACAAGGAATCCGGGGCGATCTTCGTCGACCGGTTCCTGTTCACCGCAACCGCATACCCGTCGGCCTACGGCTTCATCCCCGGCACGCTGGCCGAGGACGGCGATCCGGCGGATGCACTGGTCCTGATCCCCACCCAGGTGGTGCCGGGCGCGGTGATTCGATCGCGGCCGATCGGCATGCTGCGGATGGAGGACGAAAAAGGTCCCGACGAGAAGATCATCTGCGTGCCGCACGAACGGGTGCATCCGCAGTACAGCGGCGTGAACGACATCGAGGACCTGCCGGCGATCACCCGATCCGCGATCGAGCATTTCTTCGAACGCTACAAGGATCTCGAACCGGACAAGTGGGTGAAGGTCATCGGCTGGTCCGGCAAGGCCGAGGCCGAGGCAACAATCCTGCAGGCGATCGCTGCGGCGAAGTGAGGCTGCCGCGAGGTGAGGCTGCCGCATGGTTCACCCGTCGGGAACCAGTGACTCACCGTCGCGCGTGCAGGTGCACGACCGGCTGGGGCGTCTCATCGATGATCATCTCGGCGACCAGGCGGCGATGGCACATCATCGGATCCTGCTCGAAACACAGCAGGCAAACCCGACACTCGCGGGCAAGCTGCTTCGCCTGCGCCAGTTCGACCTGCGCACGATCCGAGGTCATGTGCTCGCGGAAGATCGCCTCCATCCGCTCCGGATGACCGGCGCGCACCGCATCGCGGCCCGGCTTCGGCGTCCCGAGGCCCTGGAGATGCACATAAGCAATCCCCTGCTCATCCAGCCCGGCGGCAAGCTGTCGTTTCGAGAAGCCCGGCTTGCGCGACTGCGGCACCGCCCGCACGTCGATCAGCAGCTTCACCTCGGCCGATTTCAACTCGGCCAGCACGTCGGCGATGGTGCAACCCTCATAGCCGATGGTCAGCAGCGCATCAGACATCGTCAGAAATTCGGACGGATCGGCTGCACGCCGCCTGGTGGCGCAAGGCCCTTCTCCCGCAGGCATTTCGCGGTCGCCTGCCGCTTCGACCATAGCAGCAGGTCACGCGTGGCGCCCACCTGGGTATAGTCACCGTAATTGCCCGCGTAGATCGCCTCCACCGTCGGATCCTGATCCGCCTGGCGTTCGCACTGCGCCCCTGGACTGTTGTCGGGCGGACCGGGCGTGCATGCACCCAGCGCCAGTGGCAGCAGCAGAGCAAGCCGCCACCTCACTCGGCTGCCATCCAGTCCTCGATCAGCCGGCGCGCGATGCTGTCCACGCGCGGCAGGTGGAAATCATGTGCCTCATGGTTGCGGATCTGCTCGCGCGAGAACCATCGCACATCGATCATCTCTTCCGGGTCGATGGTGATCGCCTCGCTCAGCCCCTCGCCATAGAAGCCGAGCATGATGTTGCCGGGGAACGGCCAGGGCTGGCTCGAGTGATAATGCACCGCACCGACCTTGATGCCGGCTTCCTCGAACACCTCGCGCCGCACCGCTTCCTCCAGCGTCTCGCCCGGCTCCACGAAGCCGGCGAGCGTGGAATACATGTTGGCCCGCGGGAAACGCTGCGAATGGCCGAGCAGGGCCTGGTCGCCGCGGGTGATCAGCATGATCACTGCAGGGTCGGTGCGCGGGAAATGCTGCGTCTCGCAGGCGGTGCAGGTCATTACGTGACCAGCACTGCGCGCATCGCACACGCCGCCGCAGACGCCGCAGAACCGGTGGCGAGCGCGCCAGTGCATCAGGCCGCGGGCATGCGCCAACACCGACGCCTCGGGCCGCGGCACGCCCCAGCCGACCGAGCGCAGATCGACGAATTTTCCTAATTCCTCCGGCAGCAGCGGCACCGGGTCTTCCGCGGTGGAGATATCCACCGCGAACACCGCGCGGTCGTCGTGCAGGCCAAGGAACGCCCAGGGACCGCCCTGCATGCGCAGCGCGTGCGCCATCTCACCGGTGATGAACACCGCCTCGGGCGCGCCTTCGTCCATGCCGCGGATCAGGTTGCGGCTGCGCCATACCGGCACGAACAGTGTCTCGGGATCGTGCAGCCGCTGTTCGATCCAGACAGCGTCCTCGCGCCGTTCGCCGACGCGATCGAGCGGGCTTGAGGAATACACGTTGGGGCGGCTGGCCAGGATCAATGTCACGGAAATGCTCACGGATATGGGTGTCGCAGTCGGCCGGAACGGTGCCACGCGGCGGCCGGAGCGGCAACCGCCCGGCACAACAGGCTATCATCACAGCCAGCCAGACATGCTGTGCTACAGGAGACGCCATGGCCTCCGGTCGCAGACGATGAGCCAGTCGGAACCCCTGATAACTGCCGGCGCCATCGTCGCCTTGCGGCTGTTCGACGTCGCCTATGCGATCGACCTGGCTCGCGCCGAGACATTGCTGGCCGAACAGGCGCGCATGGCGCGGCGCAGCCGGCTGAGCGCAACACCGCCCAAGGCGATGGCATTCGGCGTGGCGCCGGTTGCGGTCGGGCTCGGTCCGGTCGTCGTGGAACTCGACGGGGTGACGATAGAGGCTGCCGCAACAGCACGCCTGTACGATTTCGGGGCCATGACGCTTGCGCTCCATGTGCCGGTTATGGGCATGCCGTGGGCCGGCTTCGTCCACCGGGTGAACGCGGTGGACCGCTGTACCGAGGACCTGCTCACCGACGGCACCTGGGAACGGCTGCTCGAGCAGGTACGCGCCCTGGTCGGGCCGGCGCTGATCCGGCCCGAAATGTCCGGTGTCCAGGAGGACTACCTCATCGGCGTGGTCCACGCTTTTGACCGGACGCTGACTGCGGCAGCCTTGCAGGATTGCGTGGACCTGGTCCCATTACTATCCGGCGAGCAGCGGCCGCTGTCCGACAGCGCGCGGCAGGACCTCCTCCGCCAGCGCTTCTCGTACTATACGGACGATCTGGTGGTGCTGACCTGGGACCGTGCCTTCATCTACGAACCGCGCGGCGATTCCGACGTGATGGACATCCTTGAAGTGGCCAACGCGCAGTTGCTGGAAATGCGCTACTATGACGAGTTGCTGGATGATGAACTGCCGCGCATGTACGACCTTGTGGCGAGGGCGCGGCGTGCGCGGCCGCTGCTGACATCGCGCCGCTTTGCGCACCTGGCGCGCCGTCTCCACACGCTGGTCGCCGAGGTGACCGAACTGACCGAGCGCGTGGACAACGCATTGCAGGTGACCGAGGACGTTTATCTCGCGCGCATTTACGCGGCAGCGCTGGAGTTGTTCCGCGTGCCCACGGTCAACGCCGCCGTGGACCGCAAGTTGGCAATCATCCGCGACACCTATTCGGCACTGTACGATGAAAGTTCTGCCAGCCGGACGGAACTCATGGAGTTCCTGATTCTAATCCTGATCATGGCGGAGATCGTCATCGCCCTGGTGCGGCCGTAGCAATGACAATCAACTCTCCGCGGCTCTATGACCTGCCACAACGAGGGACCAATCATGCAGACACCGATGACAACGCATGCCCGGCTCGACGGCTCTCTGGTGATGGTCGGGTTCGGCTCAATCGGCAAGGGTACGCTGCCGCTGATCCTGCGCCACATCGACGTGGCGCGCGAGCGGATGGTGATCATCGATCCCGACGATTCGGCACGCTCGATCGCCGAGTTTGCCGGCATTCGGTTCGAGAAGGTTCCGCTGCTGCCTGAGACACTGCGCGGCATCCTGACGCCGCTGCTGACGCCAGGCGCATTCCTGGTCAATCTTTCGGTCAATGTCTCGTCCGTCGCGCTGATCGAGCTGTGTCGCGAACTTGGCGCGCTGTATCTCGACACCTGCATCGAACCACCGCCGGGCGGCTACACCGATCCCGGCAAGTCGATCTCCGAACGATCCAACTACGCGATGCGGGAATCGGCCCTGGCACTGCACAGGCCGGGCCCTGACCCGACTGCAGTGATCGCGCACGGTGCCAATCCCGGCATGGTGAGCCACCTGGTGAAGCGTGCATTGCTGCATCTGGCACGCGACCTCGGCCGCACCGCGGCACCGGCCACGCGCGACGACTGGGGCAGGCTGGCGCGCGACCTTGGCGTGAAGGGCATCCACATCGCCGAACGCGACACGCAACGCGCACGCATCCCCAAGCAGAAGGACGAGTTCGTCAACACCTGGTCGATCGACGGCTTCCTGTCGGAAGGACTGCAACCATCGGAACTCGGCTGGGGTACCCACGAGAGGGAGATGCCGCCCGAGGGAGCGCGCCACGCCTTCGGCTGCGATGCGGCGATTTATCTCGCGCGCCCCGGCGCCGGCACGCGGGTGCGGAGCTGGACGCCGCTCGCCGGCTCGATCCAGGGCTATCTCATCACACACAATGAATCGATCAGCATCGCCGACTACCTGACGCTGCGCGAAGCCGATCGCGTGGCGTATCGGCCCACCTGTCACTACGCCTATCACCCGTGCGACGATGCCATCCTGTCGCTGCACGAATTGCAGGGCAATGCATTCCGCCAGCAATCGCGCTTCCGGCTGATGAACGAGGAAATCGTCGATGGCACCGACGAACTTGGCGTGCTGCTGTTCGGCCATGCGAACAACGCCTACTGGTATGGCTCGCAGCTCTCGATCGAGGAGACCCGTCGCCTGGCGCCGTATCAGAACGCGACCGCGCTGCAGGTCACATCGGCCGTGCTGGCCGGGATGGTGTGGGCGATCGAGAACCCGCGGCGTGGCGTGGTCGAGGCCGATGAACTCGATCACGAACGCATCCTGGGGATCATGGAGCCTTATCTCGGCCGGATGGCGGGCGCTTATACCGATTGGACGCCGCTGCATGGCCGGGGAGGGCTGTTTCCCGAAGACGTCGATGCCGCCGATCCGTGGCAATTCAAGAACGTGATCGTGCGGTGAGCAAGGCCGGATTTGCATCGATGGAGTGGAGACATGGCTAATACTCCGACATTTGCCACATCACCGGGCTTTCTCGGCGTCACCCGCACCGATCGCGATGCAGACTTTGTGGTTGCCGGCATCTCGCTGGATATCGGCACAACCAATCGCGCCGGAGCGCGCGATGGGCCGCACGCCATCCGGCGCGCCAGCCGCATGCTGACCGACGGCGACCATCCGGAATTCTGGATCGAGCCGGCGAAGCTGAACCTCGCCGATATTGGCGATTTCCAGCTCGCACTGGGCGACATCCCTGCGAGCCTGCACCTGATCGAGCAGCAGACAGCGGGCCTAGGCCACTTGCTGGCGCTGGGCGGCGAGCATGGCATCACGCTGCCGTTGCTGCGCGCCCTGGCTCGCCGCGTGGGCCACAGTCTCGCCCTGGTGCATTTCGACGCACACGTGGACACTTGGCCCACCAATTTCGGCCAGGACCATGCTCATGGTTCGGTGTTCTATCACGCGATCGAGGAAGGATTGGTCGACCCGCGCCGCATGATCCAGATCGGCATTCGCTCGCCGGTGCAGCGTGACGTATGGGACTGGACGGTTGGCCGCGGCATCACCGTGTTGACCGCGCAGGATGTGCACGCAGCCTGCCCGGATGCAGTCGCGCGTCGAATCCGCGAAGTCGTGGGCGAAGCGCCGGCCTATTTCAGCTTCGACGTGGACGCACTCGATCCGGCGTTTGCGCCGGGCACCGGCACGCCGGAAATTGGTGGACTGGCGTCCTGGCAGACGCAGGCGATCCTGCGTCGCCTGCGCGGCATCGGCTTCGCCGGCATGGACGTGGTGGAGGTCGCACCGGCCTACGATGTTGCGGAGATCACCGCGCTCGCGGCCGCCACCGTCGTCTGGGAGTATCTCGCCCTGGTTGGGTCCTCGGTGGAAGCATCGCTCTAGGCCACTACCTTCCCTTCCGAAAACGCATACCTCACCGTCACCCATCGCCCCTATATGCGCGCCTCCGCTTCATCGCTTGTGAAGCGGCGACGCATCGCACGTGCCGCGAGCCCTCCCGGGGGCACAGCAACGACGTAACGCGTCCTTTTCGGTCGGGCCGGCCATCCGTGGGCCGGGGTCGCAAGGGAGCCGCCTATGTTGGCTGAACGGTTTGCCGCGATGCGAAGTACTCGCAGCATCGGCTGAGTCCCACCGCCGCGGCGCAATCGCGCGTGGCGATGGATCCCCCGCCTTTGGTCTCAGACGTTGGCCGCGCCCAAGGCGCACGCCGTGTGCTTGCGAGGATTCCTCCGATGATGAACCAGCCGCGCTTCCGCGCCGCCGTCACGCCGCTGCGCCGTCGCTTTCCCGTCGTGGGTGCACCGCTGCCAGCAGTGGACGAACTTGTCGCCAGCGTGCGGCCGGAGGAGCCGATGCACTGCCTGCGTCCGGCAACCATCGCCACTGCCGCGCGCGCGTTCGTGGACGCGTTCCCAGGCGATGTGCTGTACGCCGTGAAGTGCAATCCGGAGCCGGGCGCCCTGCGTGCCGTCAGTGACGGTGGCGTGCGGCATTTCGACTGTGCTTCCCTCGCCGAAGTGGCGCTGGTACGCCAGATGTTCCCCGATGCCGCGATCCACTTCATGCATCCGGTCAAGGCCCGCGGGACGATCCGCGAGGCATGGGCCCGGCACGGCGTCCGCGACTTCGTGCTGGATACCGCCGATGAACTGGCGAAGATCCTGCGCGAGACGGCGGCCACGGGGGTGGCCGGCGAACTTCGGCTGGTCGTTCGCCTGGCCCTGCCGAAGGGCAACGCCGTGCTCGATCTGTCGGGGAAGTTCGGCGCCGCGCCGGCAACGGCAACCGCCCTGTTGCGTGCGGCGCGCGGCCATGTCGCACGGCTGGGTGTGAGCTTTCATGTCGGGTCCCAGTGCCTTGATCCGCTGGCGTGGCGTGACGCGCTGGATCTTGTCGGCGACGTCGTTCGCGCCGCCGGCGTGGCGCTGGAGATCATCGACGTGGGCGGTGGTTTTCCGGTGTCCTATCCGGACGTGGAGCCGCCGCCGCTCGGTGCCTTCCTGGCGGAGGTCGAGGCCGGATTTGAGCGCCTTTGCATGCCCCAGGCACGCCTTTGGGCGGAGCCTGGGCGCGCTCTCGTGGCCGGCGGCGGATCGGTGGTCGTGCAGGTGCAGCAGCGTCGCGGCGACGCGCTGTACGTGAACGACGGCGTATACGGCAGCCTGGCCGATGCCGGGACGCTCGGGTTCCGCTATCCGGTGCGGCTGATCCGGCCCTCTGGACCGGCGCCGGCAGACCGCACGATCGACTTTGTGTTCTTCGGCCCGACCTGCGACAGCGCCGACGCGATGCGCGGACCGTTCGGGCTGCCCGCCGATGTGGCCGAGGGCGATTGGATCGAGGTCGGCCAGCTCGGCGCCTATGGCGGCTGCCTGCGCACCGCGTTCAATGGCTTCGACCGGGCACGGCTGGTCGAGGTGCGGGACGCGCCGCTGCTGCGGACACCGGGCTACGAAGGCGCGGTGGCTCGTCTGGCAGCGTGACAGGAGCGCCACCGCCGCTATGGCGGCGGTGGCGCTACCGCGCCTGGTGCGACCGAACCGATGAGCCAGTCGCGGAACAGGGCGATCTTGGGCGCATCGGCGGTCGCCTCGGGAGCCACGATGTAGAATCCGGCATCAGCCGGCAGGACGACATCGAACGGCATCACGAGGCGCCCCGCGGCGATATCCGCCTCGACGAAGCGAGTGCGGCCGAGCGCGATGCCAAGGCCCTCCACTGCCGCCTGGATCGCCATGAAGCTCTGGTCGAAGCTGAGGCCCCGCCGGGTTGCCAGCGACACCGGCAGGCCCGCAGCCGTCAGCCAAAGCTGCCAGTCCTCGCGTGACACCGTTGTGTGCAGCAAGGTGTGGTGCGCCAGGTCTTCCGGCCGGCTCAACGGCTTGTCGCCGTGCAGCAGCGAAGGGCTGCACACCGGAAAGATGTCCTCGGCCATCAGCCACTGTGCACGCAGTCCAGGCCAGACGCCGCGGCCGTAGCGGACCGCCATGTCCACCTCCTCACGCTCGAAATCCACCAGGTGCGCCGAGGTCGTGATGCGCACCTCGATGCCCGGATTGGCGTCCTGGAAGCCGGCCACGCGGGTGACCAACCATTTCGCCGCCAGCGACGCGGTCGTGCTGACGGTCAGCAGGCCTTCGCGGTCCGGCCGCCGCAGGCGTGCCGTCGCGCGGCGCAGGTCCTCGAACGCGGTGCGCACCGCCGGCAGGTAGAATTCCGCCTCGCGGGTCAATGCCAGCGCACGGTTGCGCCGCACGAACAGCTGGATGCCGATCTGCTCCTCCAGCCGGCGGATCTGGTGGCTGATGGCGGTCTGCGTGACGTTCAGTTCCGCGGCGGCACGCGTGAAGCTGAGGTGGCGCGCCGCTGATTCGAATGCGCGCAGGCCGTTGAGTGAAGGCAGTGGCAGCGCCATGCAGCAAATTTAGCAGGACATAGGCTCATGTGAAGGCTGACAAAGAATCCTTTGTCGCACGGGGCTCTCATGTCCATGTCCTGGGACCAAAGAGGATAACCAGGAGACTACCGATGTCCGCGTTCGCGCGTCCGCTACTGACAATATCTCAACTATCGGTCCGCTCAGGCAGAGAAGGCGGCAGCTGGCTGACGCGTCTTGCCACCACGCTGCAGCAATGGCGCCGCCGCAGCCGCGAGCGGGCCATGCTGGCCGAGTTGTCCCCGCGGGAGCTGGCGGATTTCGGTGCGTCCACTGCGGACGTCTATCGCGAGCTGAACACCCCGTTCTGGCGCGCCCCGCCTCCCTGCTGACCACCCCCGACCCCGACAACCGAGGAGAAGCTCCGAATGAACGCACTTGCAGCCCGAGCCATCGACCTGCCGCACGTCGACGCAACGCTGAACTACCTCGCGCCGATGGGGGATCGGCCGCGCAACTACACGTTCGATCCGCCGCCCGGTGTGCCCCGCTCCAATTCGACGCACGAGGCGCACATCGTGCCGATCCACGATGCTCGCGTTGTTGCGCCGGATATCTCGCTCGATCGCGAGGGGTTCGATGTCCTGCGCCACGCCAGCGCGGTGCGGGATTTCTGGGACGAGGACGAGGTGCGCCGGGTGTATTATCCCGAGGTCCAGCGGGTGCTCGCCGAAGTCACCGGCGCCAGCAAGGTGTTCATCTTCGACCACACGTTGCGTCGTCGGGTGCGCGGCACGGATGATCGCGCGCCTGGGACGCCGCGTCAGCCGGCGACTCGCGTGCATGTCGATCACACCGCGAAGTCCGGTCCGCAGCGGGTGCGCGACTTCTTCGGCGACGAAGCGGAGGCGCTGCTGCGCGGCCGTGTGCAGGTGATCAACCTGTGGCGCCCGATCCGCGGTCCGTTATGGGATGCGCCACTGGCGGTGTGCGATGCGGAGTCGGTAGCGCCGGGTGATCTGGTGCCGTCCGATCTGGTGTATCAGCATCGCGTCGGTGAGACCTACGGCGTTACCTACAATCCTGCGCATCGTTGGTTTTATGTGCCCGGCATGCAGCCGGACGAGGCGCTCCTGCTGAAGTGCTATGATTCCGCGACCGACGGACGCGCCCGCTTCGCTCCGCACACCGCGTTCGAGGATCCCACAGCGCCCGAAGATGCCCCGCCGCGCGAGAGCATCGAGATCAGGACGCTGGTGTTCCACGAGGCGTGATCGATCGGTCAACCGGCGGGCAGGGCGCATTCCGTTCTGCCCGCCCGTTGGCGTAGGGCGTCACCTCGCACGTTGCGTGCGTCAATCGAACAACGTGGCCAGGCGCTGCTTGATGCTGTCTGCGACGTAAAGTGCCAGTGCCTGGATCGTGCGCGTGGGATTCACCCCGGCCGAGGTGACGAAGATACTGCCATCGACGATGAACAGGTTCTTCACGTCGTGGCTGCGGCCCCATTCGTTCACCACTGACCGCTCGGGGTCGATGCCCATGCGAGCGGTTCCCATCAGATGCCAGCCGCCATCGGCGAGCGGCGCTTCGTGCCACACGTCGTGCGCGCCGGCGGCACGCAGGATATCGGTCGCGCGCGCCACAGCGTGATCCAGCATGCGGCGACTGTTGTCGCTCAGCGTGTAGTCGATCTTCGGTGCCGGGATGCCGTGGCAGTCCTTCAGCACCGGATCGAGCGTGACGGTGTTGTGTTCTTCCGGCAGGTCCTCGCAGATCGCCACCATGCCCGTCCGGTGCTGGAACAGTTTCCGGTAGGCGCTGTGGTGATCGGCGCCCCACGGCAGGCGACCGATCTGCATCCCATGCACCGCGGCCATCACCTGGTTCTGGCCACGCGAGAATTCGAAGGTGTAGCCGCGCAGGAAGCCGCGGTCGCGGTCGGTCTCGTAGAACTCCTGGCTCCAGATGCAGTTACCCGGACCGCGATTGCCATCCAGCGTCTCGTCGAAATAGCCGGCGATGCGCGCATAGGGATGGAACATCAGGTTCCTGCCGACCAGGCCTGACGAATTCGCCAGGCCGTTTGAGTTCAGCAGGATGCGTGACGAGCCGATCGCGTTGCAGGCGAGGATCACGACTTCCGCCGGCTGGAACTGCTCGACGCCGTCGGCGTCATAGTAGATGACGCCGGACGCCATGCCATGTTCGTTCCGGGTGATCTCGCGTACCCGGCAGCGGGTGCGCAGCTCGACGCCGGCACGGATGGCGGCAGGCCAGTAGGTGATGTCGGTGCTCGCCTTGGCACCCTGCGCGCAGCCCGAGGTGCAGTGCGCGAGGTTGATGCATTTGGCGCGGCCTTCGTAATCCTCCGAGGCGATCGCGCTGTCGGATGGCCACCAGTGCCAGCCCAGCTCGTTCAGCCCGCGCGCCAGGGTTGCACCGGATTTGCCCAGCGGCAGCGGCGCCATCATCGGTTCATGCGGCGGATAGGCGGGATCGCCGGCCAGGCCGGACACGCCCATCATGCGGTCGTTTTCATCGTAGTACGGCGCGAGGGTGGCGTAGTCGATCGGCCAGTCGTCCGCGACGCCATCCAGCGAGCGGACGCGGAAGTCGGAGGGGTGGAAGCGTGGGAAGTGTCCCGCATACAGCACGGTGCCGCCGCCGACGCCGTTGAAGTTGGCGACCTTGATGGGGGAGGCGGAGTCGTTGATCGGATAGTCGGTGTCGCGTGCGCGGCGGTTCGGCGAGTAATGGAAGTCGCCGAGCTGCCGTGCCTCCCAGTCGCGGCCGGCGCTGGGATATTCGGACGGCTTCATCCAGTCGCCCTGTTCGAGGCACAGGATTTTCATCCGCGTGTCGGCGAGGCTCCACGCCACCGCTGCGCCGGAGGCACCAGCACCAATGATCAGGACGTCGACTGGGGTGGTGGGCATGCGCGTTGGTCCCGCGTGGTTGGCGTCGCGGGCAGTCGATGGGGGATGGCCGGGATTGTCAACGGCATCTCTCGTTCGGGCACGGAAGTCGTTTCTCTCATTGCAAGGAGCGCACCGACGAAGCCATCCTCGTCGGGTTGTGCGCGCAAGGCGTGACCGCCGCGCGCCCCGCAATGACAAGTCTCAAAGTTCCGTGGACGCCAGGTCATCGAACCTGCGCGCGAGGGCATTCAGCTCCCAGTCGCGTGCCAGCGCTGCCGCATCTGTCCAGGCCGGTGACTGGTCATGCAGCGCGGGCAGCGGCGCTGAAGGAAGCATCGTGGCAATCGCCTTGTAGAGCTTCAATTCGTCTGCCTGGTCGGCGTGACGGCCATCGGCCAATGCCCGTTCCAATGTTCCATAGCGATGCAGCAAGGCAGCCGCGCCCTTCGGGCCCACGCCGCGCGCGCCGGGCAGCTTGTCCGATGGATCGCCACGCAGCGCGATGAAGTCGGGCACCTGTTGCGGCTCAACCCCATAGCGTTCGCGCACCTCGGCGGGACCGATACGCGCCATCTCGCCGGCCTTCACCGGGTGCAGAATGGTCGTTGCGTCGGAGGCAAGCTGGAACGCGTCGCGATCGCCACTGGCCACCAGCACCGTGCCGCGACGGCGCTCCTCGCCGGCGACAGCGGATGCAAGGAAATCATCGGCCTCATAGCCAGCGGCCTTCGCATTCGCAAAGCCGCACGCAGACACCAAAGCGGGCAGCACGTCCAGCTGCTCGACCAGCTCATCGTCGAATTGCCGACCGCTCTGGTAACTTGGCAGCAGGCGCTGGCGAAAATTTGGTGAATCGAGCGTATCCCAACCGACCAGCACCGCGCGCGGCCGTTCGTTCTCGAACAGGCGCAGCAGAAGGTTGGTGAAGCCGACGATGGCGCCGCCGCCTCGATCGCCCTTGCGCCTGATGGATTTGGGCAACGCGTGGTAACCGCGATGCGCAAACGAATCGCCATCGACGACGAGGAGAGGGCGCTTCATGGTCCGCGGTGCCGCATGGGTGCCTTTGGGCGGCACCGATCTTAACACGGAAGCCGGTTGAGGACCACGGTGGACCACAGAAGAATCCGTCACCGGTCGGGTCGGCGCGAACATCCAAATCTCCAGTGGCGCTCCGTGGCACTCCGCACGGCCTCCGTGTTAGAGCTTGCCGCTGCCACAAGCCGGCACATGCGGTGCCGTGGTGCCAATCGCCCATCCAGCTCCGGAGGATCGGACATGAATGCTCCAGCCATCGGCGCATCCGGGGATACTCCCGCCATCACCGATATGCAGATCATCCCGGTCGCCGGCCATGACAGCATGCTGTTGAATCTCGCCGGTGCACACGGCCCGTACTTCACCCGCATCATCGTCGTCCTGAAGGACACGGCGAACCGCACCGGCGTCGCCGAAGTTCCCGGCAGCGAGGCCATCCGCCAGACGTTGGAACGCATCCGCCCGCTGGTGATCGCCACGCAGCTCGGGCACTACAACGCCACTCTCAACCGTGTCCGCCGTGCGCTCGCGCCGCCGGGCGACGCTGCGCACCAAGCCACGATCCATCAGGTCACCTCGGAGGCCGAAGCCGCCATCCTGCGCCAGCCGCACGAAATCAACCTGCGCATCGACAACGTCATCACCGCGGTCGAGGCTGCACTGCTCGATCTGCTCGGCCAGTTCCTCGGCGTCCCTGTCGCCACACTACTCGGCAACGGCCAGCAGCGCGAGCAGGTCCGCATGTTGGCCTACCTGTTCTACATCGCCGACCGCACGTGCACCGATCTGCCGTACCACACCGATCCGCACGCCAAGGACGGCTGGCTGCGCCTCCGCAACGAGCCGGCGCTGACGCCCGAAGCTGTGGTGCGCGAAGCCGAGGCCGCGGTCGATCGCTATGGCTTCAGCGACTTCAAGCTGAAGGGCGGCGTGATGCACGGCGAACAGGAGATGCAGGCAGTCACCGCGCTGAAACAGCGCTTCCCCGATGGACGCGTGACGCTCGACCCCAACGGCGGGTGGTCCCTGGCGGAGGCGATCGCGCTGTGCAAGGGACGCACCGACGTCCTGGCCTACGCCGAGGACCCGTGCGGGCCGGAGAACGGGTATTCCGGCCGCGAGACCATGGCAGAGTTCCGCCGCGCCACCGGCGTGCCGACCGCGACCAACATGGTGGCCACCGACTGGCGCCAGATGGGCCACACCATATTGCTGCAGGCAGTGGACATCCCGCTGGCCGATCCGCATTTCTGGACCTTGCAGGGCTCGGTCCGCGTGGCACAGCTGTGCGACGAGTGGGGACTGACCTGGGGCTCGCACTCCAATAACCACTTCGACGTATCGCTGGCGATGTTCACCCACTGCGCCGCCGCCGCACCGGGCAACATCACCGCGATCGACACGCACTGGATCTGGCAGGAGGGCCGCGATCGCCTGACCAAGGAGCCGCTGCGCATCGTCAACGGTGCCGTGGAGGTGCCGAAGCGGCCGGGGTTGGGCATCGACATCGACATGGACCAGGTTCTGACGGCGCACGAACTCTACAAGAAGCTCCCCAGCGGTGCGCGGGATGACGGCGCGGCGATGCAATATCTGATCCCCGGCTGGACCTACGACCCGAGGAAACCAAGCATGGTCCGGTAGGCCGGCCGGGTGGGGCCGACCTACCAGCGCTGCGACGCCTGATTCCCGCATGCGCGGGAATGACGGACGATGGCCGAACTCCCCTCGCTTGTCCCCTCCCCCCCAAAGCATGATATGCAGTCCTGGGAGGTCGGCGGCGGACGGGCGCCTCGCCAACCCGGTCAGGTCCGGAAGGAAGCAGCCGCAGTGAGTTTCCGCTCGGGTCGTTTGTTCGGCCTCCCACCGTCTGTTTGCCACGAACCAGGGGGCCGCCGCGGCGGACACCGCCCGCATGTCCGGCCTGTTCCAGGACGATCCGCCACAGGTTGACGCGCCGCCGGTCCCGGAAGGACCGGGGCTGTTCGGCGATTCGTTGCCGGAGCCGGTGCATGCGGTGCCGTATCGGGTGCTGGCCCGGAAATACCGCCCGACCAGCTTCAATGACCTGATTGGCCAGGAGGCGATGGTGCGCATCCTGCGCAACGCGTTCGCCGCCGGCCGCGTCGCCCACGCCTTCATGCTCACTGGTGTCCGCGGCGTCGGCAAGACGACCACCGCCCGCATCATCGCGCGGGCGCTTAACTGCACCGGCAAGGACGGCACCGGCGGCCCGACGGCCGATCCGTGCGGCGTGTGCGACAACTGCGTCGCGATCCTGGCCGACCGCCATCCGGACGTGGTGGAGATGGACGCCGCCAGCCGCACCGGCGTGGACGATGTGCGCGAAATCATCGAGGCCACCCGCTACCGGCCGATCCAGGCGCGCACCAAGGTATTCGTCGTCGATGAAATCCACATGTTGTCGCGCAACGCCTTCAATGCGCTGCTGAAGACGCTGGAGGAGCCGCCCCCGCATGTGAAGTTCGTGTTCGCGACCACGGAAATTCGCAAGGTGCCGATCACCGTGCTGTCGCGCTGCCAGCGCTTCGACCTGCGCCGCGTGCGGATCGCCGAACTCTCCGCACATTTCGGCCGGATCGCGACAGCCGAGGGCGTGGCAATCGAACCGGCGGCACTCGACCTGATCGCGCGCGCCGCCGATGGCTCGGTGCGCGACGGGCTTTCCCTGCTGGACCAGGCGATCGCCCAGGCGGACGGCACGATCACCGAGACCGCGGTGATCGACATGCTGGGACTGGCGGATCGGGCGCTGGTGTTCGACCTGCTGGACGCGGTGATGGCCGGCCAGCCTCGCCAGGCGCTGGAGATCACCGAACGCGCCTACGAGCGTGGCGCCGATATCGGGATGATGCTGCAGGACCTGCTGGAACTCGTCCACACCGTGACCCGGTTGAAGTCCGTCCCGGCGCTGCGCGACAGCCAGGAATTGCCCGAGGCGGAACGCACGCGCGGCGCGGCGCTGGCTGATCAGCTTTCGGTGCCCGCGCTGGCGCGCGCGTGGCAGATGTTGCTGAAGGGCGTCGGCGAGGTGGAGACCGCGCCCGACCGCCGCGCCGCGGCTGAGATGGTGCTGATCCGCCTGTGCCACGTATCCGACCTGCCGCCGCCCGGCGACCTGGTGCGACGGCTGACCGCCGCCGCCGCACCATCGGCGGGGCCAGCCGTCCCGGCGCCGTCGGGTGGTGGGGCTCGTGCCGTCGCCGGGGGCGGACCGGTCATCGAGGCTGCGCCCGATGCCGCCCCTCGGCTGGCGAGCTTTCGCGACATCACCGCGCTGGTCGCCGATCGGCGCGAGGCGATGCTGCACGCGCACCTGATCCACTCGGTGCACCTTGTCCGGTTCGCTCCGCCGGTGATCGAACTGCGGCCGCAGCCGGAAGCGCCCCGCGACCTTGCCCCGCGCCTGGCAGCCTTGCTCGCCGAGGCTACCGGCACACGCTGGACCATTGCGTTGTCCGCCGCCGAGGGCGAAGCGACCGTCGCCGAACAGGGCAGCGCCGCCGATGCCGCCAGGCGCACGGCTGCCGCCGATCACCCGCTGGTGCGCGCCATCATGGATGCATTCCCGGGCGCGCGCATCGACACCGTACATGACGCAACGGTGGACGCTTACGGCCTGCCGCCCGCTGACATGCCGGAGTTCGCTCCGCCCGATGCCGAACCCTCCGACGAAATGGAGCTTGATGAATGAAGAACCTTTCCGGCCTGATGAAGCAGGCCCAGCAGATGCAATCCAAGATGCAGGAGATGCAGGCCAAGCTGGAGGGCATGGAGATCGACGGCGTGGCCGGTGCCGGCCTGGTCACCATCACGCTGAATGGCAAGGGCGACCTGAAGCGGATCAAGATCGATCCGAAGGTCGCCGATCCGGCCGATGTGGAGATGCTGGAGGACCTGATCGCCGCCGCACACCGCAATGCCAAGGAGAAGATCGAGGCGGCCGCAGCGGAAGAGATGCAGAAGGTCACCGGCGGCTTGCAACTGCCGCCGGGCATGAAGCTGCCGTTCTGATCTGGTGCGCCCCCCATCCGTCATGGCCGGGCGTGGCCCGGCCACCCACGTCTTGTCTGCCCTCGAGCGACTCGGGTCAGG
>DATAPW010000305.1:0-2574 GCA_036265005.1 Acetobacteraceae bacterium | reverse complement strand
ACCCTCACCGCCTTGGCCGACACCGTTATAGTGCCGGGCCTGTTCGGCGGCGACGCCGCGAGCAGGTGAGTGCATCTTGCCGCAGAGTAAGCCTTCGCCGAAGGCCGCCTTGTGAAACTCGGCTGCGGTGTGACTTGCTGTGCTCGTAAGGACGTGACTATGAGCGCACGAAGCTGCACAGCATGAGCCAGATCACGGTGCTGACGGGCCCTGAGCGTCATCGACGATGGCGGGAGGATGAGCGCCGGCAGATTCTGACTGCGGCATTTGCCCCCGGAGCATCGGTTGCTGACGTGGCGCGGCAGTATGATGTAGCCACCAGCCTGATTTACAAATGGCGTCAGCAGGCAGTGTCGGCGAGCCGTGCTGGGACATCGTTCAGGCCGGCGGTGGTGGTGGATGAGCCGGCGTGTTCGCTGGTGAGGACAGCGTCGGAGGACAAGGAGCCGATCTGCGTAGAATTGTCCGATGGCACGCGCGTGCGCATCGGTGCGACGGCATCGGCAAGTCTGGTCACTGCGACTCTGCGTGCATTGCGATGATCCCGATCGCGACCGGGGTGCGGATCTGGCTTGCGACGGGACACACGGACATGCGCCGCGGCATGCGGAGCCTGGCACTACAGGTCCAGGAAGGTCTTGGCCGGGATCCTTTCGCCGGCGACGTCTTCTTCTTCCGCGGACGCAGTGGTTCGCTCATCAAGGCGATTTGGCATGATGGGGTCGGTTTGTCGCTGTATGCCAAGCGTCTCGACCGAGGTCGATTCATCTGGCCGCAGACGGTGGACGGCGTAGTTTCTCTGACCGTGGGTCAGGTGAGCTATTTGCTCGAGGGGATCGATTGGCGGAATCCGCAACAAACCTGGCGTCCCCTGGCAGCGGGATGAGCTAAAAAAATCTGTTTGGCGTTCAGGATATGGTTGTCGCACACGAGCGTTGTGTAATTCCCTGCTGTTGTGGACGACAGCATTGCAGACCTGCCAGACGATGTCGATGCGCTGAAGGCGGCACTCATCGCGTCACGTGCCGAGGTTGCGCGGGTCGAAGCTGAAGCTGTCGCAGCACGTGCGCAACTTGCCGAGCACCAAGCGGTGATCGCAGCGCTCAAGCTGCAAATTGATAAGTACACTCGTGATCGCTATGGGCCGCGCTCGGAGCGCATCGTGCGTCTGCTCGATCAACTGGAGCTGCAGCTGGAGGAGGCGGAGAGTTCCGCAACCGAGGACGAGCTGGCCTCCGAGAGGGCGGCAGCAAAGACGAGCCAGGTGGCGGCGTTCACCCGCAAGAGGCCTGCGCGCAAACCTTTCCCTGGGCATCTGCCGCGCGAGCGGGTGACCGTTCCTGGACCGACCTTCTGCAGCTGCTGTGGTGGTACGCGACTAAGCAAACTGGGTGAGGACATTACCGAGACCCTGGAAGTCATTCCGCGGCAATGGAAAGTGATCCAGCACGTGCGCGAGAAGTTCTCGTGTCGCGACTGTGAGAAGATCAGCCAGGCGCCAGCGCCGTTCCATGTGATCCCGCGGGGTTGGGCGGGGCCAAGCCTGCTGGCCATGATCGCCTTTGAGAAATTTGGCCAGCACCAACCCCTGAACCGACAAGCCGAGCGCTATGCACGCGAAGGCGTGCCATTGAGCTTGTCCACGCTGGCCGATCAGGTGGGTGCGGTTTGCACGGCGATGCAGCCGATCTTCGAACGCATTGAGGCCCATGTGCTTGTCGCTGAACGACTGCACGGTGACGACACCACCGTGCCGGTTCTGGCCAAAGGCAAGACCGATACCGGACGATGTTGGGTTTACGTGCGTGATGATCGCCCATTCGGGGGACAGGCGCCCCCCGCCGCGGTGTTCTACTACTCGCGCAATCGTCGCGGTGAACACCCACAGCGACATTTGGCGCGATGGTCCGGCATTTTGCAGGCCGATGCCTATGGGGGTTACGATGCGCTCTATGCTGCCGGCCGAAGTCCTGGCCCAATCCGTCAGGCCCTGTGCTGGAGCCACGGGCGGAGGAAGCTATTTGAGTTGGCGGACATTGCCGAGGCGGCGCGCCGAAGGGCACGCGGCAAGACCGCCGTCATCTCGCCGATGGCCTTGGAAGCAGTGCAGCGCATGGATGCGCTGTTTGACCTCGAGCGCGGCATCAACGGCCATACCGCTGCCGAACGGCTGGCGATCCGCCAGGAGCTGAGCGCGCCCTGTCTCGCCGAGTTAGAGGGCTGGATGCGCGAGCAGCGTGCCAAGCTGTCGCGCCACGACCCGGTGGCCAAGGCGCTCGATTACATGCTGACGCGCTGGAACGCTTTCACGGGGTTCCTCGATGATGGTAGGATCTGTCTCACCAACAATGCAGCCGAGCGTGCTCTGAGAGGGTTGGCTCTGGGACGCCGGTCATGGCTGTTCGCCGGTTCTGATCGCGGAGGTGCGCGGGCGGCAATGATGTACAGCTTAATCATGACGGCCCGGATGAACGACGTTGATCCGCAAGGGTGGCTTGCTGATGTGCTTGCCCGCATTGCTGATCACCCCGCCCACAAGCTCGACGAGTTGCTGCCCTGGTGTTGGCAGCCTCG
>DATAPW010000304.1:0-3241 GCA_036265005.1 Acetobacteraceae bacterium | reverse complement strand
ACCACCCGGTCGCAACACGACAAGACCCCAGCGATCTGTTCATCATAGCGCTCGATCACAGACCTCCCTGCGCCGACCCTTTCCCAGGGGATGCTACACCACGCCTGTTGGTTCCGGCTCGTCCGGCTTAGGAGTTTCAGGATCGGCCTGTCGCATCGCGAATTCGATGTCAAGCGCCACGGTCTCGGCGTCGCACGCCATCTCGCGAAGCAGATCCGCCGTCCAGGGGTCGCACTCCGTAAGCGCCCCGGCGCACCACACTTCCGCTTTCTTACGCCACAAACGAGCCTCGGCCAGGGCATCGCTCGTTCCCGCGGTCATGCCCCATTCGCTCCGCAGCGGTCGGCTGCCGCACTAACCCGACTTTCGCAACTCGACCTCGGTTTTGAAAATCTTGCGACCTTGGAGTGCTGAGCGAGCCAGGAGTAGCGCAGCGTCAGGCGTGGCGAACCGCCTGAACCCGTCTGCGGTGCCGACCAAGCCCCTTGCGAAACGGCCAGCGGCTTTGGAAGGCTGGCCTCATGTTTCTACGCCACAAGCTTCGCCGCAAAGACGGCAAGGAGCACCGCTATTGGAGCATCGTGGAGAACCGTCGCGTATCCGGCGGGCGGACGGTGCAGCGGCACGTGCTCTATCTGGGCGAGATCAACGACAGCCAGCGCGCCGCATGGTGCCAGACGATCGAGGCGTTCGACGAGACCGGGCAGGGCGGCAAACAGATCGCGCTGTTTCCTGAGGATCGTGCGGCGCCACCGTTGGATTGCGATGTCGTGCATGTCCGGCTCAGTGGTCTGCGACTACGCCGGCCACGGCAATGGGGCGGGTGCTGGCTGGCGTGCCATCTATGGGATCAGCTGGAGCTGGATGAGTTCTGGTCGCCGCGCCTGCCGGTTTCACGTCAAGGGACACGCTGGCTGAATGTGCTGAAGACGCTGGTCGCTTATCGATTGATCGATCCGGGCAGTGAGTGGCGGCTACATCGGCAATGGTTCGAACGCAGTGCGATGGGCGATCTGCTGGGCGAGGATTTCGACCTGGCACAGAAGGACAATCTGTATCGATGCCTTGACAAATTGCTGCTGCATAAGACCGATCTGTTCAGCTTCCTCCAAAGCCGCTGGGCAACCCTGTTCGAGGCCAAATTCGACGTCCTGCTCTACGATCTGACCAGCACGTACTTCGAGTGCGATCCACCCGAAGCCGGCAAGCGGCGGCATGGCTATAGCCGGGACAAACGCTCCGACTGCGTGCAGGTCGTCATCGCCTTGATCGTGACGCCGGATGGTCTGCCGCTCGCCTACGAGGTGATGCCCGGTAACACATCGGACAAAACGACGCTGCGCGACTTCCTGCGACGGATCGAAACCCAGTTTGGCAAGGCCGGGCGCACCTGGGTCATGGACCGCGGCATTCCGACCGAGGCGGTGCTGGCCGAGATGCGGGCGGCAGAAACCCCTACGCACTACCTGGTGGGCACACCACGCGGGCGGCTCAGCCAGCTGCAGCAAGAGTTCCTGACCAAGCCGTGGGCGCAAGTTCGTGACGCGGTGCAGGTGAAGTTGGTTGAGCAGGACGGCGAGCTTTACATCCTGGCGCGTAGCGGCGCCCGCCGTGATAAGGAACAGGCGATGCGGCGTCGGCGGCTGAAGAAGCTGATCAAGCGCCTGCACGAGCTACGCCAGCAGAAGCTGACGCGCGACCAGTTGCTGATCAAGCTGGGTGCCGCCAGGAAAGAGGCCGGCCCGGCGGCATGGCGGATCATCGAGTTGCAGTTGCCCGAGAAGGATCAGGCCGTCACACCAGAGACGTTCGGTTTTCGTTTGAACTGGCCGAACCTGCGAGAGGCGCGCCGCCGCGAAGGAAGTTACCTGCTGCGGTCGAATTTGACCGGCGGCGATCCGGCGCAACTCTGGGCGTTCTATCTGCAATTGACCGAAGTGGAGCAGGCGTTCAAAGAGCTGAAGGGTGATCTGGCAATCCGCCCGATCTACCACCAGACCGATGAGCGGATCGAGGCGCACATCTTGGTCGCATTCCTGGCCTATTGCCTGCAAGTGACGCTGAAGCAGCGGCTACGATCGTTGGCACCGGGACTGACGCCGCGGTCGGTGCTGAACAAGATGGCGGCGATCCAAATGGTCGACGTCCATCTGCCGACCACGGATGGCCGCACTGTCATCTTGTCGCGCTACACCGAGCCCGAGCCAGAACACGCACTGCTGCTGCAGCGATTGAAGCTCAGCCTACCCGATCAACCGCCGCCACGGATCATGTCGGATGGTACCCCGATAGCGCAATGACCGCGGCCCTCGTGGTGCCGACCTTGCCGGACCGAACCACAGTAAACCGCCCGCTTGAACGATTATTTGGCATGAGTTGCGAAAGACGGGCTAGGATCCAGCGTCCGGATTGGGTCCGGCTGATAGTGGTTACGAGGGTTCTCCTGGCCGTGATCGTACCCCCAACCTTGCTCAGTTGCGGAATGTGTTGATGCGACTGTTGTTCTCCCTGGCGTTTGTCTTGGTGAGCGTGTCAGCCGTTGGCTTGCACCAATTGGGCAATTGCCCGGACGAAGCCCGATAGTTCGCGTGCAATCGCGGTGGCCACCACAGTTGGCAGCTTCCCAGCTCGGGTGAGCCTGCGATAGCGACGACATAGCCGTTCCTGAGCCTTCCATGCCAAATGCGCGACCTCTTCCTGGCTCAGCACGACCGGAAGCTTCTTCGCCTGACGGCCAGCGGGGATGTTGTCCTCGACAATCCACGGCCGCTTGAGGGTGACGGTGAAGAAAAACCGTAGCGAGGATACCGTGACGATGATCGAACTGGCTGCGAGGCGCCTCTCCTGCGTCAGGTGGATCAAATACGTCCGGATCTCAGCGGGCCCGAGAAGTTCCGGCGATTTGCGAAAGTGGCAGGCGAACCGGACAACCTGCGCGACATACACGCGCTGCGTGTTCGGTGTCAGGTTGCGGATCTGCATATCGTCGATCATGCGACGGCGAAGCGGGCTCATTGACAACTCCTTTGCGAGATGGACAGCGCCACATGGCGCTGGCGCATCGTCTCGCAGTTGAGTTGTCAGACCAGACAGGATGTGTTCCGCGGTTTAAACAATCAAGCCAAATGCAATTAGATAGACGAAAGTCTAAATCACAGAATTACCGCGAAGCGGTTTAGTGCAATCGCCCTTATCGCGCGTGGTGGAATTATTCGAGGATTATCGGCCGGTTATGTGGGCG
>DATAPW010000303.1:0-29934 GCA_036265005.1 Acetobacteraceae bacterium | reverse complement strand
TCAAAAGATCAGCGTGATCTGTGTTCGCAGTTGACAGGTTGAGCCGAATTGCGAGCGCGGCGCCTTGTACTAGGCACCCAGGGCGACATCGGCAGGATGCATGCGTTCTTGCCGACAGTGAGCCAGTTCGCGGTAACAATGAGAGTAGTACTGACATACCTTCCCTCGCCAAAATTGTAATCCACGAACGGCTGTATCAGGAACACGTGTAGCGCGTTCCGCCGAGCACCGATGTGCCACCGACGAGAACGTGGTTGGGCCGAGACCGAACGGTACACTCCGGGCCGGTTGCAGTGAAGGCTGTCAGATCAGCGGGACATTGAGAATGTTCTGCGTGCCCGGCGGCGAGATGTTCGCCACGAGACAAGTAACGGCATTGGCAAGCCTGAGAGCCGTTCAATCAAGTGTGGCGTATGAAACGATTATAGACGGCCCGATCAGCACCTATTGAGGTCGCAGCTCACAACGAGCCCGCATAATTATGCGAGCCATCAAACCCGTAGAAGGCGGTCAGGATGCGTTGCATCATGGCGAACCCGAAGGCGGTGCTGATGCCTGATACCAACGCTCGTTGACAGCGACTCATCGATCCCACTGTCATGGCCGGGCGTGGCCCGGCCATCCACGTCTTCCTCGTCGGTGTCGGCCAAAAGACGTGGGTGGCCGCGCCACGCCCGGCCATGACAGTCGGGGCAACGCATGGGTCATCATCAATGAGCGTTGGTATAACAGCAACATGCCGTTCGCAGCCTCCAGAGCGCCCATCAGCCGCCATTGCGCATCCAGTGAAAGGCCTGACGTGCCGCGCTTGGCAAATGAGTCGACAGAATACAGAATGGCCTCCCTGTACGAGTCGATCGCGCTCAACCACAGACAGGTGGCCGCCCAGGGAACCGCCTTGATGCCGTGCGGGATTGCCTCTCGATGCCGAATGCGTGTGCCGCGGTGGTCACTGCTATCAGCGACAAAACCCCAGCCCCACCATGCGCCCATGCGGATTCCAATGTGGACGCCGAATGGATCTGCTGGAGCCTTGACGTTGTTACGCACGCACCAGAGCTGATCGTATTCGACGCGTCAATTCCGCCTTCGCGCATCCTAACCGGGCAAGGTAAGCTCGACCCGTCGATTCTGCGCGCGTCCCGCCGCCGTGTCGTTCGAAGCGACAGGGTCCGCTTCGCCAAGACCCTGCGCCGTAAGCAGGTTCGGATTGACGCCCTGTGATATGAGGTACTGCATCACGGTCTGCGCGCGCCTCATTGAAAGATCCTGGTTATTTTGAACGCCTTGTTGGCGCAGCTCCGGACCGATCGGCACATTGTCCGTGTAGCCGGTTATCAGGATATGTGCCGTCTGCATCGGTGCAAGAACCGGAGCCATCTCGGCGATCGTCTTTGCCGCCTGGGGCGGCATCTGCCAGCCGCCGGACGGGAACAGCAGCTCGCTGTTCACCGTCACCTTGATCGCTCCCTGAAGCCTCGTGACGTGCACCTGGCCCTGCGCGATCTCGGCGGAGAGCTGTTGGTTGAGCTGGTCGTATGCCGATCGCGTCACGCATGCCGCGAGCAGTCCTGACAGGAACAGGACGCCCGTTGAACTGGTCATCTGTCGTCTGGTGATCATAATTGCCTCTACGTAGTGGGTCACTGCGACCTTCGAGCCGTCTATTCGCAGAGCGCTGGCTGATTTAAGCATTCTGGGCAGATGGCATCAGCGGGCGCCTCTGATGGCGGCCGCCGTGCCCTCCGTCGGCCTATTGCCCTTCGTGCGCCTTCATCATCTCCTCGACCTTCGCCTTCACCGCGTCGAGGTTGAAGGTTGCCGGTGACTGCATCGGTGGATAGTCGATCGCTGTTGTCGCCAACTTGGCGACCTCCTGTTGCACGACGACGAAGCGCCAGAACTCGCGCGCCATGAAGTCGTTCATGTAGCCGCCACCCAGGTCGTTCAAGGTTTCGCCGCGGATGCTGGATGTCCGCTCGAACGGATCCTGGCGCAGGTTCGTGATGGTGGGCATGTCCGTCGTGACCTTCTCGCCAGGCCAGCCATAGGGTTGCTGGATGAATTGGAACTTGAAGTCATCGATGCGCAGCGCGCCCAGCGTAGGTCCGCCGAAGTAGAACAGCTCATGACGCACAGATGGTCCCTTGCCCAGCAGCAGATTCATTTGGTCATAGCCATCCAGGTGGTTTTTGTAAGTGGCGTCACCCAGTTTCACGCCCTTCAGTAGTTGGTCGGTGATGTTGGGATTGCCCGCCGCATCGGCGAGCGTCGGAAGCCAGTCGAGGCCGGAGAAGATGCCATTCTCCACCGAGCCCGGCTTGACCTTGCCCGGCCAGCGGATGATGGCCGGTACGCGAAATCCGCCCTCGAACGTGGTGCCCTTGGTGGCCTTGAATGGTGTCATGCCGCCATCCGGCCAAGTGAAGACTTCCGCTCCGTTGTCGGTGGTGAAGATGACGATAGTGTTGTCAGCTACGCCGATGTCCTGGAGATGCTTCAGCAGTTCGCCGACGCTGTCGTCCATCTGCGCCATGCCGGCTTCTTCGGTGTTGTAGTTGCTTGTCGCGTTCATCATCGCCTGGTACTTGGGCGGCAGGTAGGTGAACACGTGCATGCGCGTGGTGTTGTGCCAGATAAAGAACGGCTTGTTGTCGGTTTTGGCCTTGTCCATGAAAGTCTCGCTGGCCTTCACCAACACGTCGTCGAACGTCTCCATGTCGTACCTGGCCTTGCGGCCTTCCTGCCAGTTCTGCATCCCGGCCATGTTCGGGAACGGCGCCAGTGGACCTTCATCGACAATCCGCTGCTTGCCGATCTTGCCCAAGCGCGGCTGCACCGTGGGATCGTCCACATTGGTCGCGTAGGAATGTACCAGGTCGCGCGGGCCGTATTTGTCGATCCAGTCCTGCGGGTAGTCGAACCAGTACGGGTCGGACATCGCATCGAGGTGGTACAGGTATCCGAAAAACTCATCGAACCCGTGCACCGTCGGCAGGAACTTGTTCAGATCGCCCAGATGGTTCTTGCCAAACTGTCCGGTCTCGTAGCCTTGCGCCTGCAACACTGTGGCAAGCGTTACCGCCTGGTCGGGAATGCCGACGTCAGCACCGGCCTGGCCCACGGTCGTCAGCCCCGTACGCAGGGGAATTTCGCCCGTGATGAAATTTGCCCGACCAGCCGTGCAGCTTGCCTCGGCATAATAGTCAGTGAACATCATGCCATCGGCGGCCAACTTGTCGAGATTCGGCGTCTTGCCGGACATGATGCCTCGGTGGTACGCGCCGATATTGAACCAGCCCACGTCGTCGCCCATGATGACGAGGATATTGGGCCGCTGTGCCGGTGCCTGAGCGTGCGCAGCGGTGCTGACGAATGCCGACGTCACCAGCAAGGTCCCGACAACGAGCGCACCGCACGTCTGCGACATTCTTGAACGAAGGGTCATTCCGAGTCTCCATTCCACGACAGTTGAGCGGCAGTCAGCAACGTGCCATCGGGGTTCGGTGTTGCGCGGCAATGACTGCTGTTACAATCGCTCGGCGGCATTCCATGACACGGTTCCCCTTCAGACTTGCAGACTTGCGATGATGTGGAGAACGTTGCCGTGCGCGCTACTCAGTTTCGGCAAGCGGGGTGGTCGCTGACGATGTTGGCTCTATGACGCCGGGCCACGCAGCGTCATGGACGGAACTTCCCCGAACAGGGCCTTAAATTCAGTGGCGAAACGGCCGAAGTTCCAGAAGCCAAAGTGCACCGCAATATCGGTTACCGTCGTCACGGCCGCATCCGCCTTGCGCAGGGCCTGCCTCGCGAGGTTCATGCGCCGCAGCAGCAGATATCGCTTCGGGCCCATCCCCAGGCTCTCGTAACAGCACTGGCGCAATGTCCGCTCCGGCACACCGACCGTCGTGCATAGATCCGGAATATAGATTGCTTCATCGGGATGCTCGGCGATCGCTGCGTGGAACCGTCGCATGATCTTCTCGTGACGATGGTGCGCCGATGAGTCGGGTCCAGGATTTACCTTGCTGAGGCAGGTTACCAAGGCGTGGATCAGCGCCTGCTCGAGCCCACGCGCCACATCGGCATTGGCGATCAACTCGGGAGCGCTTTCCGCAAGCCTCCCTGCTTCCGCGTGCAGCCGCTGCAGCTTCGCCATCGCGGCAGGCGGCGGCGTGATGATCACCTCGTTGTCTGGAGGCGTGAGGTCGGACCCGGCAATCGCGGCTCCGACGGACTGCATCTCCTTCACCGGCAGCGACAATGAACCCCAGCAGGTCAAACCGGACGAGCGCTGAAAGTAACTGTGTTCCTTGCCAAGCCGCGCAATGCTGTTGCAGTCCACGGCCACGCCGGCACGGATCAAATCTGGCCCGGGTTGCGTATGAAACGAGACGATGGCCCGCCCGCTGTCCGAGGACGAGTGCATGATCCGCGGCAGGTTTTCCGAAAGGCGCTGCATCCACAGACGATGGAAATCGATCCGCGTGATCTTGCCGCTGAAGTTCCCGCGGTTGACAACCGTAAGTGCGGTCTTCGACCCACGTATCGCCGTGGCATAGTCGTCAGGATCAGTGTAGCTGCGAACCGCGCTCGATGGCATTCGGAGCCCCGCGAGAAATGTTCAGACCGTCCAGGCAACCAGTTCCCCGGAAGCCCGTATTGCAGACTTCGGGCGTAGTGCACTGCGGACTGCTCGTCCGAAGTCCTTCGCCACTTCCTATCGAGTTTCTGGCAGCAACGCTGGACTGATGACTATGGCAAAACCGGAAATGAGCGCCCTTCGTTGTTGGGCAGACGCGAGCAAATAGCATTCGCTGGCGACTTCGCCGCAGCAAGGCGTCCTTCCCGCTTCATGCCGCCGTGTAGTATCTCCCCGCTTCAGGCTTTCACTATAGAGGCTTGGCTTCTGGCTTGTCGACTAGCGAGTAATAACCTGTTACAATGATTTTCGTTATCAGCATGAACCGGCAACGCCATGCGACGGCGCCACTTTCTCACGGCTTTGGCCACGATGCTTGCCATGCCTTCCTTGGCGCGCAGTAATGGCCGGTCGGTATTGAAGTACGTTCCCGGTGGAGACCTACCCAGCCTTGATCCAATGATCGTGCCGTCCTATGAGACACGCTCACACGGCTTCATGATTTTTGATACGCTGTATGGCCAGGCCGGCGCGAACCAAGGCTTCGCGGCAAAGCCACAGATGGTCGCGGGCCATACCATCGAGAACGGCGGCAAAACATGGACGTTGACACTGCGTGATGGGCTGACGTTCCATGACGGGACGAAGGTCCTGGCGCGCGACTGTGTAGCCAGTATCCGGCGCTGGGGCGTCCGGGATCAGCTCGGTCAGACACTGTTACATCGAACCGATGAGCTGACTGCGCTCGACGACAAGACGATCGTGTTCCGGCTGAGCAAGCCGTTTGTCATGCTGCCCGATGCGCTCGGAAAGTTCGGCACTCAGATGTGCGCAATCATGCCGGAGCGACTGGCGCGCACAGATCCATTCGAGCCCATATCCGAGATGATCGGCAGCGGCCCGTTCCGCTTCAAGGCTGATGAGCAGGTGCCTGGATCGCTCCACGTCTACCAGCGCTTTGAAGGCTACAGACCGCGTGACGACGGCACCGCGGATTTCGTCGCGGGCCCCAAGATCGTCCACTTCGACCGCGTCGAATGGCACGTCAATCCCGACCAGACCAGCGTCATCGATGCACTGCGAACGGGAGAGATAGATTGGGATGAGTACCCTCTGGACGATGTGCTGCCGGTCCTGGGACGCGATCGCAGGATCGCCCTGCAAAAAGTGGGATCTGCGGGTTGGTGGGGATTGCTGCGACCGAATTGCCTGTTTCCGCCATTCGACAATCCTGCCATCCGCCGCGCATTGATGGGCGCCATCGACCAGCGGGACTTCATGACGGCCGCGGTCGGCACTGACCCATCGCTGTGGCGTATACCGACGGGGTATTTTCCGCCGGATTCACCCATGGCGAGCGACGAAGGGCTGGACGTGCTTAGGCAACCCCGCGACATCGGCGGGGTCCGAAGAGACCTCCATGCAGCAGGTTATCGCGACGAAAAAGTTGTACTGATTGTCCCGGCCAGCCTGTGGCGGGTCAAGATTTTCAGTGAGGTTGCGGCGGACTTGCTGCGCAAGATCGGCATGAACGTCGATGAGCAGGTGATGGACACTGCCACCTGGGCGAGGCGCCTCGTCAGCAAGCGGCCGCCCGACCAAGGCGGCTGGAGTATCTTCTGCACTGCCATGCAGGGAATTGACGCGCTGACACCCGCGAACCACGCTGCGCTTCGCGGCACCGGCGACCAGGCATTTGCTGGCTGGCCGAGC
Source organism: Acetobacteraceae bacterium (assembly GCA_036265005.1). Classification (GTDB taxonomy): domain Bacteria; phylum Pseudomonadota; class Alphaproteobacteria; order Acetobacterales; family Acetobacteraceae; genus JAMXLO01. The sequence continues at coordinate 23,576 of DATAPW010000303.1, read as the reverse complement.
AGCCCCAAGATCGAGACTCTCCGCGACCAGTGGCTCGATGCAGAAGACGTCGCGGCTCAGCGCAGGATCGCCGCGGAAATCCAGGTGCAAGCATTCATCGAAGTGCCATATTTCCCCTTGGGAACCTTTTATCCTTCGACAGCTTTCCGCTCGGACCTGAGAGGCGTGCTGGACGGACAAGCGATCTTCTGGAACGTCGAGCGACATTAGCCGGATGCTTCGCATGACCGCCCGGCGATGGTTGCCAGCGTAGCAGATAAGGATTTATGTTGTATTGAATTTGGAGGGGTAGCTGGCCGTCGTGGAGTTGCCACGGGTGGCGCAGCTCGCGGTGAACAATGCCGAGCAGTACAGTCCTGAACCTGACTGATCCACACCAATATCAGAGTGCTGTCCGCGGGGCAGATTTACAGGTGTTCATCACAGCGCGCGGCACCTTTAGTGCGAAATTGACGCGGATCGACTTGCATCACGTTTGGATGCAGCGTGGTCATTTGTCGCTACCTGCCGTTACGCGATCCGCAATGCGCCCACAGCGCAGCTCAATTGTTTTTCTCGCGGACGCAGACCAGTCGCCAATGTTGAACAATGGCAATGAGGTATCGCCTGGCGACATCGTCTGCTACGCATTGCAGTCTGAGCACCACGTCCGAGCCTCGGGCGGCTACCATTGCTGCGCGATGTCGCTTACTCCGGACGACCTCGCTGCATTCGGGCGCGCGCTGGTCGGGCATGAGCTGACGGCCCCTCCGGCAACGCGTGCCTTGCGCCCACCGCCGGCCTTGATGTCACGGCTACAAGCCCTGCACCGATCCGCCAGTGATCTCGCGGCCACCGCTCCAGATATACTTGCACATCCAGAAGTGGCGAAAGCCCGGGATCAAGAACTGATACGGGCGATGGTAGCCTGCCTGGCCAATCCGGAGACCGAGGAACGCTACGGTTCCTGTCGACCGCGCATTCCGGTCATGCTGAGGTTCGAACAGATACTCGACGCAAAAGCGGATCGGCCGCTCTATGTGGCAGATATATGCGCCGAAATGGGTGTGAGTGATCGGACGCTCCGGTTGCATTGCCAGGAGCAACTCGGAATGAGCCCACATCGGTATCTATGGTTACGGCGGATGAATTTGGCACGGCGGGCATTGGCCATAGCCGCTGCGACAGAGAAGACGGTGACTGCGATTGCCAATGATCACGGTTTCGGCGAGCTTGGACGTTTTGCGGTGGCATACCGAAGGCTCTTTGGTGAATCGCCATCCGTGACGCTTCGTCGCACGCCCGACGATCATCGATCCGCCAATACGCGCGGCACTGTCGGTGAATGCTGGCCTGATGGGAAACGTCGAGCCTCACGCATCTTTTGAAGGGGCAGTCGATGCCGTCCTGTGCGGGGCTCGAAAGCGACTATCGCAAAACCGGGAATCACCGCTTCACATGCATCGATCGGCGGCCGCGCGCGGAGGTATCGGAGGCATTTCACCGTAGGCATTCCAGTAGTCCGTTACAAATCGGTGAAGATCCGCGAACCCGTAGCGCTTCACCACTTCAAGACTGTCCACAGTCGCAGCCTTCGTCAGCTCCACGCGTGCCAGCTTGAGTCGGCGCAGCCGCTGGTAATCGCCCAGGCCCATGCCCAGCAGCGCCAGGCAACTCGCCCTCAATGTCCGTTGCGATACACCGGTTGCGCGGCATGCCTCCCGGACGCGCAGTGGCCGACCAGGGTGCGCTGCAAGCATCGTCTCGAGTGGCACTGAAATGCTGGCCTGCCGCTGCGTTACGTCCGGGACCGTTTGCACCGTGCCTGCGGTGAGGCAATTGACCAATGCCCAGATCAGGTCTTGCTCCAATGCACGGGCCACCTCTTTGTGGAGGATGCGGCCCAGGCTACTTTCAGCGATTCGACCGGCTTGGGCGTGAAGGCGTAGAAATCGCTGCCAGTCCGCTCGACGCGGGCGCACCACCTGGTCAACAGATGGCGCCACAAGCGCTTGTCCGCAGATCGCTCTGCCGAATGCCATCAAGCACGAGGGTGTCAGGGCCACCGATCCCCAATGGCTGGCCGCAGTCGTGCGCTGATGCCCATGGCCGCCGCGACGATGAAAGTTCAGGTCGCCGAACCGGGTCGGCGCACCGGCATGGATCAGGGTCCCCCCTTGTCGCGTGGCGAAGGTAACAAACACCAGATTTGACGGCAGCGTCATGTAAGCGACGCGCGGCGAAGTCTCATACGCACGAAGCAGGCGAAGGTTTTCCAGTTCGACCCAGGTCAGGCGGGCCTGGAAATCGCGCGGCTGCAGGACCACCAGGTCGAGCATATCCTGGAGGCTGTTCCGGTAGCCGTCGGCATCGGTGAAAATGCTGAAGCCGCTCGCCGGCATTCATCTCCGCCCTGCGGTCCCACTGCGTGATGCACCGGGTGAAGCGTTGTCACCCCGCTCCTGGAACGACCATGATTGCTCGGCCGGGACTCATGTGGCTATGGCAAAACCGGTAATCCGGCACGCATTGCGCCTTACGCGGACTGCTTCCATCGGTCACGGCCGGGCCCGTCTGTCCTACTTCTGTAGACACGGACCAAATACCAGCTGGCACATCGTTTGATTGCCTGAGAAGGTGGCGCTGACGAGCCGGGAGTTCTCGAATACGGCATTCACGGAACAGGACTCAGGCGCCAGCGCCGTAGGACTCGAAATGCCGATCGCCTGGCCCTGCTTCAGGTTTGTCACGAACGACATTTGGTCCTGGCCGCCCTGGGGGTATTCCAGAACCGGTGGACCCGAGCACGCGAGGAAGCGTGACTTCTCGATCCCTTTGAGAGCAACACCAAGATCCTGCGATCCTTGCTGCGCACAGCCTGCCAGTGCCAGGGCAGCAGCCACCAGACAACCGGGCCGCGCCTGCATCACGGTGGTTCCTCCCTGAGGTGCGGTGAAGTCAGTACGGCCGGTAATACGGCGGTGGATAGTAGGCAGGCGGCGGTGGGTAATAGGCCGGCGGCGGTGGATAGTACGGCGCAGCAGCGGCGCCGTACCAGGCGGCGCGCGCTGCGGTGCGACGCGCGACACCTGCAAAGGACAGCGGCGTCCAGGGCATGCCGATGATGTCGATGAATACGGCAGCCGGACCATCGCCGCCGGTCAGATCGCCTTCCAGCACCCGCACGTCGAACGTCAACTCATCGCCGTTCAGTCGTGGATTCTTCAGTTCCACGACCGCATCCCGTACACCCTCGCCACCCTTGCCGAGGACCGATACGGTGGCGTTGGGCGGATCTTTGGCGAAGCTGCCGTCGGCAGGGGCCCATTCCCCCAGGACATCGGCAATGAGCGCGTGTCCGGCAGCCCTGACGGGTCGATCCGCAAATGTGATGGCGTTGGGCGCCACGTGGCTCAAGGTCAACACCTGGCCGGCCAACGTCGCGCCGCCCGCATTCAGCACGATCAGGGACGGCACCATCTCAGTCTTGACCGCACCGGTCCGAGACGGCGCTGCCGTTGTGCTCGTCTGCGGCAGTGCAACCTCCGGCAGAATGATCAAGACCGCACCGGCGATAATCGTACAGGCGACACTGGCTACTCGCATCGTACACCCCCTTGCGTGTGGCGGTCCGATATCGTGACGATGGCATAGGATCACGCGGGCCGACGGGGTTGCTATTCAGTTTCGGCACAAACCATGGATATGGCGCCGCCGGGTCGTCCGGATGGTGGTATCGTGTGCAGTGCCGCCGCCGCTTCCGCCTCTTTGCCGTTTCTGCATAGACGTAGTTGTCATCGAGTAAGATGGTGCGAGTAAGCAAAGTTCGGTTCAGCTGAAGGACGCACCACAGTGCCTCACACCCGCACCAGACCGGCGATCGGCGCCGTGCTTGGCCGCTTATCACTGCTGATGCCTATGCTGCTTGCGCTGCTGCTGGCATGTGCGACATCACCATCACCAGCACCACCTGTGGCTGCCGCCCCATCGATCCGGCCGGTACCGCTCAGTGGAACCTATAATGGTGTCATGCAGCTGGTAAGCGGTGCGGCCATGTCTTGCGGGAACCAGGATATACTTGCGCTGACCGTGGCCAATGATGCGTTCAGCTACACGCTGAATCAGCCTCAGGTGCCCTGGAAACCAGTGCGGTCATTCGACGTCACAATTGCATCGGACGGCTCGTTTCAGGCGCAATCAGGCGCCGCCTATATTCGCGGGACCGTCAGCGCCGGCCATATGGCGGGCGACATCATCGGCGATGCCTGTGGCTACCACTTCGAGGCTGACAGATCGGGCACATGGTGAGCAATCGGATCGATGGGATGGCGCTCGAAACCAAGCGGCCTCGGCCGACCGGTTTTGCCAGATGCATGCACACCGGCCTTATAGCCAGTCTAATCCCGGTTTGCCTGGCGGTGTTCGGTTGCGCGGGGGGGCCGCCGACCGTCTTGCTTGACACTCCGACAGGGGTGGTGCCGTTGAACTCGCCATCGCCATCCATGCCGGGAGGTCTGGTGGCTCCGCCGCCGGGGATGGAGACGGTGCCGCCGGGTGTCCCGCAAAGTGTCAGCCGCGACGGCAGCTACACGGGCACTGCAGAACCGCTGGTTACCGGCGGGGGTCTATGCCTCAACGTGCAGCCGGTCGGTGGCTTCATCGTTCGAGGCAACTCGGCGCGGTACGGCGGCTTCCGGGGCAGGATCGCCGCAGATGGCGGGTTGCAGATGGTCTACGGGCAGGACTGGATCGTGGGCCAATTCGAGGGCGCCACGTTTCATGGACAATTGGATCTTCGGGGCAGATTCGGTGCGCCGGGCTGCACCTATATGCTCAGCCTTGAACGATCAGGTTCATGACGGCGATGTGTCTATCGGGCCTGCCGCGCCTCAAGGTCCCGAACCATTGCGCCAAGCTGAATGTTCGAGGGATATAACCCGGCCAGCTCTCGCGCGTAGCGCAACGCCGTAGCCAAATCCCCGCTGTCGCGCGCAATCGAGACAAGGGCGCCAAGGACGTCGGGATCGGTCGGATGCAGCCGGTGCGTGCGCTCGAGCAATGTCACGGCCTGCGGGACCGCACCAGTCGAGTTCAGCGCGATGGCGTAAACGTAGGCGTAGCGTACATTGTCCGGAGCCAGCTCGCTCGCCTGTCGCAACTGATCGAGCGCATCGGCGTAGTTGTGCTGCCGCACCAATAGCAGGCCGAGAGAATGCCGGATATCGGCATTGTTCGGCTCGATGGTCAGGGCTTTGCGCAGCAGGTCGGCTCCCTGTTGGTCCTGACCACGCATTCGGTCGAGGTCTGCCAGGTTCGCAAGTGCAGGAACGAAATTTGGATCGAGCCGCAGCGCCGTGCGGTATTCTGTTTCCGCGTCTGCTGGTTGCTGGTGCCGTAGGTCGAGCAGGCCGAGGTTGAGATGCGCCTCGGGACGATCGGCGTCCACCATCTCCGCGGCCGTCAGCTCGCGATATGCACTGTCGAACGCATTTCGCTGATCCTGGGTCATGGTGCTGGGATCGATCCCTGCGAGTGCGCGTGCCGCTTCTATCCGCACTGCGCGGATCGGATCACCGAGCAGCGGGGCAACTGCCTGAACGACGGCCCGCGATGGCGAGGATGGCAGCGCGCGCGGCACCGCGGCCCGGACCAGCGCACTCGGATCGACGATGGCAGCCTTGATCGCCGATTCCGAAGCCGGGCTGGCATAACGGGGCAACAGCAGCAAGGCACTCGCCCGCGCGATCGCCGGCTGGCTCGCGTCAAGGATCAGCTGATCAAGTCGCCGTTCCGAATCGATGGCTCCGGTTCGTCCCGCGTTCAGCGCGGTGCCATAGTGCGTCTGGGTCAGCCGGTCATGCGGGTACCATCCGGCGATGGCCTGAGCGGCCCAGTCCGCTGTCCGGTTGGTGTGACATTGGGTGCACGCGTTCGGCGTGCCGATCGATGCAGAGAGATCCGGCCGGGGAATGCGAAAGCTGTGATCGCGCCGGCGATCCACCACCATGTAGGTCTTCGTGGGCATATGACAGTTGACGCACTGCGCGCCGGCACTACCCGCTTGGTGATGATGGTGCTCGGCCGTGTCGAATTTCGCCGCCATGTGGCATTGCCCGCAGAGCCCGTTACCCTCGGCGCGCAGATTCAGGCTGTGCGGCTCGTGGCAATTCGAGCATGTGACGCCTGCGTGATACATGCGGCTCTGCACGAAGGAGCCGTACTCGAACACCTCGCCATCGATCTGCCCGTCGGCGTGGTACAGGCCCGGCTCCAGGTCGGCCGGGGCATAGGAATCGAGCAACTGCGGGCCTGGCAGGGCATCCTTTGCGATCACCCTGCGTCGCGAGTGGCATGCGGCGCACGTGTCGAGTTCCCCCGAGACGAGTGGCTCCGTGCGCCTGGCGATGCCGGTCTCGGGATTCATCTCCCAGTGGCCTCGATCGGTTGCCTTCAGCCAGTTTGTCAGGCCCTCGCGAACTGCATCCGAGAGGCCGGGTGCGTTCGAACCGGCATCGACGTGCGTCTGCGCCCAGGCTACGTGTCGGGAGCCGGGTCCGTGACAGGCCTCGCACGACACATCCACGTCAGTCCATGTGGTTGCGTAAGTGTTGGTCGTCAGATCGAACGTCTTCTTCACGTCGGTGGAGTGGCAATCGGCGCACATGTAGTTCCAGGTCTGGTCGCGCCCGGTCCAATGCAGCCGATCGCCGGGCGGCAGCTTCTGATCGGGGTAGAGGTGCAGCCAGCGCTGGCCGCCCTGCTCCTTCGGGCGGCTGTCCCACGCGATGCCGAGCGCCTGCAAGCGCCCGCCCGGCATGGCAATCAGGTACTGCTGCAGCGGATACACGCCGAACGTGTAGGCTATCTCGTAATCATGCAGCGCACCGTCGGGACCATCAGTGCGTACCATGAACTTGTCGCCCGCGCGCGAGAACGTGGTGACGACGCCTGAGCGACTGAACTTCGCATCGGCGAAATCGCCAAGCACCGTGGCCGGGACGGCAGCCTGCATTGCCTGGGCGTGGTGCGATCCCTTCCAGCGGGCGGTTTCGGCTTCATGGCAAGTCTCGCAGGTCTTGCCACCGACGAAGTGAGGCGGATCGTCGGCCCACGCAGCGCTTTGCAGCGCCAGGAAGGCGACGACTAAGACCGGCAGGACCATCCAATATCTCACGGTCGGGGCTTTGGCGCTCACTGCGTCACCGAGATGGGAATATGATCAACCGATCCATCGGGGAACGTGGTGGACATCAGCAGCGGCGGAACAAGGATCGCGCGTCCTGACGGAAGATGTGCCTGCAACGTTCCTCTCCAGGTGCGAGCCAACACGGTCGGCGTCCGGTCATTCTTCAGACTGATGACAGGCCATCGTCCTTGTAGACCGCGTTGTACAACGTCCTCGCAAAGATGCCCACCTGAGTCTCGGGCGGTCACACAGCGGAATGCGGCGTGGCAGCGGTCGCAGGGCGTGCCCGGCATCGATTGGATCGGCGCGAATTGCCGAATTTGAATAGGCAGCCGCGCGCAAAACGGTGGAATATGCTGAGGATCGAAAGTGGCCACATCTGCAACAGCACGACCGGATTGGCGGTTTTGCGGATCGTCGTGCGAAATGGAGGTAGCGGTGTTGCGCTTCCTGAAGATCTCAAGCGTTGTTGCCACGGGTGTCCTGTGCGTGGCGGTCGGTGTCGGGCAAGCGCGCGCAATGGATAGTTGCGCCGGGAAGTACTCGGCGGCGCTGTTGTCTCCGTTGACAGACCCGACGGTGGTAGCGCTCGATTTGCGCGCCAGCTTCGATATCAACGCGCCGCTCGCGCAAGCTTTCACCAACGGCATGCGTGAAGCCGGACTGGCGGTATCCGGCACGCCGACTGTCAAGCTCACCCTGAGCTACCAGGTGATCGGACAAGGGGGTGGCAGCGGAACCGGCGGCGGCGGACTGAACCAGGGAGGTGGGGGGCAGACAGGCTGGACAAGCTGGACGGGTGGAGCGGCTGGAGCGCTCCAGGGAGGCCAGACCTTGGCTCTGCCGGATATCCCCAGCTACGACGCATTCTCACCGCAGCAGCCGGTGCAATCGGCGCTTCTGGTCTTGCGGGTCGAGGCACACAATGCGCAGGACAACACGCTCGCCTGGGTCGCCTCGGTACAATGCACCATGCAGGGCACCGACAACCAGACGCTGGCCTATCAACTTGGGTATCTGATCGGCGGTGCGATAGGCAAGCGGCGAGATGATGCGCCGGTATGAACATGCGCTCACGCCAATGGGCAACGCGCCTGAGCTGTCGCACACCGGGCATCCGCCATGAGTCCCAGGCTTAGCCGGCGGGATGGCAGCGCATGAGAATCCGAGCGGCGATCAGCGCGGCACTGATCAGTCTGTCCGCGTGTGCCAACCAGCAGCCTACCGAAAGTGCATGTGTCGTGGCCCATTCATCCGGCTTCGTCGGCGCCGAGAGAGGGCAGGAGCAGCTCACCGTTGCGCAGGATGGTGCCCCCTGTGTGTTCGCTGCCACGATCCGTCGTGAGACAATGGGGCAAGGCGAGGTTGTCACGGCGCCTGCTCACGGCACCGCAGCCGTGCGGGCCACGACGGAGGCGACATTGATTTCGTATACCCCGGCCCGTGGGTATGTGGGCGCGGACAGGTTCGACGTGGGCATCGGCCCGAATTTCGTCGTGACGGTCCTTGTTCAGGTCGTGCCCGCCGTCGCCGGTTCAGTCAAACCTTGATGGGTGAGCGCCAACCGGATTGGAGTGAGCGAACATGAAGATCGGATGGTTGTCCCTTGCACTGTTGACGACCGGTTGCGTTGGGATTGGAGCACTGGCGCCGGATTATGCGATCGGCAGCTATAGGGGAGCCGTCATCGCAAGGGGCGCGTGCGCGGCGCCCGGGGCAGACCTTACGGTGAGCATTGGCCCATCATCGGCATCCGGTGACCTGTACTTCGAGCAGCAAAACATCCGCGCCAGGTTCGGTGACGGCTGGGTGGACGATGCCGGGTTTCTCTCATCTCGACGCACCCCTGACGGGATGGAATACGTCTCCGGATATTTCGTGGACAACGGCGCGGCTTTGGACGCGACAATCGACACACGCACGTGCACCTATGCAGGCACACTCGTGAGAGTGTGACGCTTGCCAAGGAGAAGTCGGCCGCAACTCTCGGGCTTATTGGAAGTGTCGAGGCCGGCGGAAGCATCGGCAAGACCCTGCCACCTTCGTTATTGGCCAGGAAGAAAGGTATGAAATCATGCGCTGGTTGACGCTTGCGGTATTGCTCGGCAGCACTGGGCCAGCGATTGCCCAACCAGCGGATAGTGTCGTCGCGACAGGGTCGCTGCTGATGGGCTGCCGTGCCCTGGTTGAGAATGCGCCAACCGGTAACACGATGCAGATCGGCGGATGCGCCGGCGCGGTCAGTGCCGCACTTGATATTGGCCGTGCACAGAGGCGGGTCTGCCCTCCTGGCGGGAGCGGTGTCCTCGACGCTGCCCATGCCGTGATCATGTTCGTCGACGAGCGACCCGAGCGGAAGACCGATCAGTTCGGCCCGCTTATATTGATGGCGCTCGGGGACAGGTGGCCGTGCTGAGAGTGGCGCCTCGTGACACTGCCGAACCTACCAGCTTTGTGGCCTCCCATGGGCGCCATCGAAGGTTTTGACGTCGGGGGAGGCGAGGGGGGCGGGGGAGGCGAGGGGGGCGGGGGAGGCGAGTGGGCCGTTCGGACCCTTTCGCCAGTCGATCGATCGTCGATCGGTCAGGCCAGATACGTTCACGCGCCGACGCGAATCATGTAGTATCGCCACACCGGCAGTCGGAGCGGTGGATGGCATTCGGACGTGAGGTGAAGCGGCGAGCGAAGGCGTCTGTGGCGCCAGTGATCTTCCTGTCGCTGGTGGGTTATTTCGGCTGGAATGCCGTGCAGGGCAACCGCGGGCTGGTAGCCTATGCACAGCGCCAGGAGCTGCTGGCGCAGGCGCAGGCGGACCAGGCCAAGACTCAGGCCGACCGAGACGCGTGGGAGCGACGGGTTGCCGGCCTGAGATCCCGCCATATCGATGCAGACACCCTGGATGAGCGTGCACGGGCGATGCTGAATCTGGCCGATCCCACGGATGTCATCGTGCCCTATTCGCCGCAGGATCGGCTGTTCTGACCCGCAATCGTCAGCCGGTCTCTTGTCTTCGTGCGATGCCGATCACTGATCTCTGGCCAGAGGCGAGCAAAGCGCCGATATTCATCCGATGACCGCCCCGCCTTCGAACCAGGGAAGACGCCGAGGCATGAAGAAAGAGGACTGGGAAATCCCGCCCAACCTGCAGCCGGACCCGGACGACTACTCGTTCGACATGGAACGGGCGCTCAAGGCGGTGGTGAACCTGAAGACCTACGTTCCGGCTGATGCATTCACCGCCGGCACCTTGGGCACGGAGCGCGCCGGGAGCGGCGTGGTGATCGCCAAGAGCGGCCTGGTGGCGACGATCGGCTACCTCATCACCGAGGCCGAGACGATCTGGATCACCTCAGCCGATGGTCGGGCAACGCCGGGTCACGCCATGGCCTACGACCAGGAGAGCGGTTTCGGCCTGGTGCAGGCACTCGGGCAGCTCGACCTGCCGTATCTGGAATGTGGCGATTCGGACCGGCTGAAGGTGAGCGACCAGGTGGTGTTCGCGGCCGGTGGCGGCCGCCATCACGCGGTGGAAACCCGCGTGGTCGGGCGGCAGGAGTTTGCCGGCTATTGGGAATACGTGCTGGACGACGCGATCTTCACCGCTCCGGCGCACCCGTTCTGGGGCGGCGGCGGATTGATCGACAGCGAAGGCAAGCTGATGGGAATCGGCTCGCTGATCCTGCAGCAGGGTGACGGCAAGGGGCAGCGGCTGGACATGAACATGGTCGTGCCCATCGGGTTGCTCACCCCCATCATGAAGGATCTGCTGACCTACGGGCGTGTGAACCGCCCGGCGCGCCCGTGGCTGGGCATGTATGCCACCGAGGCGGACGATGCGCTGGTGGTGGGTGGCCTGTCGGATAACGGGCCGGCCGAGCAGGCAGGCGTGCGACCGGGCGACCGTATTCTGGCGGTCGGTGGCGACGAGGTCGCCGACCTTGCCGGGTTGTGGCGGCGGGTCTGGGCATCAGGCAGCGCCGGGGCGGAGGTGCGGCTCCGCTTGATGCGCGACAAGAGCCCGGTTGCGCTCACGGTCCGCTCGGGCGACCGCACCACGTTCCTGAAATCGCCCAAACTTCACTGACGGCGTTGGTTGGTTGATGCTCTCGGATGAGGGTAGGTGGGATGGTTCGACGTCAGCCGATGTCACCGTTTGGTGATGGCTCGACCGGACCATCCATTACAGGCCATGCGCCTTCAGGCGGAGCCTCAGCAGTTTGACCAGCTCCGCGGTCGTGGCGGCCTGGCGTTCCGTAGGGATGTGGTGGGCGACCATATGGGCTGCGCCCTCCATCAGGACGCCCAGCACCACGTAGGGATCAGCCTCGCTGGCGCCGATCATGCTGATCACTTCGGCGAGGATGTGGGTCGGGTCGGGTCGCTCAGCGGCGACGCGCTGGACCCGGCGGATTAGTGCATCGACGGCAGGGAAAGGTCGGTCGGGCATGACGCCAGGATGGCGGGTGGACGGGTGGGGAGGCAAGAGCGTCGGGCGCGGCTTGTCCACCTTCGCCGACATCCTCGCACCGGATGGTCTGTCTGCGTATCCGACGAACCAGCAATAGCGAACGTTTCGGGAATCAGGTCGATGGGCAAGTTGAACGGCGCGGTCCTCCAGGTGACTCCGTTCCAGCAGAACTGCGCGGTCCTGTGGGATGAGACCGGCAAGCAGGGCGTTGTGGTCGATCCCGGCGGCGACGTGGACCGCATCCTTGCGTTGATTGACCAGACCGGTGCGGCGATCGAGCAGATCTGGCTCACCCATGGTCATCTGGACCACGCCGGCGGCGCGACCGAGTTGCAGGAGTCGCTGTGCCGTCGCGGCGCGGCAACCACGGCGGTGCCAATCATCGGGCCGGACCAGCGGGACGAATTTTTGCTGCAGGGGCTGGAGGAGCAGGGCCGCAGCTATGGCTTTGCGATGCGCAATGTCACGCCGGACCGCTGGCTGCGCGAGGGCGACCCGGTGGCATTCGGTGAGCATCATTTCGACGTGCTGCATTGCCCCGGTCACACACCCGGGCATGTGGTGTTTGTGAACCAGACGGCGCGGTTTGCCCTGGTGGGCGATGTGCTGTTCCAAGGCTCGATCGGCCGTACCGATTTTCCCTATGGCGACCATCCCGCGCTGATTCGCGCGATCAAGGAGAAGCTGCTGCCATTGGGCGATGATGTGTCGTTCCTGTGCGGCCACGGGGCGGCCTCGACGATTGGTGCAGAGCGGCAAACCAATCCGTTTTTGCGATGATTCCCGGCCCGGTCGCCGTCCGCGCCGCTGACTTTCGCGACTGGACCGCCGACTGCCTGCTACGCGCTAATTGCTGTAGGCGTGGCTGGCGGCCTGGGGCGGGTGGTGCAGGGCGCGCTGCGTCTTGTAGTAGGCGCGGATGTCGTCCTCGGTGATGTAGCCCTTCTTGTCCTGGTCGATCGAGGCGAAATGCCTGGCGACGGACTTGTAGGCGTTTTTCGCCTGGTCCTCGGTCAGGTGACCATCATGCGTGACGTTGGCCTGCTCGAACCGCTGCTGCATGGTCAAATGCGGATGCGCTGGCTTCGTCGTGGTGGTGGCGTCGGCGACGGACTGGGCCTGCGACGGCAGCGCGAGCAACGACAAGGCGAGCAGCACAAACAGACTACGCATGGCGAAACCTTCCTGACTGGCTTGCACTGCCGATCAGAATGCCAGCGCCTCACTAATGTATTGCTAATGCGCCACGGTCTGCGCGATCGCTCGGACGGCTGTGTCGATCCCCGCGCCATCTACATCGAGATGCGTACAGGCGCGTGCGCGATAGCGCCCCATGGCTGACAGCATGATCCCTTCGCGCCGCACCCGTTCGGCCAGTTGGTCGGCGGTCATGCCGACGCCGGAGGTATCGAAGAACACCAGATTGGTCTCCGGCTCCTCTACCGTGATGCCGGGCACCTGCGCCAGCCCGCGTGCCAATGCCCTGGCGTTGGCGTGGTCTTCGGCAAGCCGGTCGATGTTGTGCTCCAGCGCGTAGATGCATGCTGCGGCGCAGATCCCGGCCTGCCGCATCGAGCCGCCGAGCCGCTGCTTCCACCGCCACGCTTCGTCGATGAAAGCCTCGGACCCGCACAGCACGGCGCCAAGAGGAGCGCCGAGGCCTTTGGTGAAATCGACCCAGACCGAATCGCAGCCCGCTGCCATGTCGATCGCGGCGACGCCGGATGCCACCACCGCATTCATCAGCCGTGCGCCGTCCATGTGTGTCGCCATACCGTGCTCGTGCGCCGTGTCGAGCACCGCATTCAACTTGTCCAGCGGCCACACCGAACCGCCGCCGGTATTGGCCGTCTGTTCAACCTCGAGCAGCGTCTGCGACGGGACGTTGCGGCGCCGCTCGCGCAACGCCTCGCGCACAGTGTCGGAATCGAACTGCCCCCGCTCGCCCTTCAGCCCCAGGATCAGGGCGCCAGTCAGCGCACCGGCGCCGCCGCCCTCGTTCTGGATGATGTGCGCTGTCTCGTGCGCGATGATCTCATCGCCGGCGCGGCAATGGGTCAGGATGGCGATCTGGTTGCACATCGTGCCGGATGGCAGGAACACGGCGGCCTGCTTGCCGAGCAACGCCGCCATGCGGTCACACAGTTCATGCACCGTCGGATCGTCGCCGTGCTGCTCGTCACCCACGTCGGCGCGCAGCATGGCATCCTTCATCGCGGCGGATGGCCTGGTCTGCGTGTCGGAATACAGGTTCACCCGCACCGGTGGCAGGCCGGCAGCCGGGCGCGTCGGGGTATACGGCATGGTGGCGATCTCCGAGGGTGTTTCAGCTCTTGACGGCTGCCGCAGGCGCAGCGGCGACGACTGGTGGGCCGTACACCTCGCGTGCACGCTTGTGGAATGCGCCGACCATGCGACGGACTGCCTCGTTGAACACCACGCCGATCGCCGCCTGCAGGATGCGGCTGCGGAATTCGAAATCGACGAAGAATGCGACCTCGCAGCCACTGGCGTGGGGGATGAATTCCCACTGGTTGTTCAGGTAGCGGAACGGGCCGTTCTCGTAGCGCACCTTCACCCGATCTGGCCGATCGAGCGTGACCCGGCTGGTAAAGGTCTCGCGGAATGGGCCGAAGCCGATGGTGAGGTCAGCGACCAGCTCACGTCCGGTGCGGCTGCGCACGCGGGCGGCGACGCACCAGGGCAGGAACTGCGGGTACTTCCCGACGTCCGCAACGAGATCGAATAGCTGGTCAGGCCGGTAGGGGACGATCTGGCGTTCGGCGTGGGTAGGCATCTATGCGCCGTCCGCGATCAGGCACGAAATGCGGCAACGCAGCGCGGAACAGCACTGCGCTTTTCCGCCCTACGACCCGTGCCACTCGCTGAATGGAGCTTCATCCGGCCGCCAGTTTTGCCTCGCGCGCGGCGCGCAGGGCAGCGAAATCGGCATCCGCGTGGTAGGAGCTGCGGGTGAGCGGAGTGGCGGAAACCAGCAGGAATCCCTTGCCGCGCGCGAGGGCGGCATACTCGGCAAATTCCTCTGGCGTGACGAAGCGGTCGATCGCGGCGTGCTTCACCGTCGGCTGCAGGTACTGGCCGATGGTGAGGAAATCCACCTCTGCCGCGCGCAGATCATCCATCACCTGCATGATTTCGATGCGGGATTCGCCCAGCCCGACCATCAGGCCGGACTTGGTGAAGATCGATTTGTCCAGCGCCTTCGCTTGCTGCAGCAGGTGCAGCGAGGTGAAGTAGCGCGCGCCGGGGCGGATCGTGGGATACAGCCGCGGCACCGTTTCCAGGTTGTGGTTGAACACATCCGGGCGCGCCGCCACCACGATGTCGATGGCACCCGGCTTGCGCAGGAAATCCGGGGTGAGGACCTCGATCGTGGTGTCGGGTGCGGCCGCACGAATCGCGCGGATGGTGGCGGCGAAGTGTGCGGCGCCGCCGTCAGGCAGGTCGTCGCGGTCCACCGAGGTAATGACGATGTGCTGCAGGCCGAGCTTCGCCACCGCATCGGCGACGCGGCTGGGCTCGTCGGCGGCCAGGGCGTCCGGCTGGCCGGTGCGCACGTTGCAGAAGGCGCAGGCGCGGGTGCAGGTGTCCCCCATGATCATCATGGTGGCGTGGCGCTGCGACCAGCACTCGCCGATATTGGGGCAGGCGGCCTCTTCGCAGACGGTGACCAGGCCGTTGGCGCGCATCAGGGCGCGGGTCTCGTGGTAGACCGGATGGGTGGGCGCCTTCACCCTGATCCAGGCCGGCTTGCGCTGGATGGGGTTGTCCGGCCGGTGCGCCTTTTCGGGATGGCGCGGCGGCGCGGCGCGGTGGTCGATGACGAGGCGGGTTGCCATGGCGGAGATGTGGCGGGCGGGGGAGGGGGCGTCAAGAAGTGCCTTGTTCCGCTCCCGTCATGCTATGGTCCCCCGGCATGAGCGCCTTGGAACAGTACCGCTGGTCTGCGCAGATCGAGGACACCATCTATCGTGAGGTCGTCACCCGCTTCGCTCCGCATTTGCCATTGGAGCGTGTGGCGCCTCGGCGTCCTGCCGCGACGCCGGCAGAGATCGAGGGCATCTGCGACAACTGGATCTGGACCGCCGGCCACGACTCGCTGATCGTGCAGGCCGCGACGAAGGCGCTCGACCGGCTGTTTCCCGATCTGAATGAGCAATATTTCCTGGCGCGCCAGATCGGCGATGACGGGTTCCATGCGGAATTCGTGCGGGACTACGTGAAGCGCGTGCTTAGCTACGACCCGATCCGGCAAATCAACGATATCGTCCGTCTCCATTGGGATGCGCTGGAGGACCTGCCGTATCGCGACATCCACAGCTTCTTCGCCTGGGAACTGCATTACGAACTGCATATCCTGTCACGCCTGCACACCGAGCGTCGCACCGGCCAGGTCGGCGATCCGGGGATCAAGGACTTTGCCGAGGACCGTGTCGGCCCGGATGAGGAAGTTCATCGGCTGCGCATCCTGGACTGGTGGCTGGATTACTATGCCGCGCACGGCCCAGCCGAACGCGCGGCGATTGCCGGGCGGGTGATCGCGCTGGATGACGAACTCCAGCGGCGGCTGAACCCGTATTTGAACTCGCGGTATCAACGGTCGGCGGCCAATTTCGGTGCGGATATCCGCGGGAAGGACGTGGTTTACGACAACTTCCGGAGGGAGGTGTTGGCAAGGCTGCTCGACATGCCGCCGGAGCAAATCGGCAGGCTGACCAGCCTGGGTGAGTGACGCAGCGGGGCAGGGCGCGCCGCATCGCGCAGCGCGGGCGCCGCGACGTCTCGTTCGCCGTACCGCCCCCCGCTGCGTCGGGTCACTCCGCCTTGGGCTGCCAGAGGCCGAGGACTGCGCCGTTCGGGTCCTTGATGATGGACAGCGAGCCGGCTTCCATCACTGCCATCACGTCGCGGATCACCGTGGCGCCGAGTGACTTCGCCTTCGCGGTTGCCGCCACGATATCGTCCACCAGCACATAGGGCAGCCAGTGCGAAGGCTGGCCCGGCATCGGATGCGTCATCATGCCACCGCCGGTCCCTTCGCCGACATCGATCATCGTATAGGTCATGCCGCCGCCCATATCCTCGTCATGCAGCTTCCACCCGAACAATGTCTGGTAGAAGGTCTTCGCCGAGGCGAGGTCGGTGGTATTGAGTTCGACGTGCACGAACGGATTGGCCATGTCGGGATCTCCTTTCTGCCGCGATGACGGCCAAGGAGGAAGCGAACCCAGGCAATTTGCAAGCGGATAAAGCCGTCTTCATCGACAGTTCATCCGACCACTCATACCAAAGCTCATTGATGATGATTTATGCGCTGCCCCGACTGTCATGGCCGGGCTTGGCCCGGCCACCCACGTCTTTTGGCCGACGCAGACCAGGAAGACGTGGATGGTCGGGACACGCCCGGCCATGACAGTGAGAACGATGAGTCGCTATCAACGGGCGTTGGTACAAGGGCCGATACGACGTCAGATATGCAGCGGCCGACCGTATGCCGCCAGCACGGCCTCGTGCATCGTTTCGCTGATCGTCGGATGTGGGAATACCGTGCGCATCAACTCCGCCTCGGTGCTCTCCAGCGTGCGCGCAACCGTGTAGCCCTGGATCAGTTCGGTCACTTCCGCCCCGACCATGTGCGCGCCGAGCAATTCGCCGGTCTTCGCGTCGAATACCGTCTTCACCATGCCCTCGACCTCGCCCATCGCGATCGCCTTGCCGTTGCCGATGAACGGGAATTTTCCCACTTTCACCTCGTGCCCGGCTTCCTTGGCGCGCGCTTCCGTCAGGCCAACCGAGGCAACCTGAGGGCGGCAATAGGTACAGCCGGGAATGTTCGTCACGTCCATCGGATGTACGTCGTTCAGTCCGGCAATCTTCTCGACGCACAACACGCCCTCGTGCATCGCCTTGTGCGCGAGCCATGGCGGCCCTGCCAGGTCGCCGATCGCATACACGCCAGGCTCGCCGGTGCGGCAGTATTCGTCGATCACCACATGCGTGCGATCCACTTTCACGCCGGTGCCTTCCAGTCCGATCCCCTCGACGTTGCCGACGATGCCGACGGCGGAGATCACCCGGTCCACCGTGATGTCCTGGCTCTTGCCGCCTGCCTCCACCGAGACAACGACGTTGTCCTTCCCCTTCTTCGCCCCGTTGACCTTGGCGCCGACCAGGATGCGGATGCCCTGCTTCTCGAATGCCTTGTGCGCGAAAGCGGAAATCTCCTCGTCCTCGACGGGCAGGATACGAGGCAGCACCTCCACCACCGTCACCTCGGCGCCCATGTCGCGATAGAAGCTGGCGAACTCGATGCCGATCGCGCCCGAGCCGATCACCAGCAGCGACTTCGGCATTGCCGGCGGCACCATCGCTTCACGGTAGCTCCAGATCAGCTTGCCATCCGCCTCCAACCCCGGAAGCTGCCGCGCGCGCGCGCCGGTCGCCAGGATGATGTGCGGCGACTTCAATGTCGCCACGGGCTTGCCGTCCTTTTCCACCGCCAGCGTCTGTTTGCCCGCCAGCTTCGCCGTGCCGTCGAACACCGTGATCTTGTTCTTGCGCATCAGGTGCGCCACGCCCTGCGAAAGCTGTTTCGCCACCGCGCGCGAACGCTTCACCACCTTGTCGAGTTCGAAGCGCGGCTCCACCGGAGCAAAGCCGAAGTCCGGCAGATGATGCAGCAGGTGGTTGATCTCGGATGTGCGCAGCAGCGCCTTGGTGGGGATGCAGCCCCAGTTCAGGCAGATGCCGCCCAGTTGGTCGCGCTCCACCAAGGCGGCCTTCATGCCAAGTTGCGCGGCGCGGATGGCGGCGACGTAACCGCCCGGGCCACCGCCGACAATGACAATATCGAAGCTCTGGTCAGCCATTTTCTGCTCCTGCGGCGAGCGCGGCCAGGGCGTCGCCGGTGAGTTGCTGCGGGATCCAGCCGCGGATCGGTCTGGCGCCGATGCGCCGGTAGAACTCGATCGCCGGCGTGTTCCAGTCCAGCACGTTCCACGTCATGTCGGCGCAGTTGCGCTGCGCGGCAATGCGCGCCATGTGGCGGAACAGCGCCAGGCCGATGCCACGACCGCGATGGGTTTCGGCGACGTAGATGTCCTCGACGAACAGTCCGGTGCGGCCGGAGAATGTACCGAACAGGAAGTACCACAGGGCAAAGCCGATCGTGCTGCCGTCGCTGTCCACCAGGATGGAGTCAAGCGGGGGATGCGGTGCGAACAGCGCGTCATGCAAGCCGGCTTCGGTGATGAGAAAGCGCGCCTGCAGCTTTTCGTAGGTCGCAAAGTCACGCATCAGTCTGTGCAGGGCAGGAATGTCGGATGGCGTGGTTGGGCGCAGGGTGAAGGTCATGCCCGCGTCACAGCAGCAGGCTCAGGGGATCCTCGACGATCCGCTTGAACTCGCGCAGCCAGTTCGCGCCCAGCGCGCCGTCCACCACGCGGTGATCGACGCTCAGCGTGCAGGTCATCACCGTCGCGATCGCCAGCGAATCGCCCTTCACCACCGGCCGCTTCCGCCCCGCGGCAACGGCAAGGATCGCCGCCTGCGGCGGATTGATGATCGCGGAGAACTCGGTCACGCCGAACATGCCCATGTTGGAGATCGAAAACCCGCCGCCCTGGAATTCCTCCGGCTTCAGCTTCCCGGCCCGCGCGCGTCCGGCGAGGTCCTTCATCTCGCGGCTGATCGTGGACAATCCCTTCTGGTCTGCCTGGCGCACGATAGGCGTGATCAAACCATCCGGGATCGCCACCGCGACGCTGATGTCCACGTCGTCGAACAGCACCATGGCATCGTCGGTCCACGCGGCGTTCACCGTAGGCACGCGACGCAATGTCGCCGCGGACGCCTTGATCACCAGGTCGTTGATGGTGATCAGGTAGGCGCCCGGTCCCTCCTTCGGCGACTTCGCGTTCAGGTCGTTCATCAGCTTGATCAGCGCGTCGATCTCCACGTCCATCGAGACGTAGAAATGCGGGATGGTGGATTTCGCCTCGGTCAGACGGCGCGCGATCACCTTCCTGATCGAACTGTGCGGCACCAGCTTATGTGGCGCGGTGATGACAGGTGCGGGTGTCGGTGCGCGGGCAGCCGCAGGCGCTGGTGCTGCAACCGGGGCAGGCGCCGCCGCACCGCCTTTCTGCAGGGCTGCTTCGATGTCGACCTTCACGATGCGGCCGTTCGGCCCGCTGCCCTTCAATGCCGCCAGATCGATGCCCGACTGCTTCGCCATCCGCCGCGCCAGTGGCGATACGAAGATGCGATCCTCACTGGTGTCATGGCCATTGCCGCCCGGCGCGACCGCTTGCGGTGCCGGCGGAGCCGTCGTCCGGGCACTTGAAGCAGGGGCTGGTTCTGGCTGCTTCGCCGCCTGAGCGGGCGTCTGGGATACCGGGGCGGGCTTGGCGGCCGGCGGTGGCTTCGGCGCCGGGGCGCCACTCGGCACCGCCTCGCCCTGCTCCACCAGGATCGCGATCGGCTCGTTCACCTTCACGCCCTGTGTGCCGTCCGCGACCAGGATCTTGCCCAGCACGCCCTCGTCAACCGCTTCGACCTCCATCGTCGCCTTGTCGGTCTCGATCTCGGCGATGACGTCACCGGCGCGGACCGCTTCACCTTCCTTCTTCAACCAGCGCGACAGCGTGCCCTCGGTCATCGTCGGCGACAGCGCCGGCATCAAAATGTTGGTTGCCATGTGCCGCTCCCCTCAGACGATCTTCTTCACCGCGTCGATCACCCATTCGGGCTGCGGCAGTGCCAGCTTCTCCAGGTTGGCGGCATACGGCAGCGGCACGTCGGCGCCGTGCACCCGCACCGGAGGCGCATCGAGCCAGTCGAATGCGTGCTCGATCACCTGCATCGCCACCTCCGCGCCGATGCCGGCGAACGGCCAGCCTTCCTCCACCATGACGATGCGATTGGTCTTCTTCACGCTCTCGACCACGGTCGCGGTGTCGAACGGCCGCAGCGACCGCAGGTTGATCACCTCCGCCTCGATGCCCTGTTCGGCCAGCGCCTCCGCCGCCTTCAGCGCCACGCCGACCATGATGGAGAACGCCACAATGGTCACATGCTGTCCGACGCGCTCCACCTTGGCGCGGCCGAGCGGCAGGATGAAGTCCTCATCCGTGGGACATTCGAAGCTGTGGCCGTAGAGGATCTCGTTCTCCAGCACGATGACCGGATTGGGATCGCGGATCGCCGAACGCAACAGCCCCTTGGCGTCGGCCGAAGACCAGGGCGCGACGACCTTCAATCCTGGCACATGCGCATACCAGCTTGCGTAACACTGCGAATGCTGTGCGGCGACGCGCGCGGCGGCGCCGTTGGGGCCGCGGAACACGATCGGGCAGCCCATCTGGCCGCCCGACATGTACAGCGTTTTCGCAGCCGAATTGATGATCTGGTCCATCGCCTGCATGGCGAAGTTGAAGGTCATGAATTCGACGATGGGCTTAAGGCCATTGAGTGCCGCGCCAACCGCCATGCCGGTGAAGCCATGCTCGGTGATCGGCGTATCGATCACCCGCTTGGGGCCGAATTCATCCAGCAGGCCCTGGCTG
Source organism: Acetobacteraceae bacterium (assembly GCA_036265005.1). GTDB lineage: Bacteria > Pseudomonadota > Alphaproteobacteria > Acetobacterales > Acetobacteraceae > JAMXLO01. The sequence goes on along the minus strand of DATAPW010000303.1, from coordinate 2,356 downwards.
ATCTTGTAGGCCCCCTGGTACTGGGCGACCTCCTCGCCGATCAGGAACACCTTGTCGTCGCGGCGCAATTCGGCCGCCATCGCGTCGCGCAAAGCCTCGCGCACGGTGATCGGCTTGGTCGGTCCCCAGTCCCTGTCCGGCTCCGGTTGAACTGATTGCGCCGGAGGGACGGCGTGCGGGGTGGGCGCTGCCGGCGCCGGCGGCGTGGCGGGTTCTGGCGCCTTCGCCACCGGTGCGCTCGGAGTTGCCGCCGGCGCCGCCGCCACATCTTCGCCGTTGGCCGCCAGCACCGCGATCGGCGTATTCACGGCCACGCCCTCGGTGCCTTCATCGATCAGGATCTGTGCCAGCTTGCCTTCGTCGACCGCCTCCACCTCCATCGTCGCCTTGTCGGTCTCGATCTCGGCAATCACGTCCCCGGCGTGCACTTCGTCGCCGACATTCTTCAGCCAGCGCGACAACTTGCCCTCGGTCATGGTCGGCGACAGCGCCGGCATCAGGATCTGCGTGGACATCGACTCAACCCTCCACCAGTACGTCGGTCCACAATTCGGCCTCGTTCGGTTCCGGGCTGCTCTGCGCGAAATCGGCGGCTTCCTGTACGACGGCCTTCACCTCGTCATCCATCGTTTTGATGGTGGCCTCGTCGATGCCCAATGCCTCAAGCTTCTTGCGCGCGCCGTCGATCGGATCGTGCTGCGTGCGCATGGTCTGGATCTCTTCCCGCGTGCGGTATCGCGCCGGGTCCGACATCGAATGGCCGCGATAGCGGTAGGTCTTCGCCTCGAGCAGGAACGGACCCTTGCCGGCGCGGCAATGCGCCACCGCCTGCTCGCCGGCCTCCTTCACCGCCAGTACGTCCATGCCGTCCACCTGCATGCCGGGAATGCCCCAGGGCGTGCCGTTCTTCGACAGGTCGCGTGACGCCGACGCACGCTCGACGCTGGTGCCCATGCCGTATTTGTTGTTCTCGATCACGTAGATGGCGGGCAGCTTCATCAACGCCGCCAGGTTGAAGCTTTCGAACACCTGGCCCTGGTTGGACGCGCCTTCGCCGAAGTAGGTGACCGATACCCGGTCGTTGCCGCGATACCAGTTGCTGAATGCGAGGCCGGTGCCGATGCTGACCTGCGCACCGACGATGCCGTGGCCGCCGAAGAAGCTCTTCTCCTTGCTGAACATATGCATGGAGCCACCCTTGCCATGCGAGTATCCGCCGGCGCGGCCGGTGAGTTCCGCCATCACGCCGCGCGGATCCATGCCGGTTGCCAGCATGTGGCCGTGGTCGCGATACGAGGTGATGACCTCGTCGCCGTCCGACAGAGTGAGCTGCATGCCAACGACGACGGCTTCCTGCCCGATATACAGATGGCAAAAGCCGCCGATCAGCCCCATGCCGTAGAGCTGGCCCGCCTTCTCCTCGAAGCGCCTGATCAGCAGCATGTCGTGGTATGCCTTGAGGAGCACATCCTTGTCCGCGGATGGCTCACGGGTCTTGCCGCGCTTCTTGGCTTCGGCCGCCTGTGCCATGGCTCGCCCCCCGGTTGCAGCACCGTAGTCCACGCGACAACTAGCGTCCGCGGTCAGCCATACGCAAGCGCGCCACGGTGAAAAAGCATTATTGTGCAACGCAATAGCCGATTTTAACCGGATTGTGGTTAACCCACTGTCCATACCGCATCCTGGCCTCTGGCCGAGGCACAGGATTGCGCGCGCAGGGGGCGGGAGGCAGCATTCTTTCTCCCCTCTCGACGATTTCGCAGCGAGATTCCATGACACCGCGCCATGCCGTGATTGCAACCCGGCAGACCGGCTGGAGTTCCCGTCCTTCACCGGACCAGATGGAGGACCCAAAAAATGACCGGCAAGCCAGACCACCCGGCGGCGAATGAGGGCGAAGGCAGTCGGACCGCTGCGCAGGCTTATAACCGCGACGCCAAGGCATTCGCCGAGAGCGGCAAGGTCGAGCCGGCTGCCCGGGACGCCAAGCGAGCGCTGCATTCCAAGGATGCCAAGAAGATGCAAGAGGCCGAGAGGATCGGTAAGGCGCACAGCCACGGGGAAGACCCCGCGCTGAAGCGCTAACGTGCTACCGGCTCGCGTCGCGCGCCAGGGCCCACAGCCCACGGCGCTCGGCGCGAGCCTGCGCCTCCGCCGACTGCAAGGCCGGGACTGCCTTGTCGGCGCGAGCCCATCCTGCAGCGACCTGTGCGCGGTTGAGGTCGGTGCCGCTTGCCTCGCACTCTCCGTACGGCCGACCGAGATCATCCTGGCCGCGTGTCCGGCACGCCACGGGCAGTTCGCGCACCAGCGCCGCCAAGGCGTTGGTCGCGGCGACGCCGCAATCGAACTCTGT
>DATAPW010000302.1:0-5273 GCA_036265005.1 Acetobacteraceae bacterium | reverse complement strand
GAGCGATGATGTGACAGCGAACAGAGAAGGGGTCGTAGCAGCCCAGGATACGACTATCACTCATTTGGTCGGGAGGAACGGATATGGCAAATCAGGACGACATCGCGCTGGTTGCGCATTTGATGCGACGCGCCGGTTTCGGTGCTGGCCGCGAAGAGCTGGAGGCACGCGCTGCCAAGGGCTACGACGCGACCGTCGAGGAATTGATCAATCCGGACAGTCAGCCGCCGGTAGATCCCTACGTGCTGCTCCGCCATCAACCGGCTGCGTTGCTGCCTGGCGGCCAGCCGCCGATGGGCAACGTCAACTACATGTACTACCTGGTGAACACCAAGCGGCCGCTCCAGGAGAAGATGGCGCTGTTCTGGCACAGCGTGTTCGCCACCGGCAATTCGAAGGTCGACAACTACGACCAGTTGCTGGAACAGATCGACATGTTCCGCAAGCACGGCATGGGCAACTATCGTGATCTGCTGCTGATGATCGCGAAGAACCCGACGATGCTGTTCTGGCTGGACAACAACCAGAACCACGGGACCGCGGTGAACGAGAACTGGGGCCGTGAGCTCCTGGAACTGTTCAGCCTGGGGGCCGGCAACTACACCGAGGTGGATGTCCGCGAGGCATCGCGCGCGTTCACCGGCTTGACGTTCGAGACCAAGCTGCCGCGTCTGCCGTACGGCCGCTTCCCGTGGAAGTTCGAATACCGTCCGGAGGACCACGACGATGGCGAGAAGACCTTCCTCGGCCACAAGGGCAACCTGAACGGCGAGGACATCATCGACATCATCGTGCAGCAGCCGGCCTGCGCCAAGTTCATCTGCCGCCACCTGTACAACTTCTTCGTCGCCGATGAGCCGCAGGTGCCTGCCTGGTCCATCGAGGAGCCGCGCGATCCCGCAGCGATCGCCATGCTCATGAAGGTGTTCCAGGAGTCGAAGTGCCACATCAAGCCGGTCCTGCGGGCACTGTTCAAATCCGACTTCTTCAAGAACGCGCGCTACCAGCACCTGAAGTCGCCGGCCGAAGTGGTCGTCGGCACGCTGCGCCTGGTGGGCGGCTACGAGCTGCCGAAGCCCGGCTACGGCGAGCTGTCGATGCAGCCCGCATATATGGGCCAGGACCTGCTCAACCCGCCGTCGGTCGAAGGCTGGCACACCGGCAAGGAGTGGATCAACAGCGGCTCGCTGATGTCGCGCATCAACTTCGTCGCGGCGCAGATCGGCAATCCCGATCTGCCGGGCGTGCAGGCCATCATCAATCGCCTGAAGGCCCAGGGAACCAAGACGCCCGAGCAACTCGTCGATAACTGCCTTGACCTGCTCGGCCAGCTCGAGTTGGGCGCCGATACCAAGAAGGAGCTCACCGACGCGGCGAAGACGTGGGGCGAGATCGGCTGGGACAACGACACCAGTGCGAAGAACGCTACCCGGCGTGCCGCCGAGATGCTGCAGCTCATCGCAGCGACGCGCGAATACCAGTTCGGCTGATATGTGACACGGAACGGATAGGGGGTATTATTCTATGTCGGCAACACAGCAATCGAAGGATCCGGTGCTGGTCGTGCTGCAGCTCACCGGCGGCAACGACTACCTGAATACGGTGATCCCGTACAACAACGGCCTGTACAAGGACAATCGCAAGGCGGTCGGGATCGCCGACGGCGATATGGTCCACCTTGACCAGGCGCATGCCATCCCGTCGTACATGGCGCCGCTGAAGAAGTTCTGGGATGACGACAAGCTCGCCATCATGCATGGCGTCGGCTATCTCGACTCGCCACGGTCACACTTCCGCTCGATGGACATCTGGCACACCTGCGAGGCCGAGAAGGTCGGCACCGAGGGCTGGCTGGGCCGCGTGATCCGCGAGTTCGATCCGAAGAAGGAGAACGTCGTCACAGCGGTAAGCTTCGGGCCGTGCCTGTTCCGCGCACTGGCGGTGCCGGGCGTTCCGGTCGCCTGCGTGGCCGGCCCGCTGGAGCAGTATGGCTTCCTGCCGACGATCCGCGACCAGGCGCAACGGCTGAAAGTGCTGGAGACCTTCTCCCACATGTATCAGCCGATCGAGGGCAGCGGGGTCATGGAGTACCTCGGCACCACCGGCCTCGATGGACTGAAGGGCGCCGACATCCTGAAGGTGGCGCCGGGCCTCTACAAGTCGGACGTGCAATACCCGAACAGCACGATCGCACAGAAGCTCCGTGGCATCGCCCAGGTGCATCTCGCCAACCTGGGAACGCGGGTCTTCTACTGTGACCATGGCAGCTTCGACTCGCATGCCGGGCAAGCCCCGCTGCATGCCGGTTTGTGGACGCAGGTCACCGAGGGGCTTGACGCCTTCATGACCGACCTGCGCGCACACAACGCTGCTGACAACGTCATCGTGCTGATGTTCTCGGAATTCGGGCGCCGCGTGCGTGACAACGGCTCCGGAACCGATCACGGCGCAGCAGGTGCGACGTTTGTGCTCGGCGAGAAGGTGAAGGGCGGGCATTATGGCGAATACCCGTCGCTGGATGCGAGCAAGCTCGTGCAGGGCGATCTGAACCCGAGCATGGACTTCCGCAGCATCTACTCGACCATTCTTGACAAGTGGCTCGCGTTGAACCCGGCGCCGATCGTCAACGGCACCTACGAGAAGCCGGCCTTCCTGCACTGAGCCGGCCGATGGCTACCTCTCCCGTTCGTGCGGAACGGGAGGGGCGGAACTTTTGCGGAGTGACGGGAGGGAACTATGGCGCTTACGACAGTCGTTCGTGGCAGGGCCTATGACTGGAGCCATTCCATCGGGCGTGGCGCGGCGACCGGCACCGGATTCAACTACGTCCAGACGATGTGCCTGGGCAACGACGGTGATATCTATACCGCCAATCGGGGCAACGAGAACAATTTCGGCATGCGGGTGAACCGCATAAGGCTCGGCGGCGCCGGCGATGAAGAGCTGGTGTCCGAGTTCTTCCAGCATGGCGATGGTGACGGGAAGGCCACCTGGCCCTTCGGTGTCGCGGTCGGCAGCGGCGGGCGCGTCTTCTGCTCGGATGAATGGACCAATACCATCTCGGTGTTCGACGCCAACGGGAAGTTCCAATACAAATGGGGCACGACCGGCAGCGGCGATGGCGAATTGCTGCGTCCGGCCGGCCTGGCATGCGAAAAGAACGGCAACGTCATCGTCGTCGACAGTGGCAACAATCGTCTCCAGGTGTTCACGCCGGAGGGCAAGCTGGTTGCCACCTGCGGCAAGGCCGGCTCCGGTGAAGGCGAGTTCAACCAGCCCTGGGGCATCACGCTCGACGGTGCCGGCAATATCTATGTGGCCGATTGGAAGAACCATCGCGTGCAGAAGCTGTCGCCACAGGGCCACTTCCTGATGTCGATCGGCCAGTACGGGGAGGTTCCTCGCACGGAGGACGCCTACGCCGTCACCTATCTGGGACCGTTCGTCGCCAGCCTGCCGCAATCCCAATATCCCAAGGCTGGCCTGCTCAACCATCCCACGGACGTCGCGGTGGATCCGGAAGGCGACATCTACGTCACGGACTGGGGCAACCACAGGGTCTGCATCTTCGAGGCCGACGGCACGCCGCTGACCAACCTCTACGGCGACGCCCAGGTGATGTCCAAATGGGGACAACAGAGTGTCGACGCGAACCCCGACATGATGAAGGCGTATCGCCGGGTGCGGAACCTGGAACCGCTGTGGCGCTTCTGCTTCCCGACGGCGGTCGATTTCAATCCGGCGACGAATGAGATCATTGTAGCCGACAGCCAGCGGAACCGACTGCAGGTCTATCGCAAGGTTCGCGACTACGTTGATTTCCAGGCGAATCTTTAGGATGTAACCGGGCACATGGGTGCACCAGACCCATGTGCCCGGCTACGCTGACCGTCTTCGCTGCGGCACCGGTGATGGCCGCCGGACGTGCGTGGCGGCGGCTATCGGGCCTCTGTCAAAGAATTCCGATCGCAGTGCTCCTTACTGTCAGCCGATCAGCAAGGGAGCGCGATAGCGCGCCGCGCGAAGGCGGTTTCATCGGCCCACTGCCGGGCTAGACCAGCGCGGTCAAAGGTTCAGCGGTCGCATCCCTGATAGGATGCAATCGGGTATCTCAGGCGGTGCGAGGTCGAACAGCAAAGCGCCGGTCGGTTCCCCGCCGGGCGCATATCGTGTGGTAATGGAAAGCCAGCGGTGCTGCGGCGCTGCGCGGGCGCGCACCCGCCGGTAAAGGAAGGGCGCGCAGTCAGCACAAATGCGCGCCCAGTTCAGAGAGTAGACAAGTCAAAGCAACCTGCGCCCATCCCTGGTGTTAAGCAAATTACATCGCGTGTGGTTTGCGCCTGTCAAAGCCTGTGAACGGCATTTCCCGTCATGATTTTGTCGCTGAGTTATCACTTGGAAGTCCTCCCACTCACGTGCGCAATGAACCCCATCCTCGGATGGCGAACCTATCCCCACTCTTGCGCGCCCGCCGGCAACGCATCCGCTCGCGCGGATCCGCCATCCCCTGCGGTGGGCGCGTGGCGGTGTTGCTCGTGACCGGGCAGTTACCAACATGCGGGTCCGCCCGCGGCGTGTGGCACTGCCAGGGCCAGATGCGCTGCCAATATCGGCAACAAGTCACCAGCACATCCGGAGGCGCCGGATGGCGCTCCTAGGGCCGGAGGCGCGGGGCTGAACAGAACTTGGGCTGCGCCAAAAAGCCCCGCTCCACGGAGGTTCCGTAGCTGGAGCGGTTGGGGTTGCTGGTTTCGGCCACCGCCCGGCGCCGTGTCGGCGAGCGTCCGCGCCGTCAATCTGGACAGGCGCCATCGCCGGCCGTATATGTTACATTCCGTTACATCAGAGACCACGCGTAGTCGGAGTTTACGATGTCTGAGCAGGCATATAGCCGAGAGCATGACCAGTGCGTATTTGAGACGCAAATTGCAACCAAGCTCCGCGAAGCCAGCCGCACGGAGCGGATGAAACTGTATGGCCAGCTGTACGATGCTTACGCCGAGGCATTCCCCGAGTCCCTCCCTGGGGAAACGCATGATGCGGACCAGACTGTTGGCTTCGAGCTGGCCTTCGCGAGAAAGTACGTGTCAGCGGATGCCGTGGTGGCCGAGATAGGCCCAGGCCGATGTGCCTTCGCAGGCGCGTTGGCCAGGCATTGTCGCCGTGTGTACGGCGTTGACGTGATCGATCAGTCACCTGGGCAATCGGTGCCGTCCAACTTCCAGCATGTTCTCACCGATGGTATTCATATTCCGCTCCCGGACCAGAGCGTG